>CAYRFF010000005.1:0-22298 GCA_964423575.1 uncultured Saprospiraceae bacterium | reverse complement strand
GACATGATTGTTCCACCTAATTGTAAACTGCGAACCTTAGTGATGTTTGAAAAGGTTTTAAGGTGAACTGATTGGAAATTAAAGACAATATCACCATCTATTTTACTGAGATTTTCAAATCCGCTAATGGCGTAACCTTCATTGTAGTTTCTGAAGTTAAGTACAAGATTTCCTTTAACATGTTGAAGAGATGGGAAATTGGTAACACTTAATGAATCGGCTGTAGGATTGTTGTTCTGTTCTTCACTAATTGTTCCAATATAGAGATTGACTACATCGTGCAGGCTTTCCATACTGATTCTTCGAACGTCTTTGGAAAGAATGTCAAAGGTGGACACACTGGCAAGATTATCGAGAATCACTTCTTTACCATGGTAGCCTTTAATTGTTAAGTTTTTATCAATAGTTATGATTGATTGTAGCGGCGATAAGTCAGTAATTTGATTTTCTTCACTATCGGAAATTATAATACTTTTTACACGAGTGTAGTTATGAGTTCCAAATTGATTAACCTCATCTTGAGTTCTTAAGTATACGTGTTCCTGGTGGTAACTTCCTATTGATGCACGTTCAACACTATATGTATAAACTTTAGAGTTTAATCCATTGGCGGATGTCACAGTAAACTCCAAATGGTTGCTCCAATCTTTTATTGTTGTTATATCCGGACTGATTGTTGCACCTTCGCTTAATTCGATTTCACAGACTACATCTGTCAAGTCAGTATTGTAATCTGTTCTTATTACAATGGAGGAGGGATAGATGTATGCATCTAAAACTTCATCTCCGGATTTTAGGCTGAATGAGATTACACTAGTATCTATCCCGTCTAGCAAGAAGTCGGGACCTTTCTGGCAAGAACTTAGCAGACTTAGTATTAAGAAGAGAGCTATAGAACTTGCAAGTGGTGTTGAAAATTTTGCTGGTTTCATGTATTAATTATTTTAATGTTTAGGCCAAAACTAAGTATAGCTATGTGCGCTGACAAACTATTTAAATGCCAAAATTGTCAATTGCCGCAATTGAAAGAAATTGGTTAATAAAGTGCTGAGATTGTTGTAGTAATGTATGTTACTGCTTTGCTAGCTCTTGAATTCTTTCCCTGTATTTAGCGGGAGTCATACCTACCTCTTTTTTAAAATGGTCGTAAAATGTAGTGATTGAGCCAAAGCCTATATCTTGTGATAAGGCTTTTAGAGGTATGTTTTCATGGGGATTAGATAATATAACAAGAGATTCTTTAATCCGAAATATGTTAATATATTGATTGAATGTCATGCCGGAGTTTTCGTTGACAGCTCTTGATATATAAGTTCTGTTTGACCCCAATAATTCTGCTACTTTATCTCTTGTGAGGGTACTATCTTTATATAATTGTTCAGATTTTATTATTGATTCTATCTTATTAAAAAGATCTTCATTATGGAAATCTTCATTTCCATTGTCACTATCATTCGATTGATTATCAGCTACATCATTTACAGAATCCTTTTGCTTGAATTGCAATAGTTGGCTGTTGAGCTGATCTATTTGACCGGTGAGGTTGGTTTCTGTATCTATAGCTCTTTTGTATTGAAGAGCGATTTTAGTATACATCTTGTTAGTCTTCCTGTACATTATAAAAAAGACTATGGAAGCCCCAGCTATAATAAGGAGTATAAATAATAAAGATTTGAATCTCTGGGCTTGCTTAATAAGTTGGATTTGATGGTTTTGGAGTTCGCTTTTGTGCCGTTCTTCTTCATATTTAAATGTCAGATCATTTATTGCTCGTTCTTGCTCAATATTGAAAATACTGCTAGACTCATCGTGATACATTTTATAATAAGTCAGAGCTTCTGCCATTTTGCCCATATCAGAGTAGAGCTTGGAAAGTTCTTCGTATATGCGGAAAGTGAAAACACGGTTATTAGTTTGATTGGCAATATGAATACCTTTTAAGAATACATCTTCAGCCTGAGTAATATTGCCTGATTGTCTTAAAAAACTTCCATAAGAGAGTGAGAGATATATAGCATCCGTAGCAGATGCTAGCTTGATTGCGTTATAAGCCTTAGTGTAATAGTGTCTAGCCGAGTCAGCATTGTTTTGGCCGGCAAAAATATTTGCGTAAATCGTATTGATGAAAAAGATGTTCTGTGCATTATCATCCCTTAGATGTTCAGCTTCTTGCATATATGAATATGCATCGTCATATTCCTGTGACAGTGTGAACATGACAGCTGAGCCGAAAGCACCTATTGAGGTGAGGAAATCATTTTGTCTATCCTTGCCGTCATTGTATATTTCTTGTGCGTATTTTAATCCAGCAGGGTTTTGTCGAATAAAAAATATGGTAACAAGATTTCTGGCTAAGATGGCATAATCAGTGTTGTCAGGTTGTTCTCTTACCATATTTAAGCCAGCGATTATATATTCAGTTGCTTTGTCAAAATTCATGTTGACATTTGATTCATAAATAGCGAGAGCATTATACATAATATAAACCGGACGTAAATTGACTGCTTCCTTTTTGAACTGGTCTTGGTTTTTATCCCAAATGTCCAGGCTTTGTTTAATATATTCGTCTGCTAATTTATAGTTGTCATGTTTAAGGTAGAGTTGAGCAATGTTACTGGTTCCATCAAATTGTAGATATATGTTGTTTTTGCGAATAGAATAATCTATTATTTTTTCATATAAATTAACCGCTTGGTCCAAATTGCCTGCCTTGGAATACTTTGAGGCTTGTTGCTGTACAGCTTTAATATTATTTTTAGTGATAATAAGATTTTCTTTCTCCAAGGAATCCTCTGATAAAGCAGGTGAAGCGTTTATTGAAAGAGCTGTTAGACTTAACAGAAGTATGGTATAGAGATAAGACTTAATCATTAGTTTTCTTTACGATATGGCAAAGATAGAGCAATTTTAGAAATCTATTTTAATGTGTATTGAAGCAGATGACATGCAATGAGACCGTTTCTATACTTATAAATTATTTACCTTAGTACTCATTGGCACTGTTTCCCTTAGGACATAACCAGAATCATCCAAAACGAAGATTATGGGATTTGCCCCTTTCTGATAGTGTGGGAACGCCGCTATAACTTTTAACGATACACTTTTGATATGCTTATTCAGTGAATGACTTTTGCATAAAAATGTGCTATACAAAGCTTACTATTGCAGTAGTTTTGGGTTATAGTTGCTTGATGATTAATTATCTTTTTTGGGCTGTGATGGTTGCTATAGTATTAGTTACTGCTTCATATAGATCTTTTTAAAATCCCGACACTTACCTTTTTTCTATTGGTTAGCGCCATCTTAAAATCTATGAATTATGCTTATCGGCTGATTTATTCAACCGGCACAGTAAATCTCATTCCCTGTTTGTCAAATCTGATAAAATTATCGGGGCTTTCTCCAGCAAATTGTTGATTGGGGTATAAATGATAAAGGACCTTTGTTTTTGTATCGATTTCTATCTCTTTTTCCTTTGCAATAGATAAGATCCAGTACGGAACGAATGCATAATCGATGCTTTTTATCGAACCAATAGTTTCCGGATGTTCTGTGTCTCCTGAAATAAAAAATCTTATTCCCTTCCACTCTAACAAGTAAGAATAGTGACTGGTAGAAAATCGATGTTTGGTTTTGAACGCTTGAATGTTAAAATCAGGAATTTCCTTATTTAGTTCGCTAATTTTCTTTCGACTGGACTTTGCATAAACTTTTCCGTTGATTTTCTTTAGAAGTTTCTTAGAATAATGATCTGCATGTTTATGGGTAAAGATGAAAATTCCATTTTCTTTTAAATTATCTAGTTCAGACTCATTATAAGTCATATAACCATAAGCACCCGACTTATATGGAAAATCGAAGTAAATATGTGTTACTCCATCACTCATCGAAAATCCTGCATTTCCCAGAAAGGTGATTTCAATATCATTGGATTGACTGAACCCAAAATGGTTAAATAACAAGAACACTGAAATGGCGAAACATCTTTTAAAAACTGATTTCATAGATTGAGATTCTGCTGCGTTTTAATTCACTTATGAACGGTGTTTTACTTACATGCCCAATTGCTAAGATAATGCTTTTACTTTTAGAAATAGGTTGTAGAGGAGAAGTGCTGAAATTAAGGTAAATTCTTGGGATTACTTTGACGCTCTACTTTTAGAAAATATAAAAAAGACAAGCTCAAGCAGTAAAACCTGGGATTGTCTTTAATTAAATATTCAATTTAAATGAATTGAAATTATTTAGAAATATTCACCTTTGGTAAATCCTTTATCGCGGGCCCGAAGATAACTTTTCCGAATTTGTCAAATCTCGAACCGTGACAAGGACAATCCCAGGTTTTGTCTCCGTCGTTTAAACCTAAGCCGCATCCCATGTGGGTACAAGCTAAATCATAATAATAAATCTTCCCGTTTTTGTCTTTATAAACCCCGGTACGTTTTCCTTCATGATCTATAATTGTCTGCTGATCCGGTTTCAAATCCGCGACCTTTATCTGATTTATCGCAGAGACTTTACTACTGCTTTTTTCTTTTTCTTTATCGGATGGAATTGACTTCATTTCCCTGTGCGGATTATACATAAGCACATACGAGTTTTCCTTACCGCATATCATATCGCAGATCATCACTGCGCCTGCAGATGAATTAGCCAGTCCCCAAGCATTGAGTCCGGTAATGGTGTAAACATTTTTATAGTCAGGATAAAGATGTCCTATCAAAGGTATATGATCAGGTGACATCAGATCATGAGTTAACCATTTAAAAACAGGTTTTCCGACACTGAAGTACTTGTGAGCTAGTTCATCGATTTTCTCATAGCGTTCTTCATCTGAAAAACCGTCGCCACTCATGTGACTTTGCCCACCAATCAATAAATAATGATCACCGTAATATTCCATAGTTCTAAGCGTAACTGACGGTGTATCATAGGCAATATGAGCGCCATCAAACAGTTTTTTGTCTGTCTTGTATGCCATTGCGTGTGTAGTCCTGGCCATCAACATATCATAATAAGCATCCTTTTCGAAAATAGGATAGTGAGTAGTCAAAACCAATTGATTACAATTTATCTCACAGCCATCCTTTGTCTTTAGGAGAATATCGTTATCCGATTTCCTTTCCATTTCAGTAACAACCGTATTTTCATAAACCTTCAAGCCTTTTTTCTGTGCCGCTGCCAAAACCCCGTTTAGAAATTCTACAGGATGAAAGATTCCTTGATGATACATTACTACAGAAGCTTCCACTTTATAGCCCAAAGGACTTTCGGTGAGATATTCGCCATCAATTCCCAATTTATTGTATGCTTCGATTTCTTTTTTGAAAGAAGGAACTCTTTCAGGTAGGGTGGTGTAGGCATAAATATTTTCTTCTTCCACGAATTCCTCCAGGTTCAGTTCTTTTGCTATAGCTTTGATCTCATTGATGCCAGCCATATTAGCCTCATAATACAACTTGGCGGTTTTCTCGCCGTATCGTTCGATGAGTTTGGCATAATTCAAGCCATGTTGAGCCGATAATTTTGAGGTAGTATTTCCGGTAGTTCCATTGAGGATTCTGAATCTTTCAAACAGAGCCACATTTTTACCCTGATTAATTAAGTGCCAGGCTGTAAGGATACCGCCAATTCCTGCACCAACTATTGCAATCTCGGTATCAGTATTATCTTCCAATTTTGGGTAAGTCGTTCTGTGTCCGGTTTTGAGCCAATATGACTCTGGTTCAAGAGATGAAACATAATTCTTCATTTGATTATTGATTTATTTTTAAACAAATTATAATTCATCGATTTAACAGTTTTGAGATTTTATAGTTAGTAAAATATGAGGTTAAGAAGAGATAGGTATCCATTTTTACAATAATGTTAGAATTCTGACGAATCCTTACATTGAAAAGTAGGAAATAGCAGCTAAACGCAGTTTAAAAAATTTGCATAAGCAAAAGAACTAACCCCAAGAAATAGACTTAATAAGGAGAAAGTTTATACTCACCTAGCGACGTTATTCTGAGTTAGGACTTTCGTCAAATGTTATTTACATGTCAACAAGTAAATATAATGAAAATAGTTGAAAAGGCGTATTTGGTTTATCGGAAGACTAATTACCATGTCAGAATTTAAATATTTTTTAACTTATCCTTCCTAATCTATTCTAAAGACCACGGGTAAATTGAATCTAACATTAACCGGAATCCCATTTTGAGTTCCCGGTCTCCACTTGGGTGATTTATTTATTAATGACAAAACTTCATTCTCTATATCTTTCGATACTCCATTAAGTACCTCAATATCTGTGATATACCCATCAGTATCTATAGTAAACTGCACATATGCTTTTCCTTCAATGTTTAATTCTCGTGCTTTTTCGGGATATTTTAAGTTGCCATAAATGTATTGTAAAAATTCCCTTTCGGCACAACTTGCGAGCTCGTCAGGAGGTAAATTTAAGTCTTCACAACCGGGAAATCTAGGAAGCTCATAATCATAAACTTCCCTGGAGTCAGTTATAGTTCTTATTAAATTCCCCTTATTATATTCTACTTTTATGATAATATTACCAAGAGTATCGAAATTGATTTGTTCTCCTTGGAGTATGCCATTTTCATAGTTGTGAATTTGAATTAACAGGCTGTCTTTGGTATAGCATTTCCATTCTCCATGGCGTTTCCCTTTCATATATGACCCAACTTCAGTATCCTCTACCCAGTGCCCTGTTTTTTTATTTTTTGAATAAAATCCAGCATTAACCAAAGTTCCATCATCCCATCTATCTTCATAGGGACCATTTAACTTCCTGAGTTTAGCTGATGTGTATGTTGATATATGAGTAATCTGCTTAGTTTCCGGGTAATACCTTTTATAAATAAATGAATCTCTCTTTAACCTTTCTATTGTGAAATTTCCACCACAGTCTATTAGCTCTGAAGAAGGTTCCAGTTTGTCTTCATACCACTCTTCGCAGGGTTGCCCATTTGCGTAAGCAAATGAGAATAACAGGCTTATTATTAAAATAGTGTATTTCATATTATGATTTTATTTAGTACCACTTTTAAATTCTCCAATTTCTTCTGAAGTGGAAACTGTTTTTGCTTTTCCTCTTACCATGGTTTCATTCACGTATATAATTTGTCCCTTTTTGTGAGTAAAATAATCTGATCTTAATACTCTAAAAAAGCCCTTTCTAAAATGAGGCCTTTTAGATCTCGCGGTTATTTCTGACTCAATTACTTTTTCTGAAGTTTGGAAAATTATATTCTGATTAGACCTACTTTTACCTTTATCTTTTGTGTTTTTTGGAACACCTTCTGTCACGCACTCCGGGAAGCAATTCATGTACGTTATCGTGTTAATTGCAAGTCTATACATCTTTGATAATGTACGTGACCTTTTATCTTTTCTATCAATTAAGTCTTTGTAGAATTTATCTGAAACTCTTCCATTTTTATTCCCTTGACACCAATAGAGCTCAATTGAATTATCTTCCATTAACGTAAGTGAAAAAGCATAGCCTTCCTTTTCATACGGAATATGTAAACCATAGTTATATACTACGCATTTTTCTTGTTTTTTTGTTATGAAATATTCTAAGGTTTTGTTTTGACCATTTTGATACAGGTACTCTCTTATACCGTCTAAATCTGATAAAGGTGTTTCTTCAAGAAAATCTCGTAAATGTTTTTCCAGAAAAAATATATGTAAAAATTCACCCATCATATCCTCTTTCCACAATTCTATTCCTGATATAATTAGGTCTCTGTATTCCCTAGTTTCCCCTGCTCTATATGGACGTGAAATGAGATTTTGTCTTAAAATGTTAAAAATGTCAATATCAGAGAACTCTGGTGTAAATTTCTTTTGAGTACCATATACTTCTTCCCAATAATATTTTAAAGGAGTACTATACCAAATCTTTTTAGCCATAAGAAGATGTGTTTTCTATTTAGTTTTAGTAAGGTATTAAATATTTTGCAAATCTTAGTGAAATATCTAAAGCAAAAGAAGATAAATCAATACACATATAGCAGCTTAGTCTTTCAATAACGCTGAAAAAGTTTTAAGCTTGGAGTATTATAGATTTTGGTTGCAGTATTTATATGAGTAGAAACTATCACTTATGAATTGAAACCTTTATATCGAATTTATGAAAAGGAATTGAACTTCATTTATTCGATTTGTAATTCCTTATTTGTAAAAATCCCTATCTTTAAAAGAAAAAATCCATGAAAAGATACCTTTCAATTTTTCTAAGTATCGCAACTGCACTGATATTCCTTTTTGCTTTTAAGCAGAATAAGAAGACTACAGATTACAACGATTTCAGTTTCCTGGAATACAGCGTCGAACAGATGCAGGAAGGTTTTAATAAAGGAGAATTCACTGTTGAAGAAGTAGTACGTGCCTATTTGGATCGTGTCGAAGCAATTGATAAAAACGGACCAGAACTGAACTCCATCATAACTGTAAATCCGGATGCCATTAAAATCGCAAAACAACTGGACAAGGAATTGAAAGAGGGTAAGACAAGAGGTGCTTTACATGGGATTACCGTTTTACTGAAAGATAATATAGATACACATGACGGTATGCCTACTACAGCCGGCTCGCGTGCATTGGCAGAATCATATCCCTTGCAAGACAGCGAAGTAGCAAAAAGATTACGCGAGGCAGGTGCAGTGATATTAGGAAAGGCAAGCCTGAGTGAATGGGCTAATTTCCGTGGCACTCAATCAAGTAGTGGATGGGGCGGGCTTATCGGACAAACGAAAAATCCCTATGATTTAACGCGTAATCCATGCGGTTCCAGTTCGGGATCAGGAGCAGCAATTTCCGCTAATTTGGCTATGTTGACAATCGGCACCGAAACAGATGGTTCCATCGTTTGTCCTTCTCATGCCAATGGTATTGTAGGTATAAAACCCACTGTAGGACTGATTAGCCGTCGTGGTGTAATTCCGATTGCAGGAAGTATGGATTCTCCCGGGCCGATGGGACGTTCAGTGAGCGATGTGGCCATTTGCCTGGCTGCTGTCGCCGGAGTTGATCCTCTGGATGAAAAGACATTAGCAGCTGAAGGCAAAATCTATGATGACTATACTCAATTCCTCAATCCGGATGGCTTAAAAGGGAAAAGAATCGGATTTTATATCGGTGTGTCCGGCATTAACTTTAAGGTGGATAGTGTGATGAAGCAGACAGTGGCTTTTCTTAAAAGAGAAGGAGCAGATGTAATTGAACTCAGTTCCGTAACAGGGCCGGCAGCATCTGCTAATGAAATAACTGTAATGCTATACGAATATAAAGAAGGCCTGAATAATTACTTTGCTTCCCTTGGACCGGATGCCGCGATTAAAAGCATAGAAGAATTGATTGCCTTTAATAAAAAGGATTCCATCGAACTGAAATATTACAATCAACTCTATCTTGAAATGGCATTAGAGAAAGGAGATTTAAACGAACCTGCATATAAAGAAGCTCTTGCTCTCATGCAGCGCGATTCACGGGAAAACGGCATTGATAAAGTGATGAATCTGCACAATCTTGATGCTATAATGGCACCGACAAGTAATCCTGCCTGGAAAACGGATCTTGTTAATGGAGATAATTATCAATTTGGTACTTCATCACCTTCAGCACAAGCAGGTTATCCAATTATTTCGTTGCCGATGGGCAATGTGGATGGATTGCCGGTAGGTGTTTCTTTTTATGGCAGAGCATGGAGTGAAGCAACCCTCCTTGAAATTGCTTATGGATTTGAAAGTAAAAACCCGCAACGAATTGTACCTCAGTTTTTGAAAGGGGAGTAGGGGTTAATCGTGTAACATAAGTTGTAAAAAAATGTACTTACTATCATTAATACTTAAAGATAGCTTTAGCTATTTTTAATAGTTCTGGCTTTTAATTCTGCTAGGTGTTCTTCAAAATTAAAGTCTTCTACAATGCCACTGTCCAATCCCTCCTGAATTGCTTCTCGTAATGCCTTTACTTTGTTTTCATGCTCTTCAAGCAATCTTAAACCTGCTCGAATAACTTCACTGATGTTTTTATAACGACCGGATGAAACTTGATCACGTACAAATTCATGAAAGTAATCACCTAAAGCAACAGATGTATTTTGTGCCATGACTTTAATTATTTTAATTCACAAGTAAAATTACCAAAAATTGGTAAAAATTGCAAAAGATTTTACTGTTGTTTGAAATTTATATTATAGAACACAGATAAAACGAATACTTCGGCAATTGCCTCGTAACATGAATTAAACTCAGATTTCATTCGTGGTGATTTGTATTCCTCAGATCCGCATTATTCATGTTCTGATTGACAAATCTGATAATCGCTCTTCAAGAAAGACTATAAATCAACAGTAAGATTCCTCTTTTACTTTAAAAAGTGGAATTCCGGTCAAGGAATGGGGAAATAGGGGTAAACTGTATAGCTTCTTCACTGATATCTTTGCATTGTGAAAATGATTAAGAATAATTTAAAGAATAGAAAGATGAATTTTGAGAATTTATTTGCCTTGAGCGGAAAAACAGCTATCGTTACCGGTGGCGCCAATGGAATCGGGAAAGCTACTTGTGAAATGCTTGCCAATGCCGGTGCAAATATTGTCATAGGCGACTATAATATTGAGGCTGCTGAACGCACTGCCGAGGAACTTCGTAAATCAGGTGCCAATGCTATTGCTGTGCAATGCAATGTCTTGATAGATGATGACTTGGTGAATCTTACTGAAACGGCTATTAAGGAATTTGGGGGAATCCATATACTGGTTAATAATGCCGGTGGAGGTGGAGGTGGTCGAGAGAACCCGTTTGAAATTACTGTTGATGAAATCCGTAGAGTTTATGAAATGAATGTATTCAGTGGATGGCGACTAAGTCAGCTCTGCGTGCCATATATGAAAGAGGCCGGCTATGGTTCTATAATTTATACCACTTCTATGTCGAGTATCAATAAAAGCCCAAATATGAGTGCCTATTCCGGCTCCAAGGCAGCCGTTAATCACTCTATCGCCAATCTAGCCCATGATTTCGGTCCTGAAGTCCGTATCAATGCAGTAGGGCCGGGAGCAACGCGGACCGCTGCACTGGAATCTGTCATAACGCCGGAACTGGAAGAGAAAATGCTGGCACATACACCGATTAAAAGGCTGGGAAGGCCGGAGGATATCGCCGGTGCGATATTATACTTTGCCGCACCTGTTTCTGAATGGGTTAGTGGTCAAACGATTTTTGTCAATGGAGGAGGAGTGCAGACACTGGACTAAACTCAGAGCACTACTACTTAATTTGTAACCACTATAAAAATTAGAAAGAAAATGAACTCAACACAGCAAGGACTTCTGAAAGGCGCTATAATTTCAGGAATTATCAATGCGATTATCAATGGTGGAATCCAGTATTTCTTCCTCAAAGAACTCAGTAGGATTCCAATTTCTGTGGATTCGATAACCAATAATGACCAGACAGTATTAGGGACGGCAGTAAGCTTATCAATTACACTGGCAGTCATTCTTACATTGGTTGGTTACTTTGGTATTAAAGGAGAAAAGAAAAAATTCTTTCCTCATACTTTTGGACTCAGTTTAAAACACGGTTTCTTTACCTTTGGCGTGTTGACATCATTGTCCGTTTTATGGCAGAACTATGTAGGCACTGTTGAAGTATCCCTTATTACTGCCCTGATTATTATCGGAATTATTGCGGGAATTGTCTCAGGAGTGGTTAATTATCTCACCTTAAAGAATAGCGTTGTAAGCAGAGCGTAAATGAAATCACTATATAAAAATATAAAAATGAAAGCATTGAAATATTCAATTATACAGATAGTTTTCCTGACTTTGGCGATAGTATTTACCCATCCGATTCAGGCGCAAGAGAACTCTAAATTCCTTTCAGCGAAGGAAAGTGAGCCGGTGAACTTTAACTGGATGCAGGGCTCTCCACCGCCTAGTGATAGAGTTTTGAAAGCCGGTGATGGATCATTCTTTGAATTTCCCGCCTTAAGATGGTCCGTAATGCACATGCGTGAATTTCTACCTACGCAGAATGTATCGCGCAATTTAACACCGGTATCGGCATTGGAATACGACCTGGATGATAAAATAGATGATCTCACTTTTCTCCCTTGGAATAGTGGCATTCCGATGACTTGGGAAGCTTCGCTCTGGGAAAATTACACGGATGGAATGTTGATTATGCATAGAGGAAAAGTGGTTTATGAGCGCTATTTTGGGGAATTAGATTCTACCAAGGTGCACGCGGTGATGTCCTTGACGAAATCTTTCACCGGCACCCTGGCCGCCATATTGGTCGCTGAGGGAGTATTGGACGAGAATAAGCAGGTAAGTCATTATGTACCTGAGTTGGTAAACTCTGCATTTGGCGATGCGACTGTACGACAGGTGATGGATATGACAACGGGATTAAAATATAGTGAAAATTATGCCGATGCCAATGCTGATATCTGGGCATATTCGGCAGCAGGAAATCCTTATCCCAAACCCAAGGATTACGATGGTGCCGATGGATATTATGACTATTTGACGAAAGTCCAAAAAGAGGGAGAGCACGGTGATGCATTCGGGTATAAAACTGTCAACTCGGATGCATTGGGCTGGATTATTTCCCGAGCTTCCGCAAATACCGTAACTAATCTGCTTTCTGAGAAAATATGGAGTAAAATAGGCATGGAGCAGGACGCCTATTATCAAGTGGATGGTGTAGGAACTCCATTTGCAGGAGGAGGACTCAGCGCCGGACTGCGTGACTTGGGGCGATTTGGCGAATTAATCCGAAATAAAGGAGTGTGGAATGGCGAGCAAATCATCCCTACGGAAGCGGTGGAAGACATTATGAAAGGCGGTGATAAGGATGCTTTTGCAAAATCAGGGAATGATCAATTAGAAGGCTGGTCTTATCGAAATATGTGGTGGATTACAGAGAATGATGATGGTGCATTTATGGGTAGAGGTGTGCACGGACAGGCAATTTATATCAATCCTGCTGCAGAAATGGTTATAGTAAGATTAGCTTCTCATCCTATTGCAGGAAATGCTGCCAATGATGCTACTTCTTTGCCGGCATATCAAGCTGTCGCGGATTATTTAATGGAAAAATAAAGTTAAACCCATTGGCAAGATTAGTTTCTTTTTGTGAGAAGAGCTCTTATTTACCTGTTATGATTTTAGGCTGAACCAAGTTTCCTTATCTTTGGGGTGATATGGCGACACACAAAAGTCTAACTGAGGTTTTAAAACTATTTGGGGGAACCCATAAACAGTCTTACTATATAACTTCAGGCATCTTTTCTAATATTCTTCCGGAGGAGACCTTTCGAGCAGATTTTTACATAATCTGTATATGTCAATCGGGCGAAATCCATCTGAATATAAATGCGAAAGAGCTCGTTGTCAGTAAAAATCAGATATTTGTTGCAGCTCCATCAACGGTTATCGGTTTTTCAGAATCGCAAGAACAATTTGAAATGCAACTTTTGCTCTTTGAGAGGAACTTTGTTACTAAGAATTCTTCCAATCCCTATTTTATAGAAAGTATGGGGATTTTTAAAGATGATCCGTATAATCTTTTGGAGGCTTCTGAAAAGAACAATATAAGACTTAATCGGATAATGGTTTATCTGGAAAGTCAGAGTCAGCGTAAAGGGAAATTTGCGGAAGCTATCATCATTACTATCATTGTAAATCTCTTACTGGAAATTGCAGAAATAGCTAATGAGAAGCAACAAACCATAAAGAAAATTGCACATAAAACCGTCTATGTGGACTTTATGGAAATGGTTCATAAGCATGCTTTGACGCATAAAGAAGTATCTTTTTATGCCGATAAGCTTCACATTACAGGCAAATATTTACTCCGTATGATTAAGAAAGCTTCCGGTTCTACACCGCGACAGATTATTGATCAGAGCGTTTTAAAAAGTGCCTATGTTCAGCTAGCAGATACGCGCAACGACATTTCTCAGGTTGCCTTTGAAACCGGGTTTAACTCCGTTTCAGCTTTCAGCCGTTTCTTTAAAAGACAGACGGGAATTTCTCCATCGGAATATCGTGCTCGGTTAATAATTTCCTAGATATTATATCATTATTCATATCTGCCTTTCGGCAAATTAAAAAGAATTGCCTCGTAACACGTATTAATCGCAGATTTCAATCGTGAAGCCTTGCTTGTATCCGCGTTATTCGAGTTCTGTTCTATTAAAAACTACTTTCACCTGACTCTTGAATCGGTCCCTGAGTCTGAAAAAGACACTCGAAGGGCTGACTCCTGTTTCTAGACAACTGGGTACTAGACATCATACATCTGCTCGATCTCCCTGGCAAAATTCGCACTGATATTCTTACGTTTCACCTTAAGAGTAGGGGTTAATTCGCCACCATCAATTGTCCATTCTCTATCAATCAGTGTAAACTTCTTAATCTGCTCCCAGTTACCAAAATTTGGATTAAAGCGGTTTATTTCCCCCTGAATTAGCGAGATGATTTTTTCGTTACTTACCAGGGAAGAGATATCGGTATATGTGATGTTGTTTTCCTTAGCCCAATCTTTAAGATTCATGAATGAAGGCACAATCAGTGCAGAAATGAACTTCTTATCGTCGCCACCGACAACCATAATCTGCTCGATGAAACGACTTTCTTTCATTTTATTTTCAATCACTTGCGGAGCTATGTATTTCCCTCCCGAAGTTTTGAATAATTCCTTTTTACGATCAATGATTTTTAAGAATTTCATTGAACCTCGGGTTTCCCATGCACCTATATCGCCCGTATGAAACCAGCCATCGCTATCGATCACTTCTGCTGTTAAATCCGGACGATTGAAATAGCCTTTCATGATATTTCTTCCTCGCACAATAATTTCCCCGTCTTCTGCCAATTTAACCTCTACATCCTCTATGGCTCTGCCAACAGATCCTTCAAATCGCTCACTTTCATCGGTTCCGTTCACGCTGATAACCGGAGTAGTTTCCGTTAAGCCATAACCCTCTAGCACATTGATCCCCGCCGCAGTAAATAATCTGATTAATCGCGGCTGCATTGCTGCTGCTCCTGTAACAATAAAATCAACATTGCCGCCCAATGCCTCCTGCCATTTACTGAAGACTAACTTGCGAGCGATTCCCAATTTGAAGCCATACCAGCCCCCATTGTTTTCCCCGATTTTATACTGTGAAGCTAATTTTACCGACCACATGAAGATTTTTTTCTTGAAACCGGTTAAAGCATTTCCCGTCTCCATAATTTTCTCGTAGACCTTTTCAAGGAGTCGGGGGACTGTGGAAAAATAATTGGGTTGCACCTCTTTGAGATTGTCAGCGATAGTTTCCAGACTTTCAGCGTAGGAAATATGTGTACCCCAATCCATGTATGTGAAAAATACAGTCCTTTCAAAGCTATGGCAAAGTGGTAGGAAACTCAGTGACTTACCTGGTTTTTCAATAACTAAACGTTGCTGTACGCTTTTAATGTTACTCAAGAAGTTATCGTGCGTCAACATTACGCCTTTCGGATTTCCTGTAGTTCCACTGGTGTATATAATCGTTGCTAAATCCTCCCTTTGGACCAATGATTTACGCTCATCAATTTCCGCTTGGTCGTAGCCCTCCGGCAATGCACTGATGAAGTGCTTAATTCCGTCCAACTGCTCCAGACTGTAAATGTCTTTCAGGGTTTCAACTTTCCCCATTAGTGGTTGCACACGATTGAGAATATCCGTGCCCTCTACAAATGCATATTGAATTCCTGCATCTTTGAAGATGAATTCGTAATCTTTTTCTGCGATATTCGGGTACATAGGCACGTTAATTAAACCGATTTGCTGCGATCCTAAATCCAGAAAATTCCATTCCGGTCGGTTGGTGCTGATTATAGCGATTTTATCATCTTTGCCTAAGCCTAAATCAATCAATAATTGACTCGTCCGATTGACTAGTTCTTGTGTTTCCCGAAAGGAAAAGGTTTTCCATCTTTTATATCCATTTTCTTTATACTTATAGGATAAGAATGGCTCATCCGGATAGAGACTTTGTTTTTTCTCTAATAGGTTAAAAACGCAATTTATTTCCATATTTTAGGAGTTTTTTTGTTAAACTGAAATTGAGCCTTTACGGAAATCTGTTTTCCCGATAACGGCATTGATGATAAATGAAATTCCTTGACGACTTTTTTCTTTTGCTTCCTGAACTGCAGCTTTGAATGAATCCAGACTATCTACTTTTACACCTTGCCCGCCAAATGCCTCGGCAATTTTCTCATAATTGCTATAATCGAGATTCAATGCACAATCGCTACCGAGTATTTCAATCTGATCTCGTGCAATCTGACTCCAGCAAGCGTCATTTCCGATAACCGATACGACGGGTAGATTAAAACGGTCAAAAGTGTCGTATTCCATTAAAGTATATCCGGCACTTCCATCTCCGTAGATAATCCAGACATCTTTTTCCGGATGAACCAGCTTTGCCCCAATAGCAAAACCAGCACCTACACCCAATGTCCCAAATACGCCCGGATCCAGCCATGTTAATGGTGCTCTTGGTTTTAATGTGTAAGCAGCTGTTCCTACAAAATCTCCCCCGTCTGCGATCAGAATAGTGTTTTCACTCAATAGCGGATCAAGTTCACGCATTAATTTCACCGGGTTTATCCCGATACTTACTTCTCCACTTGCCTGTTCGTCGATATTTGCTTCCCGTTCTGCATCACGTTGCTTGAGTGCATCAATCCATTCGGAATAATTCCCTTTGAATGTCTGACCTAATGCAATCAGGAAATCTTGCGGATCGGCAAGAATAGGTAGAGTAGGCTTTTTATTCTTGTATAAATCTTCTTTACTGCGGTTAATGGAGATAAATTTGCGATGGCCGATATGATAACCATAATCCAGTCGGAAATCATTGGGAACTCCTGCAAGAAAGATTAAATCGGAATCTTTAATTGCCATTTTACGCTTATGCCGCATCTGCAGACGACTTTCCTTTCCTAGTAGTCCTCGCCCCATTCCACTCAAATACACCGGAATTCCTAGCTCCTTGACAGCCTTGGCAAGTTCTTCTACTTTCTGCGGTTGCATCATCGCGCCACTACCCAGTATCATTAAAGGCCTCTGTACTTTTTCAATTAATGCTTTGGCTTTACTGATGTCGGATGTGGAATGTTGAGGGAATTGAGGTTCTTGTACAGCTGAATCAAATCGCACATTTCCGGCATCTTTAAATAAGCGATTTGCATGGAAATTGATATACCATTTGGTAATACGCTCGGTTAGGTTTTTCGGTGGTGCATCATTACTTTTTTCGCCATACCATTCTCTTACTATCTCTTCTCCGTAGAGTGTGTCGATGGGACATTCCACAAATACCGGTCCCGGTACACCTTCCTGTGCCACCCGAAATGCTTTTTCCAGTGCCGGTACAATATCCTTTACCCGCTTGATTCCTACGGTCCATTTGCAGACGCTTTTTAAAATCGCAAGCTGCTCCACGTCTTGTAAACTACCTCTGCCTTTGAGGATTGTGGCAGCCGCACCGCCCAATACAATTAAAGGCGATTGAGCCATAGATGCATTTTTCAAGGCAGTAACTGTATTGGTAACGCCCGGTCCTGCGGTAACAGCCACAACTCCCGGCACTCCGGTCAATCTAGCCACTGCGTCAGCCGCGAAGACTGCATTTGCTTCATGGCGGGTATCTATAACCTTAATTCCGATTTTTTCAGCACCGACGAAGATAGGGGAGATATGTCCTCCACAGAGTGTAAATAAATATTTTACCTGATGCTTCTTCAGGATTTTTGCGATGATTTCTCCCCCGTTCATTCTACCTTTTTTATGGATAAGCCGATATTGAAGTAAAGTTAACAAACTGTTTCAATTGGAAGGTGGAAATGCACTTTGTTTTGAGAGATTAGCCTATTATCTGCCTTTCGGCAAATTGCTTAATAACAATATTTCTAAACTAGAATTATTTAAGTGTATAAGATGGGGCGATTTTCTCGGTTTTATTAAGAAAATTTATATTTCATCATCCCCGCAATACTTAGCTGTCCAAAATGAATAAAAATTAATCTAGTCTCGTTCAATATGATAATGTTTTTTAGTAACTATAGTCCAAAGTAACTACCATACTATGCTTTGTGTTGCACTTTTGTTTGCATAAGCCTTGTGACAGAGTCGCATGAATTCCTTTGGAATTCCAACACAATTATTTGGGGTAGCGTGTCTCCCGTACCCGCACCCTGCATTTCGATAAACTCAATGACCAAAGGGTGCGGACACTAAAAGGGCTTGATTTGAAAATCCTGCACATGCTAGCTATTTACAGTAATCAATACTTCAACGATTATGATTGTAAAACATCCATTAAA
The DNA here is from genome assembly GCA_964423575.1 of uncultured Saprospiraceae bacterium. Taxonomy (GTDB): domain Bacteria; phylum Bacteroidota; class Bacteroidia; order Chitinophagales; family Saprospiraceae; genus CAYRFF01. The sequence continues at coordinate 3,907 of CAYRFF010000005.1, read as the reverse complement.
GACACTTTATAGTCGGCGAGTTTCTCTCGATTAACGAGCTTTCCGGATTTTATAAGTTTTTCAATTATTGGAGGCACTTCTTTGATATTTACGTTCATCCCGGCAGACAGTTTTCCATCGCGGAGCCAGAAAGCGATAAATTTATCTTTTCCGGGATATTTGCGCATTACAAAGTCATCTGTATCGGATAGATCTCCTGTTGTTTCCATCCATATATCAAATTGATCGGAGAAGAAAAAGGGTATCTGGGAATAAGGTTTCCCTTTCCCGAGCATTGACATTGCTGCCATTTTCCCTTGTTTTACAGCATTCTTGTGGTGTTCACTTCGGATTCGTTTACTCAGAGCAGCATTTGGAACGTTGGCTATATCACCGGCAGCATATATATCTTTAATCGTTGTCTGTAAATATTCATCCGTGAGAATCCCGCCGCCTTGTTCAGTTGTAGCTAATTCGATCCCTGCACTTTCAGCCAATTCAGTACGAGGATGGGCGCCAATACCGAATATAACTATATCTGCAGGAATCTTTGTTCCGTCAGCCAATTCTACAGCCTCAATCGAATCCGTTCCGAGTAAGGCTTTTACATTTGAGTTGAGATATAATTGAACACCGTGTTCAAGATGCGCTCGATAATAGAACTCAGCAATTTTAGGCCCTACCTGCCTCAGTAAGGGCAAGCTGTGACGCCCGATTAAGTTAACTTTTATTCCATGCTCGTATGCCGCAGCAGCTACCTCACAACCAATCCAGCCTGTACCGATGACTACAACCGATCCATCCTTCTCAGATAAATGAGAAAGAGAATCGTATATATTTCTGGCATCTGCAAGAGTGCGTAGATAATGGACTCCTTTCAATTCAGCTCCTTGTCCTTTCCAGTGATTAACACTGAGGCCGGTTGTGAGAAGTAGCTTGTCGTATGCTTGACGTTTACCTGAACTAAGTTTAATTTGGTGATTTTCTGTATCAATAGCCACTACCGGACTATCAAGCCACAATTCGATATTGTGTGCTCCATAGTAATCCTTGTCATTGAAATACAGACTATGAAAACCGGGTTTTCCGTACAAATAATGCTTTGATAACGGCACCTTATCGTATGGCAGATCCTTATCTTCACTAATCAAGATAATTCGGCAGGCACTACTTTCTTTTCGCAGTGTCATTGCTGCTTGTACGCCCGCTCTTCCGGTTCCGATTATTACCATTGTGGTTGCCATAATATTTCTTTAAACGTCTCTGATACGATTGTATGTAGTTTCTTTTCATTGAAACTCTAATGAAAAGAGCAATATACGGCACTTTGCAGTGGTGTTTTTAATTTATTGCAATCAATTAATAGGAATAGTGCAGTATAATGCACTCTGGAGGCCGCTTAATTAAAGCCTAATTTATCGCCTTTTGTTTTTTCACCGTCAAAGCAACACCTAGTATCAAAAATGCTAAGAATGTCGAGTATAGTACAAAAAAGATACTGTGGCTTAAGCTTAATGTTAGACCTAATGCTAGAAATATATGCAGGAAAGCAATCACAATCATTCCAACTGTTCCGATGCCAAAAAATGGATGAAATTTACTCATTTTACAAGAGATTTATTCGTTAATATTCATTTTAAGACGCAACATTCTTATAGACTAACCACCAAGGTTTGACTTGCTTGAAGATTGCCTCGATCAAATTTACAAAAAATAATTCAATCGAGTCACCTTATCTGCTGTCGCGTCGAACTGACTATTTATTAAAATTTCATAGTTCCACCATCAGCTATTAAAGTCTGGCCGGTCATAAATCGACTCGCATCGCTTAATAAAAAGGCTATAACGGGAGCGACATCTTCTTTCGGATCTCCGAATCTTCCCAGTGGAACCTGACTTAAAACTCCTGCATATTCCTCTGGAAAATTGTCTTTCCAGGCTTGAACACCTTCGGTTAAAGCTAGAGGACAGACAACATTTACGCGGATATTATCGGCTGCCCATTCTGTAGCTACTACTCGGCTTAAACCTCTAATAGCTTCTTTCGCTGCTGCATAACTAGCTTGATATGCCTGTCCTGATAAAGCAGCTCCGGAGCCAAAATTCACAATTGCTCCTCCAGCTTTCTTCAACTCCGGATATGCCGCCTGCATAAATTGTAAAGTCGCCTTAAAACCTGTATTAAAGGATAAATCCCAGTCTGCCTGCGTGTGATCTGAAAATGGTTTTTGCCTGGACGCATGTGCATTATTCACTAGCCCTGTGAGTTTGCCAAACTTTGAAATAGCCGTTGCTACAGCCTCCTCAGCTGTTTCTACTTTAGATACATCACCTTTAATAAAGACCATTTTGTCAGGGAACTCCGCTGCCAAGACACTTCCGGCTTCTTCATTGAGATCAACTACAACAATAGCGGCTCCCAGTTCTATAAGTTTTCTAGTAATTCCACGACCAATCCCGGCAGCACCGCCGGTGACAATAACGACCTGATTTTCAATTGATTTCATAATATGAGTTTTAATATGTTTAAAATCTGGATCACGTATCGAACACAATAACTTTAGTAAAGAAATTCATGCGAAGGACGAACTTTCAATAACTTCATTATATAGGTCAAACGCGCTATTCGTCTTGTTTGTTTTTAAGCCCAATTTGATAACTTATGCTTCTACAATCAATACTGTTCATCGAGAATATGGCTGTTGTTAACCTTTATTCTTACCGCTTTCGCAAATGAGTCGTTTCTTTAGACTTATTCATGCATTACATCTGCAAGGCTTGAAAATATCCTGCAATACCCATAAGAACAATAAGAACGGTAAAGGTTATGGCTATGATGTTTATCAATTTCTTCTCAAATCTGTAAAGAGAGTATAGAATCCCGATAAATAGTGAAATCCATATAAGAGCCTCAGGATAACCGGAGATTTGTTCAATAAAGGACATTTTGGTGAAAATCATTCCTTCTATTGAGCCAAATGTTGGACCAAAGGTAGAGAGGACAGATAAACCAAAAATTAGTAGCCCCAATTTCAGGAAGCCACGCTTCTCCTCTGTGAATACTGTGCGTAATGGCGATAAAATCAATGCGATTATAATCCCGCGAATGAGTTGTAATGAAGTTCCTCCAAGTGCGACAATTGGATCAGTCGTTGGTTTCATTATGCAAGACAAGATGCCAGTTGAAAATAAAGTCTCATAATCAAACAAACTCATTGTAATGATACCGGCAATGAAGTAGGCGATGACATGTGCAACGGTAACGCGCCATACAAACTCAAAACTTTTGTTGCTTTTTTTAACCATAATTACATGTTTAAATTAATGGAAACTACTCGCAGTTCAGTAGCTGAACTACTATTTATATACTTATCAAAGTCCCTTATAATTAGTCGATTACTACATTTCTTCTTTTAATTAATAAATTTGACAACTTCATTCTGTTCTTACTTTTGAAGAGACTTTGTTGAGTACTACATATCCCAAAATCCCTCCAATAATAGATGCTGCAAAAATTCCAATCTTAGCTTGCATCTGATACTCCTCGTGACTAAAAGCTAATTGGGTAATAAATAATGACATAGTAAATCCTATGGATGCCAAAAGACCTAATCCAAATAGGTTTTTCAGGTTCATTCCATTTGGGAATTCTGCTATTTTAATTTTAATAAGTAACCAGGTGACGCCAACTACGCCTATAACTTTTCCGGCTAATAGGCCCAAAGCAACTCCTATTGCGACATTAGTTGCGAATAGAATCTCAATGTTAAGATCTAAGAGTGTTACACCTGCGTTAGCAATGGCAAAAATTGGCAGTACAATAAAAGTAACGAAAGGATGCATGGAATGCTCTAACAGTTGAAGAGGAGGGATAGCCTTTTTGTTATCCTCTTTCATTCGTTCTAAAATATAATACTGTTCATTCGTT
>CAYRFF010000004.1:60521-100539 GCA_964423575.1 uncultured Saprospiraceae bacterium | reverse complement strand
TATCTGCTACCGAGCAATTTAAGACTGTCGCAGTGAGACTAAAGCAATAGTTTCCGGGAGCAGTCAACTGTACAGTTGTTGATTCTTCCTCAGGCGTACCAAAGGAAGCTGTTCCGGGTCCTGATATGAGAGTCCAAGCAGGAGTTCCGTTAGTCTGTCCCTGCAAACTAAAAGCAGGTTTACAGGCAGTAAAAGGCTGCGTAAGAATATCCGCTGTGGGCGGAGCGAGCCAAAGGACGGCTTGTCCCGGTGCTATACTGAGACATGGATCATCCAAATCTATATTTCCACTACCATCATCAAGGCCGACAATACGGGAGATATAATAGACCTGATCGTACTGCATTCCCGGCAGGAAACAGAAAGTCGAGTCACTTTGTACAGCAAGGACATTCTGTAAGCTGTTTCCACTTGCCTGATGGAGTCCATATCCGACAATATCGCCGGGTTTTAGTATGGGTTCATCCAGGACAACTGCACTAAAACAATCTGCACTATCACAAGTCTGAAGTGTATCGGATGCCATTGTACCTGCATCGGAGAGGCAATCACATTCTCTGGTCAATATAAGTGAAAGAGGAGCGCATCCGATAGAATCGGTCAGCACCAAGAAAACCGTGTCTCCTGAAGCGGTAGAAGCAGAAGTATAAATCGTAGAATCCATGCTTCCTCCTCCCTGGAGAATAGAATAGGGTGGAACTCCACCTATAATTTCGACTGTAGCGACAAAATCCTGACTTTGCAGGCATTCATAGTTGATGTGCACCACAGAAAGCGTATCGACAAAGGTCAGAGTAACAGTATCGCTGACAGGACAGAGAGCCGGACTTGCTGTAAAGACAAAAGAATACATACCGATCTGCGGTACGCTTATGCTTGTTTCCTGCTGTGTAGAATCAGCGAAACTTGCTATTGCCGGTCCGGAGGACTGCATCCAGAAACCGGAAGAACCAAGGGCGCGTAAATCCGCTTCCAGTCCACAAAGGGTAGTATCGTTCCCTGCAGAAAGAAGCGGTGCATCTAAGACATACAGCGTATGACAAGCAGAACTTTGCCCACAGTCATTGATTGTTGCAACACAGATATCGTAAGAACCCGGAATAGAGGAAGAAAGCAGTACAGCAGTGCTATCGCTGCCTTGCAGGATATGCACTTCCGGTGGAGCTGTCCACTGATAAGAAAGTGTATGTTCTGCAGGAGGGATTTCCCACCAGATAGCGCTTTCGCTACAGATGGTATCCGGTACAGCAGAGAGATCAGCCTCCGCCGGGAGAAACTCCGCTGCATCGATGATCAGATCATCGGAAGTAAAGCTACAGACTGCCCCGGCGTATGAGAAAGTAACGACGACATAATAGCTTCCTGCATCCTCGAGAACAACAGGATTGCCGGCATCGATGAGAAGTCCTGAAGAGTTATACCATTCATAAGCGAGTGTTCCACCGCTTAAGGGATAGGTCTGCACATTAACTGCAGCAAAGTAACCGTTAGAACCAAAACAAGCAACAGGCTTAAAGGCAATCGTTGCATCTAAATAACTGATATGGAGTGTACCTAAGGTATCGCATCCTCCATAGCTGCTCGGTAGAGAGAATGGATGGTCTCCGTTTCCGTAATAAGTTTCACCTAAGAAAGTCACAGGCTCAGCAAAGCAGACGAAAGTATCGATGAGTACCTCCGGTGGTATTGCTTCTACGGTCAGTTGCAGGACTGCATCATAGAGGCAGCCCTCTGTAGTGGTCTGCTCTATGCGGTGCTCTCCGCCTGCGTTAATATTTTGCCCCATAAAGAAATAGGGTAAATTGCTTGTACAGATGGTATCGGTAAACAGCTGATCGGGGAAGTCAGCGACTGTTATGGTCGTACAGACCATGTCTGCGGTATCACAGTAATTAAAAGCTTCTACGCAGACCTCATACATACCGGGCGGTACATTCCAGTCGGTGAGAAAGGGCTGGGTAGTGTATTCACCCCTAAAAACATTATCGTTATAGAGATTGTAGCTGGGATTCTGAATATCTGTGGGTAGGAGAGAGAAAGGAACACCAGTAGCACCCCGGCAGATAGAATCCGGAGCAGAAAACATACTTGCTTCAGAGATGACTGCATCAGGTTGATCAGCCATGACTTCACCTGCACCATAATGGACAAAAATATCTGTAGAAATCGAGTCGCAACCACTGCAATTGTTAATATTAATCATGTATTGATGTCCGGGGATGGTCGGGAAGTTTAAAAACAGAGTATCTCCATCCTCGATGCAGTCACAAGAACCTGCAATTGGTGGGATGCCGGAACAAAGCTCTTTATCTGTAATATCAAAGATAGCGATTGTATTTCCCGGTGCCGGGGGGCAGTTTGAATTGAAATTATAAAGTGCTCCATCACGAGGGCGGAACTCGATAGATACAGAGTCTGTGCTTGCGATAAAGGAGGTAAAGGAACGATACGAAAATTTATAAGTGTTAAATTCACAAAAAAAATCAAGTTCTCCACGATCCCAATATAAAGGGTTCCACCAATGGTCTTTATTAGTAAGAGTCATACTATCTAAGATTGCAAGATCGCAAAGGATAGGCAGGATTGGTTTCATATCGCAATAGGAAACTCCTTCATTATTATAGAATGTTCCCTTGACCCAGTAAGGACACTCAGGACATTGCTGCGCAGACACTGATTGTTGCAGGAGAACTGAGCTGAAAAGAATGATAAGTGAAGTCAAGTATCTGTAATTCATAACTTCTTCATTTAATTACCGCAATAGACATCAGCATCAATAAATAGTCTATATTTACTTCCTAAGCGGAAGATATGAGGATATCCGCTTGTGTTTTGCGGGATGATTACTGATGATTTCATTACTTAATAGTTTGAATAAGTGAATGAAAGGACAATATAAGTGTTTTTAGGGAGAAATGTATAACCGAATAAGTAATCCATCGGCCTTACAATAAATATCGTCAGCAGATTTCAAGAATATAATGGCATATTTTAGTAAATATAGCTAAGGTCATTGAGCCTGCCGAAATGTAGGCTATAGGCCAAAGTAGCTTCTTCACTGGGCTTTGTGTTGCACTTTTGTGTGCAAAAGTGTTGCGACATAGTCGCTAGAATCTCTATAAGATTCCAACACAAAGCCTGTATTATCGGGGTGCTTTTATACCGCACCTTAAAAGGATGCGGTTACTAAAAGATTTCATATCAACTCAATAATAAATTAATATGAATGAGTTGATAATTCGTCTCTATTCGGAAAATTTCTCTCGTTTTCCTTAAAGATTCGGCGGGAGCTTATGTATGATGAGAAAAAATGATTATTTTACCTTGAATTCTATTAGTGAATAAATATTTTACGCCATGAAAAAAACTTCTCTTTTTGTCCTCTTGAGTTTACTTCTTACTCCTTTATTCCTTAGTGCTCAATATTATGATAATCAATGGATATTTGGTTATGATGATGATTATAGCTTAAAGTTTGGATTAAGTCAGCTAGACTTTAGTGGAAGTAAGGTCGATCTATCATATTATGGCCCTGTGGGACAAAAAGATTATACTTTGAATTTTGCTGGCTCATTTTTATGTAATAAGAATGGGCAATTGAAGTTTCACACCAATAATTGTGCAGTATATGATAGCCTCTGGAATCGAATTTCAGGCGCTGGGGTTATTACTCCTACAGGCGAAGGCGCACAAAATTGTGGTATTAATGGTCCTTGGGAAGCTAATTATGGATGTTTACAGAGTAGTCTTTTGTTGCCTGATTTATTGGATTCGACTATTACTTATGTTTTACATAAGGATATGGTAATTGATTTCGGAAACCAAGATGTGTATACTGAAAATTTATATTTCTCTATTATTCATGAAGAAAACGATGGAACCTTTATCTTCGAAACAAAATATACAATAAATTCAGGATATCTTGATTTGGAAAATCTCACCGCTATACCAAATAAAGCAAAAGATGCATGGTGGGTTTTACTCCCTCGACAGAATAGTAATGTCTTTGAAAGATTTCTAATAAAATCTGATACAGTATATATTCGGGAGACCCAAGAGATAGGCTTACCTTATATTTCTGTGGAAGTGGGTATAGGGCAGGCACAATATAGTCCAGGTGGTAAATATTTCGCAATAAACACGGAAAATTATGGAGTATAGCTTTATGAATTTGATAATGAGATTGGCTTATTGTCTAATTTTCGTAGAATCCCATATCCTAGTAGTGATAAAGTTGCGCAGGGCTTATGCTTTTCTTCCAATGAACGGTTTATCTATGTTACAAATGCAACCGATATTTATCAGATTGATTTAGAAAATGAAGACGAGGTCTATCATGTGGCTTACGTCCGCTCATGGGATGAAACCGGCTGGCCGGTAGGTCTGGGAATGATTTTTCAGGGTCCGGATTGTAGGTTATATGTGTCTCCCGGCTCAACGACTTATTATTTGCATGTAATTATGAAACCTGATAGGAAGGGAGCTGCATGTGAATTTATTGAACGTGGGATAGAATTGCCAACAATTATAGGAGGAGACCTTCCGAACATCGCGCAATACCGATACCTTACTGGTTGTGACAGTAGCAAGGAGATACCTTTTGTTAAAACCTCTGTAATTAATCCCAGTAATAAAGAATCCGATTTAACCCTTTATCCCAATCCTGCTCATGATTTATTGAGTATAAAGAGTGATAAACCAGTGAAATCCTATACAATTTACAGTATTTATGGTCAGCTCTTGCAATCTGATATGATGAACAATAAAGAAATAGATATATTGGGATTATCTTCCGGTACTTATTTTCTGAGTATAGAATATGTTGATGGTGGGAGAGCAGTGGAGAAGTTTGTGAAGAAAAGATGAATCGTTGAGGCGTGAATTCGTGGAGTTGTATAGTTGTACATCGAGTGCACTTCGTTTAGTAGTATGCAGAAAAGTGTGTCTCGTACAGTTGAAAAATGAGCTTAAGAAAATCTCTTAAGCTCATTTTATTATCTAGAACATCAGATGAAGACGGATTACTTATCAAAGTAATGCACCAGCGGCTCTACTATACACCCACTAGGAGGCATAATCCCCATTAGGGCAGAAAGAGTAGCTGCAATATGACTCGGACTTTTCTTGTCATAGGAAAAACCAGCGGGTATATTTTTACCGTAGAATAGCATAGGAACATGCGTGTCATAAGTGTAGACTGCTCCATGCGAAGTTCCTCTGTCTGACCAGGACATATTTACCCAGCCCGGTTTTAGGAAGATGATTATATCTCCACAACGGTGCGGATCATATCCCCGCATAAACATTTGCATAAGCTCATCAGTCACATTCCCGGAAACTAACCAGTCAGCATCAATCGTTTTGTGTATGCCCGGCATAAAGCGCAGAAAAGACATGATTTCGCTCTTTACTTCTGACTGTTTAATTTGTAAATCTGCGAGGCTGTCTTCGCTAATATAGATATGCAGATTGGCGTAGTGTTTAATCGGGTCTTTACCGTATAGGTTCACGAGATGATTACGCAGTGAGTCGATGATTGTCCTTCCCTGGAAAAACTCTACCGGATAGCCACGGTCATTTAGATAATTTGGATTGTCTGCTCCTCCGTGGTCTGCAGTGAGAACGAGAGTGAATTCGTTTTTACCGACTGTCTCCTCAAGATATTTCAGGAAATCTGCGAGTTCTTTGTCCAGTCTTATATAGGTATCAGCAGTTTCAATCGCTCTCAGGGCAAATCCATGTCCTACGTAATCGGGAGATGATAAGCTCAAGCTGAGGAAATCGGGTACCCCTGAGGCTGTTTGGCCGACTTTTTCATTATCTATTAATGCTTTCGCAAAATCGAAAGCCAGACTGTTACCGTAAGGAGTTTCCAGGATTATTTCCAGGCCATTCTTTTCGTGCTTCAAAAGCTCCGGTAGATTATATGGGAAAGTAGGGCTTTCCTTTCCATGTGCGATATTCTCGTATCGGCTATCATCCGGTTCTGAATACTTGAGCAATGTCTCAAACGGTACACTAGGCTCCCAAGTGCGGGTCAAGTACTCTTCCACGCGATTCTCTGCATTAAATTTCTTCACCCATGCAGGTAAGTCATCCATGTAATATGTAGAAGTAATGAAGTTTCCTTCCTTTGCCTGAAGCCAGTATGCGGCATTGGCAAAGTGTCCTGCCGGCAGAATTGCACCGCGATCTTTCATTGAAATTCCAAATGCACGTGCACGGAAATTTGTCGCAAGACGGAGCTCATCGGAAAATGTCGTAGTCTTTAAATTCTTGGGTGACATCATTCCGGCTTTGGAATCTGTTCCTACACCTCTGACACTTGCATCGCCTGTGCAGTACATGCGGGAATTGGTGGCATTTTCAAACCAGTTGTTGGCAACGATACCATGTACAGATGGTGTAGCACCCGTGCCGATATTGGCATGTCCCGGAGCAGTATAGGTAGGGTAATAGGTGAAATGCGTATTTGTGAAATTATATCCATCTTTTACGAGCTTCTTAAAACCGTCTTCACCGTATAAATCCCAATAGCGGTAAATATAATCCTGCCTCATCTGATCCACAACGAGTGTGATGACGAGTTTGGGTTGTGGGTAATACGATTGAGCAAATGCTGCTGAGAAGGAAAAGATAAAGCTAAAAACGAGCAGAGAAATCCACTTCTTCATAAATATTTAATTTTAAATAAGCTATAGCGATATAGCAAAAGTTATTGCTGAATGAAAGTATAAAAAACGCTTTAATGCACCAAGAAGTTCACCGGAGATTATATCCCTTAATTCAGGTTTTAATCCATCTGCTTAGCTTCGTGAAGGCGGATTGCATTCTTATATCGTTTCAATTCTCTTTTTACTACAGGCGTTAAGAGGACAATTCCGATAATATTGGGTACTGCCATCGCAAATATCATTGCATCTGAGATGTCAACAATGGATTCCAGACTTATTGCTGAACCAATCCAGATAAAAACACAGAATATGAGATTATATGTCATTCTGGTTTTATTCCCTCTCCCAAAGAGATACATAAAGCCCTGTAATCCATAATATGACCAGGAAATCATGGTGGAAACTGCAAAGAGGATTACTGCGATTGTCAGAGCTATTGAGAAATGTGGAATCGCCGAGTCAAATGCTGCTGCTGTAAGTTGTACGCCTTCCACTCCACCTTGACCGTAAACGAGAATATTAGCATCAAAATTGGTAATGATTATTACCAGTGCTGTCATTGTACAGATAATAACAGTATCGATAAATGGCTCGAGTAAAGCAACAATCCCTTCCGATGCGGGGAAATTTGTTTTCACAGCTGCATGCGCCGTGGGTGCGGATCCGATTCCGGCCTCATTGGAGAATGTACTTCTACGGAAACCCTGAATCATCACACCTGTGAATCCACCTGCTATGCCGGCACCTGTGAAAGCACCGTGGAAAATAATGTTGAAAGCATCGATTATATGATGATAATTAATGGCAATAATTGTCAGAGCACTTAAAACGTACATTATTGCCATGAAAGGAACGAGTTTTTCCGTAACCTTGGCAATGCGCTTAATACCTCCGATAATCACTAATCCAACGATTGCAGCAAGCGCCAGTCCGACCCACATTATGGATCCTGTACTTTCCCAGCCGAATAGCTGGGTGAATTGCAATGCAGCCTGGTTGGCCTGGAACATATTCCCGATTCCAAATGCTCCACCCGTTACCAATACAGCAAAAATAAAAGCAAGTACCTTTCCCGGATTTTTCAGGCCAATAGAGGCAAGACCGTTACGCAAATAATACATCGGACCGCCATATACCGTCCCGTCTTTACCTATTTCCCTGAATCTTACACCGAGGGTACATTCAGCAAATTTAGTTGCCATACCAAGAAGCCCGCCAAGAATCATCCAGAAAGTTGCTCCCGGTCCACCGATGGAAATTGCAACCCCAACTCCGGCAATATTTCCTAGTCCAACTGTTGCGGATAAGGCTGTAGCAAGTGCCTGGAAATGAGACACTTCCCCTTCAACTTTGTCTGAAGGTTTCGCTTCATTATTTTCCTCATCTTCCAGCCTTTCCATTTCGTCATATCTCCCTCTCACAACCTTTATCGCAGTGAAAAATTCCCTGAAATTTATCAGTTTGAAATAGGTGGTGAAATATATCGCTCCGCCTATCAATACGATAACTACCCACGGCACTCTAAATGTTTCAGTGAAAGGAATTTCATAGAAGATGGCTTGTACAAACCAATCTGTATAGTTCCTGAATCCTGCATCTATTTTATCCGAGAGAGATACTTCATTAGTCTGCGCAAATGCAAAGACAGTTGGGAAAAGTAGAGCAGTAAGCGATATGAGTTTTTTCATAAAGATTGTGGTTCTGTATTCTGCAAGATTTTGGATCAAAGTATGGCTGTAGATTGTAAACTTACAATTTTTTTATATAGAATAGAACATTTTTGCAATATGTAGAATTAAACTTTATGTGGTAGGGTGATGAGGTAGAGAACTGAGAAATAGACCGGACTAATCATAAAACTACTAAATAAAATGACATTATGTACACAACACAAGTTAAAGTCGAAGAGGTAAAAAAAGGAAAATTCTCTCTTTATAAGGAAGAAGGGGAAATAGGATTTATGAAATTCTATATTAAGGACGATATTCTTAAAGCTTACGATACCGAAATAGACGAGAAGTATCGCGGTGAAGGATTGGGCAAGCATCTGATGGCTGCTCTGATGGATTATGCTATGGCAAACGATCTAAAAGTTATTCCTAAGTGCCCCTATATTAAAATTCAGTTTGACAGGCATCCGGAGATTTATGACAGAATAAGAGCAGAAGAGGAGGAATAGAATTTGTAATACTCGTTATGTAAATATCGTTTACAGTAAAAGGATTATTACTTAAATCTACCACTATGAATTTAAAAAGTATCATTATCTCCATTGCCTTTTTGCTGCTTGGTAATATAGCATATTCTCAGATTCACTGGGGAGTAGAAACGGGAATTGTATTAAATTCTGCTACCGGCACCAGAGATGTCTTTCTGCCAAATAGTGTATTTATTGGATTTATAGATTATAGGACTGAAAAATACTGGTATGAACTTCATTATGAGGACAATTCTTTAGAAAGTTTCTCCGATTACATATACTATATGAAAGTCGGTCTGGGATTTGGTGCAGATTTATTAAGTGAACTTGAAAAACATGATTTGATATTTTTGATTGGTCCTTATGCACGATTCACTGAAGTCTTCACTGATGTATATGATAATAAAATCGGTTTTCACGGAATGATTAAATATAACTATGATGTTTCAAATTATCTCAGCCTTAATATCGGGACAAGATATGCAAGTGATCTGTGGAATATAAACTCAGCGATAGATGAGTTTAAATTGAGTCAACAGTCATTGTTTATCGGTATGTCGGTAAATATGCATGAGCTTGTCAGGAGGTTTAAGAAATAGATTATTCGGCAAATCATTTTTAAGTATAGATGGGAGAAATTATAAAAAGTTTCTCGCTTTAGTTATAGTCAGGTTACGGCAGGAAGTGATGAGAAATTCGGTTATATAAACCTACCTAAATAAAGCTAAACCGAGTTCCCAATACTGTTTCTGCAGCCCGGTAGAATAGCATATACCATCCCCTAGTTTCCTTTTAATCTACCAGGCAAAGAACGATAGTGCAACATTATCATCAGAATAGTCGACTCTATTTGTAACCTTTCTTTCCATAGTTTACTCTATTCCTGTGAAGATGGATGTGGAAATATGAAAAATTTAAAATTATTAAGATTTAATAAACCTGCTCAGAAAGGAGCGGGATTCAACAGGAAAGTTATGAATATACGAAACAGGATTCTACAATTATTTTTTGTACTGGTTTTTATGATGGGCATTGAATCGGCTTATGCCTGCAGTATATGCGGCTGTGCGGGAGGCTTTGCCAGTCTTGGTTATGTGCCGGAAGGTAGAATGCATTTTGCCGGTGCGCGATATATGGGAAATTATTCAAGTACTGTGCACCCATTATTGTTTGAAAATGACGAGGCTACGGTTTCTTCGGATTATTTCCATCGGGTAGAGTTGTGGGGAAGGTATGCAATCAACTCCCGCTTGTATGCCAATGTAACTTTGCCATATCACTATAACATAATGAAGGAAGGCAATAAAGTACATAGAATTAATGGAATCGGAGACCCGATGTTATCCCTTCAGTATGCACTGTACAAGACAGAAGATTACAGTATAGCTTATGTAAGACACATGATTATGGCCGGTGCCGGAATTCAGGTTCCACTAGGTGCCAATCATTACACGGTCGATGATGACATCTGGGTTCCGGCATTTCAACCGGGAAAAGGAAGTGTAGGCTTGTGGCTTGATGCCAATTATTCTATGCTTATCGCAAATGCCGGACTTTATGTGGATGTCTCTGCGCTGATGTACTCGAGGAATAAGCGTAATTACCAATATGGTAATCAATATAATGTCGGAATTTCCGGATTCTATAATTTCTTTAATGGCAATAATCGCCTTGTACCGGAAATAGGTGTACAGGCAAGTGTCAAAGACAAGGATTTGCTCAGTGTTAAGGACAATATTGCAAATGTTCTCAGTGGTGGCTGGCAGGTCGATGGTTCTGCCGGGGTCAGTCTGTACACTGAAAGCGCGATATGGCGATTGAAAATTCAACAAGCACTCGTTTATAACCTTGCTGACGGTTATGTTACTCCGGGCAGCTCAGTGAACCTACAGTTCCTTTATATGATTAATCCAATTCAGAAAAATAATAAATATGAAATTCTTTAAAAACCTACTATTCATTGCTTTTATAAGCTTGTTTTTTATTGCTTGCACCAAGGAAGAGGAACAACTAAATATCCCTGTTGTGAATATTTTATCACCGACTGAAGGCGAAACATTTAATGCAGGAGATACGATTTTTATCAGAGCTGAAATGTCGGGTAAAGTCGACTTGCACGGATATGAAGTAATTATTACAAATGAAAGTGCTGAGGAAGAAGTGCTACATTATAACGCACATGTCCATGGAGCGGAGATCAGCGCAGATACTTTTTGGGTAAATACGGTAAATACACATTCCGATATGATTTTGTCCATAACTGCGATAGGAGATCACGCCGGTACCAAGACTACTGAGAGCGTATCCTTTCACTGTATGCCATAGAGGATAAAGAATGATGGCTAAAAGGTAAATTTGACGAAAGTCTTTATAATTAAAGCTAGATTCTTTTTTCTTACCTTCGTCAAGAGGTAAAGATTTACAAATATGAAATTGAATCCAAGCTGGGTGTTTTTGGCCACCGTCATACTGGCTTTTATTGCTTGTAATGATGATGAACCTATAGTGTTTCCGGAAATAAATATAATTTCACCGCCGAATAATATGCGATATGATTTTATAGATACTCTTCCTATAGTTGTTGAGTTATCTTCCGAGAAGGAAATGCTTGAATATGGATTCAGGCTAAAGAATATTGAAAATGATAAGGTACACATGAATTATAATCGAGAAATAAATGATCTCTTTCATGCGATTGACACATTTTGGTTAAATACCTTTGAGAAATACGAAGAACTGGAGTTGCTGATTCGGGTTAAAGTTGATGATAAAGGGACCGAGGTAAGTAAGCGGACTCTCGTGCATATTGTAAATTATTAAGGACCTTATATTGATAGCTTGATTTCTATTGGATAATTTGTTGAGTCAAGAGGTAATTGTCTTAGGTCAAATTAAATATTGAAGCAACACTTTTATTATTGCATTCGTTATATATGAAAAATCGAAAAGTATGAGACAAAATCTTGTGTGGTTGCTATTTTTAATTGTTGGCATTACCTTTCTTTCTTGCGATGATGAGGATCTATCTACACTACCAGAGATTAACATATTATCTCCGGCAAATGGAATAAGTTATGATAATGTAGACACTATTCCTATTGTGGTAGAATTATCCTCCCTGGAAGAAATGCCCGAATATGAACTATTACTTGAAAGTGAGAGACTTGAAGGTAAGGTATATATGGATTATACAAGGAAAATAGGGAGTATGCATCATACTATTGATACCTTTTGGGTAAATACCATTACTAATCAAGAATATATGTTGCTCACTGTCCGCGTAAAAACAGCCGATGGAAAAACTACAATTGGACAACGTAGTAATTTTTCCATTTATAGGTGGTGATGACGTTAAAGTCGGCCAGGAAATCACCAAGTTCCATTTTGAAAATGTTTTGTTATGAAATTTACCCATGGTCTTTTAATCGTAATGTTTGCGGGTCTTTTTCTGGTAGCATGTAATGAGTATGAAATACCGGATATGCCTGAAGTGGAATTTATCTCACTTCGCGACTATGATGTTTTTGACTATGGAGATACTGTCCATATCAAGGTTGATATGTCGGCGGCGTCAGCTATGCGTGATGCTAGCCTTATGATTGACCGGGAATATCCTCGTTCCATGTCTGTTTTTAAGCAGGATTACCCGATTTTCAATAGACACTTTCTGGGTAAATAATTTGAAGGATAACTATGGAGAATCTGTGGTGAAAGTCCGAGTCCGGATGGATGATAAGTCCAATACTCAGGTGACTGAGGTTTTGCATATCCGCAATATGTATTAAATGGTATAAGATATGCCTTTCCTATAAATTCTTTTGTTTTTCTGCTTACGCAAATGTTTTCCATACTGACTTATAAAGCCGGTATGGAATTAAACATTTATAAGTGCTTGCCAAGCCTTACCTGACAATAAATTGTTTTGTCAATAAGACTTCTTTATTTTTGAAATTCAGGAAGTAGATACCGGGCGATAAATCTGAAATGTTTATCTTTTCCGTCACTGGACTCCCGGCAATGTTCCGGTATGGGAAGGTTTTCGCTACCTCACCATTTGCGGAAGCTAATGTCACTATACCATCTATTACCTGATCGGATAAGAGAGCAAAGTTTATGATACTAGAAGCCGGATTGGGGTAGAGTTCCATCTCGAGTCTATAATCGGCATTAATTATTTCCGTGCCCACGGTGGTCTTGATGATATTCCAATACAGGAAATATGTGTGAATATTCTCGTGGTCGTCAATCCGCAGCAGAGTCGTTGTATCTTCCAGGCTCATCGTGAGACTATTATTGCCCCTGTTTAGTATGCTCTGGTCAATTTCAATTGAATCGACATCAGAAGCTATTACTTCACCGTTAAGAATCCAGTTGATTTTAAAGGTGTTGGGATGTGGTTTTAATAAGTCAGTAAGCTTGAAATCCAAGATCAATGCAGTTGTGTCTATCGCGTATTTTTTAGGATAATAATCTCTGATAGGGTAGACTAAATTGTGGATGCGCTCAACAATCGTCTGCTTACATACGGAGCAAAATTGCCTATTAAGATACTGCATTTCACAATTCTGATGCGGGCGATACCAGTTAGCCGCATTTCCTGAACTTCCATAAGGGAAAATTCCTGTACTATTAGTACCTATCCAGTTTTTCCACTTTACTTTTTCCGGGTCAGTTTCTGAGGTCATATTAGCCGATTCTCCTGCATAAACATCGCCTGCCCAATACTCGTCAGATAAAGCTGCAAAGGAATGCCCCATCTCATGCGCCAGAATTTCTCCAGCTGAACTATGTGCCGGTAAGCAAATAATATGACCGCCGGATCCACCATAGTAACCGGTATTACCCAAGACGACCGCTTGATCATAATTGGGGAAATTGGCTGCCAGAACTTGTGCAATCTTGCCCTGACTCGTAGGCCATATCAGACGATGGATGTTGTAATTGTCAAACTGCGTTCCGAAATAATTAATTACTGACATCTCCGGGACGCGAGGATTGGTAACATTGCAATCACTTGCATTGTTGGGATGGCTTACGCCCGATTCCGGAGATATTACCTTAATGGCAAATACATTGAAGTATTCCTCATAATTTTTGAAAGGCTCCTTTTTAAATAAGTAAAGGGACATGTCTGTTACGTCAGATACATATTTACTTTGTTCTGCTTCTGTATAACCATCGCCCAGGAAAACGATATTGATTAAATCGTCAGTATTTCCATGATAGATGATGGTGTCAATGTCAAATGTCTGTGTATATCCTAAGGTATATAGGAAAAGAAAACTGATAGTAAAAATGTAATTTTTCATAGCTTAGAGTTTTAAAGTGGCTATATTTTGTCTTCTGCCAGTATCGATTGTTTCATATATTTTCAGCTCGCTTGAATTGCCCTCTGTAAATTGTAAACGAATGGAAAATTCCTGCTCTTCTGAGCGTACAAACTTGGTTTTTGGTCCGTCATCATCGTAGTATTCAATATTTTTGAATAAGGGATGTTCTATTGAAAAAGAGTGAACGACTTTACCCTTTTCAATAAGCTCACAGCTAAGGTGATAGGGAGCGGCAGAGAAATCCGTATTTGGATTTTCCTTCAATTTTCCATCAGTTTTAATGATTTCCTGCTTAGTAATCTTACTTGCTTGCTTCTCATCTTTATTCTGAATAGTGAGAATGACAAAGGCGATTTGATTTTTTCCGGCGGAAATTTCGGTCTTGGTTCCTTCCGATGAAGGCTTTTTGGAAATACAGCCGGGAAGTAACAAGGATACGGTGCAAAGTGTAGCCAGAAGTGTTAAGAAATATCTGCTTTTCATACTATTGTTTTTTTACGATGGAAATTTCTATGCCTTCAAATTTAAATGATTTAAACTCGAGCAAATTGCGTTGCGGAGAGAGAGGGATTCGAACCCTCGGTACGGCAAGCCGCACAACGGTTTTCGAGACCGCCCCGATCAACCACTCCGGCACCTCTCCTTATATATAGAATATACTTGCCAAAGGTCATCAAAATTTCACTGGAATAATAAAATTTTTGCCTTCCTTATGGATTTAGATAGAGATCATTGTACGGACGCGATAAACTGGGTATGATTGTATTACTTATCTCAGAGCCTTCATCCCATTGCCCAAGTGACGTAATTCTGAAAATAATTCCTGTAGACTCTGGTCATTTCTTTCATTCGCAAGGAAAGTGCCATTTTCATCCAGCTGGCTTGAGTAAAATGGAAGAAAGACGCCATCAAAAGGAAACATGCGCAGAGCGCTGCATACTTGTTTAAGTTGCTGGATGGCCCTGGTGCCACCGGCAACGCCGCCATAACCCACAAAGCCAACCGGCTTATATTTCCACTCGTGAAATAAGTAGTCTATAGCATTTTTTAATGGTGCAGGAATCCCATAATTGTACTCTGCAGTTACAAAAATAAATGCATCAGTATCACTGACTTTTTTACTCCATTCGATAGTGTGCTGATTGTTATATTTGGCCAGTCTGGGGTGGTTAAGCTCATCCATTAAGGGAAGGTTTAATTCCTTTAAATCTATAAACTCAGGTTCAAACCCTTCGACTTTGCTTGCAGCATCCATTACCCAATGTGATACGCCAAGACCCTGTCTCCCTTCGCGGGTACTTGCGTGGATTATCATGATTTTTAACATAGAACAGGTCATTTATTCTGAAATAAAAAAGTTATTTCCCCATGAGAAAAGTAGCTTTTTAAAGCTCTATAAAAGTGCTTTCTTGAGAAAAGTTTAGAGAGTAGTGAAAGGATTCTCCTCCTAAAACGAGTTAACCCTTATGGCTTAAGACATGAAATCCATCTTTCTTTAAGTCTAGAAGATATGGGAAGGTATCGGGAATGATCTCGATGGTCCTGTAAATTTTCTTTTCCTTGACTTCACCTCTGTCAAGTGCTATTTCACATAAGACGAGATGTGCACCCAGCTTGGCAAATCTTCTGACCTCCTTCTTATATTCCTTACGGTCGTCATATAGCTCATTGGCCAGTACTCCGGAAATTAAAATTTCATACTGGTATCCGGTTTCCTTGGGGTTGAGCTTTTCTGCTACTTCAAGAGCATACTCAAACTCGTCGGAGTCAGTAGCGAGAATTACATATTTTGTGTAGAAATCTTCCTCGTCTGCCTGTGCATTTAGTCGATTGGGCGCAGTTTTCTGCGCTACCAAGCTGCCGCTGATAAGGAATAGCGCAAATAGCAGTGTAATACTTATTTTCTGTTTCAAAAAGATAGCTTTTTAAGGTTTTCGATATTCAAAGATAGTGATATTTTTTAAAAAGCAATATGAATGTCTTGATAGTGTTGGCTTTCTTTAAAATGAGAAATGCTATCACAAAGAATGTACTGTGTGAAATAATTGAGGTAGATAGAGAAAAGTGATGGAGGAGAGTAATTTATTCTCTTGTAAGTCTGTGGTATTACTGTTCTCATGGAAAACCCGCATAGAATGATCTGTGATAAAATGAAAAGAGCTCCTCCGAATTGAATCGGCGAAGCTCTATATACTTATTCTTCTAAAGCAATCAGTAGTTGTCGTAAGCTTTTTTGTGCGATAGAATTTTAAATCCATCTACCTTAAGTTCACCCAGATATGGACGTGTGTCAGGGATGATTTTAATAGATTTATGAATCTTGTTCTTGACAGCTCCTTCTCGGTCCAGAGCAATCTCGCAAGCAACCATGTGTACCCCCAATTTGTCAAATTGCTTAAAGTCTTTTTTTAGTTCTTTCCTTTCCTTGTAAATGTCACCGGCAAGAACCCCGGAAATTAAAACTTCAAACTGATATTTGTTTTTCTTTGGATTTAATTCCTGAGCTTTTGCAAGGGCATCTCTGAACTCTGCAACAGTTGTGGCAAGCATTACATACTTGTCAGTCTTTACTGCTTGAACGGTATTCTCAGAAATCTGGTCTGAAAGTCTTATCTGTGCTTCTGCTATCTGAGTCAGTGTAGTTAAGGCTACGACAATGATTAATGTTAGTATATTTTTCATGATTTTTTCTCCTTTGTATTTAGTTTGAACCTGACAAAGATAATGCCTAAACCAGAGGCAAATACATCGTCCTTAGTTAATTATTTCTTAATGTTTTGGACAGTTTTTATGCTGCATTTATAACGATAAAATGCGACGAAAAAATATATGCCTGACGATAATATTAACGATGAAGTCAATATGACTATTTGCCGAAAGGTTAGAATAAGAATGAGTTAGGTTTTAATCGGAAGAAAGCGATAAAACAGCCTAAAGTTGTGAAAGTCTCTTGCATGGCTTATCTTTCGTTAAAATATGAAGTGAACTAAAAATGAATAAGTTGATGGATAAAAGGGGAGTGAGACTTTTGCGTTGGGTAGTTATAGTGGGAATTTTGTTTTTTCTGTTAAGTACAATCCCAGAATATGCGGTTGAATGGCTGTGGCTGCGTGCAGTGGATTACGAGATTGTTTTCTGGAAGATTCGCATTACCAAGGTCGTCTTATTTCTGGTTGCATTATTAGTTGCATTTACATGTTTGGGGCTTAATGTGCGCTATATGACACGCAATCTGAAGCCATTAAGACTGAATCTCGGTTATGATGCCGCAATGGACGCACAACGGAATGTTAAAGTTGAGCCCAAGCATATTAAGTTGTTGTTGTACGGCTTTATTGTTTTTGTGAGCTTTGTATTTGCAATTAACTATTTGTACGAATGGGATAATTATTTCAGGTTCAGACACGCGCAATCATTTGGGGAATCGGATCCGATATTCGGGAATGATTTTGGCTTTTATATGTTTAAGCTGCCATTCATTGAAATGGTACAATTGAGCCTTGCCTTTCTCGCCTTTTTTGCGACAGCGATAACCATAGCTTTTTACTTCTTTACAGGTTCATTGCACATGCAGAATACTGGGAAGCTGTTTGGTTCTATTGTGATGACCAAGCGTGTGCGTTCTCATGTTTTCACAAATTTAGGTATCTGGCTCCTGCTATTTGCATTTGGATATTATTTGAAGCGTTACAAGCTTCTGTATTCAGACGGACACCTGATTTTTGGTGCGGGGTACACGGACGTGAACGTCAGCTTGCCGGTTATCTGGGTGGTGTTTACCGGACTTGTATTGCTGGCAATATTGTCATTCATGCAGATATTTCGACAGAACTTCAAATGGCTTATGCGCGGAGGGATATTGATTGTGCTGGTAATTCTGGTGGGAGGTTTGTTGCCGGGGATTGTCCAGAGTTATAAGGTTAAACCAAATGAATTGAAACTAGAGGAGCCGTATTTAAAGCACAATATTAAAGATACCAGGCTTGCCTACGACCTGGAGCGCATTAAAGTGCATCAATATAACGCCAATGATTCCATTACTTATCGCGAATTAAGAGAGCATGATGATGTGATTAAGAATATTCGCCTTTGGGACCAGGAACTGATTGTAGAAACATACAGGCAATTGCAGGAAATTAGATTGTACTATCAATTTTTTGATGTGGACCTCGATCGTTATAAAACTTCTGAAGGATACAGGCAAGTTCTTATATCCGGCCGGGAGCTGAAAACAAATTTGCCTCCCAAGGCACAGACATGGGTAAACAAGCATCTGCAATACACACATGGATACGGAGTCGTTATGAGCCCGACAACTGAGAAAACCGAGCATGGTAGCCCGGAATTTTATATCAAAGACATACCGCCTAAAACCGAGATTGATATAAATGTTGAGCAGGCAGCTATCTATTATGGTGAAAGCAGGGTCGACTATAAGCTTGTAAATACTGAAATAGGTGAGTTTCACTATCCTAAAGGCGAAGAAAACGTATACATCAATTACGACGGTAATGGTGGAGTCCCTATTAATAGTCTCTTGAGAAAGACTTTATTTGCATGGAAATTTAAGGATATTAATCTTCTGCTTACAGATTATCTGCATTCGGGAAGTAAGATTCAATTCTGGCGCACAATTCAGGAACGGATAGGAAAGATAGCTCCGTTCCTCGATCTGAGTGATGATCCGTATCTGGTAATTGATGATGGGCGATTGTTCTGGATTCAGGATGCATATACTCTGTCGAGTCATTTTCCGTATTCCAAGCCGTATCGCAATAAGTACAACTATATCCGCAATTCTGTAAAAATAGTTGTTGATGCTTATCACGGCGATGTGAGTTTTTATATCTCCGATGACCGCGATCCGATTCTCAATGTGTACAAAGATATTTTTCCGGATATGTTTAAGCCTATGGAGGAGATGCCGGGCGAACTGATACATCATATTAAATACCCTAAACACTTGTTTGAGGTGCAGATGGAATTGTACAGTGAGTATCACATGACCAATATTCAGGTGTTTTACAATCAGGAAGACCTGTGGGAAAAGCCGGTTGAATCTTATGGTGGGCATCAGGTGAGAATGCGACCGTATTACGTTCTGAGTTCTCTTCCAGGAGAAAATCAAATGCAATATCTGCTGATCTTCCCTATGACACCGTCCAATCGAGATAATATGATAGCTTGGGCAACGGTAAAATCTGACGTGCCGGATTACGGGGAAATTATTGTATATGAATTGCCCAAGGAAAGATTATTTCTAGGCCCTGCTCAGATGGAGGCGAAAATCGATCAGAATACGGAAATATCCAGAGATTTATCGCTTTGGGATCAACGTGGCTCCAAGGTTATCCGTGGAAACCTGATGATTATTCCTATAAAACAGTCCTTTCTGTATATAGAACCTGTATTCCTGATTTCAACGGATGTGAATATGCCGCAATTAAAGCGAGTGATTGCATCTACGGGAGGGAAGGTTGTGATGGAACCGACATTGGATGAGGCTATTAAAGCATTGTATGACATTAAGGAATTTGATGAGTCGGAATTGATTATACCGGTACTTGATTCATTGCTTCAGGATGGTGAGATTTCCGAGGAAGTACTTCAGAAGGTTGTTCCGGGCGTTTCCAATAAGAAATTGGAGGAAGTCGGCAAGAAGTGGGACGAAGTGAAGAAAGCTATGCAGGATGGCGACTGGAAGAAATTTGGGGAGAAGATGGATGAGTTGAATCGATTGATGGAGGAAGAGTGAATCTTTTGCCTCGGAGATTTCTCCGGGGTTTATTTATATATGTAAGCTTCCGCAAATGTTGTTTACGCCTTAAACTGCGTAATCTTGAAATACTTCATAATCCTATCCAGGATTATCTTATATAGTGGCAGGAATAAGATAGTACTTACTGCCATTTTGAAAAAGTAATCTACCGTTGCGATTTCCCACAGGTTATTGGCCAGATAAGCATCACTCGTCTTGTAGAAGGCAATAATAAAGAATGCATAAGTATCAACCAGATTCCCAAAGATAGCTGATGCAAATGGTGCTTTCCACCATTCTTTCCGCTGACGTAATTTATTGAAAACAAAGACATCCATAAGCTGTCCGATGACATAGGCAGAAAAACTTCCTATGACAATCCTGGCTACAAATAAATTAAAGATGAACAGGGAGTCAATTCCCATCCATGTTCCGCCTCGGAAACCCACGGTTACTATATATGAGACTAGCAATCCGGGCAACATCGCGTAGAAGATAATCCTTCTACCGAGTTTCGCTCCGAATACCCGTACAGTAAGATCTGTAGCAAGAAATATAAAAGGAAAGGTAAAGGCTCCCCAGGTTGTCTTTAATCCGAAGATAGAAACCGGGAATTGTACCGTGTAGTTACTTACTGCAAGTATGAAGACATGAAAGCTCGCAAGCAGTAACGCAAGTCGTTGATTCTTTTTTGAAAGCATAATGGCGTCCTAGTTTTTTAACGTGGGAGAATTTCGAACCACGAGTACCATGTGAAAATCTTGGCTGCAAGTTAGCAAAACTTAGTTAATTGGTAATTACATTATATCCTTTATCCTTCAATTCAAATACCCGAATCCAAACATTGGGCGTGATAAGAATACGTTCATCGACCTCCGCTTCATCGACGCCTTGGCGTCCAAGCGCAATCGCACAGACGGATAAATCAATTCCCATTTCCTCGCTAATATCGATATACTTCTTGAAATCTGGGTTGATAGCAATTTCTTTAGCGAGGGGGCCGGACATAAGGACTTCAAATGAATAGTTGTGTTTTTCAATGTCCATTGCTTCAGCGGTGGCAATTGCTGTCTTGATATGTCTCGGTTGAGAAATCATGATTGCAAATTTGTCTGAATGACCTTCATAAGCGATCTTGTTGACGGTAATTTCAGTTTGTCCATAAAGTAGGGATGAAGTGGATAGAAATAATATGGATAAAAGTAAGCTTAAATTTAGTTTGTAGTTCATTTTATTTGGGTTTACAGATTTGCCAACTTTCCAAAAGTTGGCAAATCTAGGTTATAACAGGCAATTCTATATTAATGGTTGCCAAGTTTTGCATCAAAGTAATCCGTTACCTTCTGCATTAGGTGTATCCTGTCTTTTCCACGGACATTATGTGGATGCGCCGGGTATGTGAAGTAATCTATCTGAACACCGTTTTTCACACATTCGCGGAGGAACTTCATGGAATGCTGAAGTACGACTGTAGCATCCAATGCACCGTGTATTACCAACAGATCTCCTTTAAGATTTGACACTTTATTCAACACACTAGTGTTTTTATAACCTTCCGGATTTTCCTGCGGGCTATCCATGTAGCGTTCCGTGTACATAATCTCGTACATATTCCAGTCGACAACCGGCCCGCCGGCAACTCCTGCTGCATATACGTCCGGATGATTCAGCATAAGGGAAAGGGTCATAAAACCACCATAACTCCAGCCGTGAACGCCTATTCGCTCGCTATCTACATAGGGGAGAGCTTTCAGGAATTCCACACCACGTAATTGGTCTTTCATTTCTACAGCTCCTAGGTTGCGATGCACCACCTGCTCAAATTCCTTTCCGCGGTTGGAACTACCGCGCCCATCCATCGTAAATACGATGTACCCGCGCTGCGCCATATAATCATACCAGAGATTTCCACTCTCGGGAAAACTGTTGCGGAGCAATTGAACTCCCGGCCCATTATAGAGGTAAACGATTACCGGATATTTCTGACTTGCGTCAAAATCCGGAGGAAGGATTAACTTGGAATATAGAGCGGTTTTATCATCATCTGCTGTGATAGCAAAGTGTCTTACTTCAGGTTGTGCGTAATCCGTGAGCGTGCTCTCTGCTTCCAGTAGAGTTTTACTCCATTTTCCATCTGTTGAAGTAACTTGTATGACACGAGGTCTGGAATAATTGGAGTAGCGGTCAATGATATATGTTCCATTACTGTTTACCATTACAGAATGCACTCCTTCTTCCTTGTCCAATCGTCGCATTGCTCCGGTTTCCCAGTTTACAGCAAATATATTCCTATTCAATGGAGAGATCATAGTCGTAGAAATAATGATTTCCTTAGTGGCTGTGTTCCAGCCGTTGATTTCATTTACAAGCCATTCTCCGGACGTGACTTGATTCAGTAGTTTACCGTCTGTATTATATCTGTACAGGTGATAAAAGCCATCTCTTTCCGTCCACCAGATAAATTCGTTTTCATTATCGGGAATAAAATACAATGGATGTACCGGATGTACATATTTATCGTCTTTTTCTTCGAAGAGAGTTTTTACAAGTTTTCCGGTTGAAGCATTGTATTTATTCAAGGTTAAGTGCTTTTGATCTCGTGTGACAATCCCGATATAGATATGTTTTTCGTCCGGTGCCCAGGTAATATTTGTCAGGTAATGATCTGTATCTCTTCCTGTATCTATATATACAGTCTCTCTAGTTTCCGTATTGAAAACTCCTAGCCATACTTCTTCGCTGTCGGCACCGGCCATAGGATATTTTTCATTGACATTCTTGGCAGGAGTAACATCCCATTGAATGACTGGATAGTCGGTGACCTTGGATTCGTCTTTACGATAAAATGCAAGATATTTGCCGGAAGGCGAGAAGAAAGTACCTTTATCAATACCGATTTCATAACGGGAAACCACCTGGCCATTCACGATATTTGGATCCTCGTCTTTAGTTACTGCATGTGTCTTATTACTAGGGGCAATTAAATAAAGGTTATTCTTAATCGTATATGCTATATGACGACTTGTTTTCTCGATATTAATATCAGCCGCTCCGTCCGGAAGAGTAATCCAAGGATTGAATGTCCACTTTTTATCATCCAAACTTCCAATATAATAGTCATTCTTGTTTCTGAAGTATATCGTTTCTCCGTCAATCCAGTTTATCTGTGGTAACCTGCCTAAATCTTTATCGGGGAAAGATGAATTATTGATTGTCTCAAAAGTAAAGATTGTGTCTTCTTTCATTGATGGAAGCTCGACTCTGAGCACAGCTTTATATGTTTCATCCGCGTATGCATAAGCATCTTCTCCCGGAATCCAGGATAATTGATTGATATTTTTAATAGCAAGATTGCTGTATAAACCGGTGACGGCATCTTGCAGAGTGTATAATTTGCCTTGAGCAAAAACAGAGATTCCGATGATGGAAATAAGAAGTGCGAGCGTATATTTTTTCATATTGATTGAATTGTACTTTTCATGTAAATGTTCTGCTAAACTAAACTGTTTTCAGCAAAATATGTAAGATAGTGGTGAAGGATTGGGAGACTTTCCTGTAGATTAGCGCAAATGAATTTAAAATCGCTGAAAGAAAATATTAATTGGCAATCGGAGAAATCGCGTGGTCCGGTATATTCAATATTGATATCGCTCAGTATTGCGCATTTTCTGAATGATGCGATTCAGATGATTATTCCTGCTATTTATCCGTTGTTAAAAACGGACTTTGATCTGAATTTTACTCAGATCGGGATTATTACCTTGGTGTATCAATTGGTTGCTTCCTTATTACAGCCCGTCGTGGGATTTTATACCGATAAGAAGCCACAACCTTTCTCACTTGCGATAGGAATGGGCTTTACTTTGCTCGGTTTGTTGAGCCTTGCGTTCTCGCCCAGTTTTACCGCAGTTCTGTTTTCTGTATCGCTTGTAGGAGTGGGATCTTCAGTATTTCATCCTGAATCTTCACGGATGGCGCGTTATGCTTCCGGTGGACAACCGGGACTTGCGCAGTCCTTGTTTCAGGTCGGTGGTAATGCTGGTACGGCAATCGGGCCTTTGCTGGCTGCAGCAATAGTTGTGCCTTTTGGACAGAATTATATAGTCAGTTTTTCTTTCCTTGCATTGGCGGCAATTATTATCCTTTATCGAGTAGGGAAATGGTATAAAGTACATGGACGTACGAAGAATAATACCAAGGACCTGGGAATGGAGAATATCCGTACTTTACCTCAGCGTCAGGTATATATGGCTTTGCTGATACTGATGATTCTTATGTTCTCCAAGTTCTTTTATATGGCTGCTTTAAAGAATTATCTTACATTCTACATGATTGACAGATTTGATGTGTCGGTGCAGGCGTCTCAGTTTCACTTGTTTCTGTTTCTCTTTGCAGTAGCTGCCGGAACGATTGCCGGTGGTCCGCTCGGTGACAGATACGGTAGGAAAACGGTTATCTGGTTTTCAATACTTGGTGCGGCGCCTTTCGCACTACTGGTTCCCTTTGCAAATCTCACTTGGACATTGGTTCTTATTTCAATTGCAGGTGCTGTATTAGCTTCTGCATTTCCGGCAATTATCGTTTACGGACAGGAGTTGATGCCTGGGAAACTGGGAATGATATCGGGTATGTTTTTTGGTTTTGCATTCGGACTGGGGGCTATCGGTTCCGGGGTACTGGGATTGCTGGCAGATAAGACGAGTATTAATTTTATGTTTCAGGTGAGTTCCTACTTGCCGCTGCTGGGACTGTTTGCGGCATTTTTACCGAGGATAGAGATGAAATCATCGTGAAGTTGCGAAGTTGTTGAGTCGTAAAGTTGCAGAAAAGAAGGATTCATAAGCCTATGAATTTCTTTGAGTCGTAGATGAGAAGAAAGAACGGATTGTGAAGCCTGTACTCATGAAATACCTATATTATATCTATAAATCTATTGTGTAGCTGCAAAGGAGTGAAGTCGTAAAGGCGTGACATATGATTTATTTAGAACACGAATAAAATAGATGCTTGTAGCAACACGAATTTTCACTGATTAATCTGTGTAAATCAGCGGTACGAGGTATCAGCGTCATCTGCGTTCTATAATCTCTTTTATAAATTCCCACAGAAATCGCGGATAAGCGCAGAATTTTACATTCTTTTCAGGTGAACGGCTTTACTTTACGAATCTTAGCTCCTTTTAGTGATTTAAAAATGACAAGCCAAAAAATAAGGGTAGTTACTTTTGATAACTACCCTTTTTCCTTAATTCACTGCTTACTTGATGTGGATTAATGCATTGTCATTCCACCATCCACTATCAATTTGCTTCCGGTCATGAAGGTGTTTTCTGCAGATGCCAGCATAAGAACACCATTGGCAATATCATCGTTGTTGGCATATCGCTTCATCGGAATCATCTGTACAAATTGCTCTTTAACTGCCGCACCTTGTCCCGGAGCAAATGAATCTTCCAGAGAGCGCATCATTCTGTTATCTACCGGAGCCGGGTGTATAGTATTTACCTGAATTCCACGTGGCGCAACCTCAAGCGCTACTGATTTGGTCATTCCGATAACCGCATGCTTACTTGTAACATAAGCGGTCATATTTTCCGTACCCATAAGACCGGCTACAGAAGAAGTGTTAATAATCTTTCCACCGTCATTCATCTGTGGTAAGACATATTTCATTCCAAGCCAGACACCTTTCACGTTGATATCCATCAACTTATCAAAATCCTCTTCCGGATATTCGGTAATTGGTTTTACAATTCCTTCGATTCCGGCATTATTGAAGAAAACGTCAATTTTCCCAAATTTATCTACCGTGAAATCCACATATTTCTTAACATCTGCTGACTTAGTTACATCAGCTGTAATATAGGCGAGATAGGAACTGTTAAGTTCTTCTGAAGTCTTTTTCAGGGTATCTGCATTGATATCTACAAGAACGACTTTCGCTCCTTTGTCTAAAAACTTTTTTGCAGTAGTTGAACCAATAGCTCCTGAACCACCGGTTATTAAAACAACTTTATCTTTGAAATTACTCATAATTCTAAAAGTTTTAAAAGTGAAAAAATTGTAGATTTTATACCATAAAAGATCATTTTGTTATAAATCTCAATAATTGCAGGAAAAGAAGTTCGTTGAGATTTAAATGTTTTTTGCCCTGCTATAAAACTAATAGAAATAAGAGCTAAAAGTTTGTTACTGAGATGTTAACGATAGGTAAGGGGATTGCCTGTGAAGGAACTATAAGTATGTAGTGTACTAATTAAATGAGTGAAAATCTGTGGTATCTGCGTTCAATTACTGCTTAGTTTAATTCCCGCAGTTATCGCAAATAAACGCAGAGTGTCACACCTACGGTGCTATTTATTCGATATCGCAGAGAAGTGCGGAGCGTCACGAGTTAAATCCGTGTAAATTTGCGGTACGAAGTATCATCTGCGTTCTATCGCGATAGTTGAATCTACTGTGTACTCCTGTTCTCAACCTTGGTTCCTGAGTTTATCGAAGGACAACCTGAGTCTTAGCCTCTCTTCGGCAGGGCGATAGTCGTTAACCTCACCACCGAAATGAGATTGGCATCCTCATCTGTGATATAGATATCTTGCAATTGAGTAGTACGGCCTTTATGCAAAAACTTTGTTCTGGCGACGACAGTACCACTGCGGATACTCTTCACGTGATTGGCAGAGATTTCAATGCCGCGAATAAAATAATCCTCATCTTCATGGAATAAAAAAGCAGCAGTGCTTCCTATCGTTTCTGCCAATGCTACTGATGCACCACCGTGGAGAACGCCATCCGGTTGATGAACCTTGGGTGTGACGGGCATACTCGCTACGATAAAATCGTCTCCGATTTCTACAAATTTGATATCCAGAGTTTCAATAAGTGTGTTCTTACTGATTTGTTTACTGAGTTTCAGCAGCTCTTCATCCGTCATTTTCTGCCGGAGCGATTGTTTCTTTTCTTTCATAGGTCAATATTTTGCGCAAAGCTAAGATAAAAGAATTTCTGTTCTATTTTTCATTCCAATAATAACTGTCGGGATAAGGCCGCTTCCCAAATACAGCAGTTCCCACTCGTACAATAGTAGCACCTTCGGCAATTGCCCACTCGAGGTCGTGACTCATACCCATTGACAGCTCCTGCATTTCAACTCCGGCTATGTTAGCGTCGCGGATATCATCCCTCAGCTTCCGCAAAAGTTGGAAGCAAGGAACGACCTTTTCTTTTTCTGCGCTGAATAGACCGATTGTCATCAGCCCTTTGACGTGAATACGGTCAAGTCCGGCAACATACTGCGTGAATTCCAGTGTTTTTTCCGGTGCGATTCCAAATTTACTTTTCTCGCCGGAAGTATTCACTTGAATCAGCACATCGATATGTTTATCCTCGTGTTCCAGCCGATTTTGCAACCTGTCTGCCAGACGTTTCCTATCCAGTGAATGCAGACATTTTATATCATTTTCAATGAGATACTTTACCTTATTGGATTGCAGATGGCCGATAAAATGGTTCTCATGCGGATATGACTCCAGTGCTTCATATTTTTCCCGCGTTTCCTGGATTTTATTCTCTGCAATCAAGTTGCATCCTTGCTCAAATGCTTGAATAATCCGCTCAGGTTCAACAGTCTTGGTTGCCAATAAAAGCCTGACTTCATCGGGATTCCGACCACTTGACTCGCATGCTCCGTTTATCCGTGCTTGAATAGTCTTGATGTTTTCTGCGATACTGCTCATTTTACTGCTTTTCCTCCCTATAAAATGATAAAGAAAACTATCTGTTTAAGACTTCGGGTGATTTTATGCATATTTGTAAGAAATAAACGAGAAATATGCATCAGATACAGAAGATATTCGGACTATTCCTTTTGCTGGGATTTTTAGCTTGCGCAAATGTTGAAAAGGATGAATCTTTCCTCCGTGAACTTGTTCAAGATTACGAAAGCACTAAATCCATTGTGGTGGATAATGCGGCGGTAGTTACTGCGCATCCACTGGCAAGTGAGGTGGGGAAGGAGATTCTGAAGAAAGGAGGGAACGCAATTGATGCATCTATCGCGGTGCAGTATGCGCTTGCAGTTGTATATCCCAATGCAGGTAACCTGGGTGGCGGCGGTTTCATGGTTGTTCATACTGCCAAGGGACAAACTTCGAGTATCGATTATCGGGAAATGGCACCGGGTGACGCACATCGCGATATGTATCTGGGTGAAAGCGGAGATGTAATTCCCGATATAAGTCTGGCAGGACATCTAGCAGTAGGTGTGCCGGGTACAGTGGCAGGAACTTTTCTTGCTCATGATAAATGGGGGAAATTGCCAATGTCTGAGTTGATTGAACCCGCAATTTATTTGGCTGAGAATGGCTTTGCAATAACAGCACAAGAAGCAAAGAATCTCAATCACTTTGCTGCTGATTTCAGAGAGCACAATGAACTTCCGATAGCATTTGTCAAGGATGGCGAATGGAAAGTAGGAGATATCCTCATTCAGAAAGATCTTGCTGCTACGCTTAGGCGGATTGCTGAAAACGGAGCACAGGAATTCTACGAAGGTAAAACTGCTGAACTTATCGTAGAAGAGATGCAGCGTGGAAATGGGATAATTACTATGGAGGACTTGAAAAATTATGAACCGGTTATCCGTAAACCGCGTGATTTTAATTACAGAGGACACAGAATAATAGCGATGGGTTTACCATCAAGCGGAGGTGTAATGCTTGAGCAAATGTTACAAATGCTGGGGCCTTATGATCTTGAAGAAATGGATTATCACAGTGTGGAAGCGATCAATCATGTTGTGGAAGTGGAGCGTCGTGCCTATGCCGACAGAACGGATTATATGGGCGATCCTGACTTTGTGGATGTGCCGGTGGAGCAACTATTAGACCAGGATTATATCCGGGGACGGATGGCAGACTTTATTCCGGGATTACGTGGCAGAAGTACCGAAGTAGAACCCGGATTACAGCTGCAGGAAAGTGAACAGACTACACATCTTTCTATATTGGATGCTGAGGGAAATGCAGTATCGGTTACTACTACATTAAATACTGAGTATGGAAGTAAAGTAGTTGCAGGTGGTGCCGGCTTTTTCCTGAACAATGAAATGGATGATTTCTCTGCTAAGCCCGGTGTTCCCAATATCTACGGATTAATGGGCACCGAAGCTAATGCCATCGAAGCAGGTAAGAGGATGGTGAGTTCTATGACGCCGACGATTGTACTGAAAGATGATAAGCCGTTTATGATTGTGGGTACGCCCGGCGGCAGTACGATAATTACCTCTGTTTTACAGAGTATTCTCAATGTGTTGGTCTTTGATTTGTCAGCAGAAGAAGCTGTCAACAGTCCCAAGTATCATCATCAGTGGATGCCGGATGTGATTTATATTGAGAAGGATTTCCCTCAGGATGTACGTGTAGAACTTGAAGATATGGGTTACGAGTTGCAGGAACGTAGTCCTATCGGTCGCACGGAACTTATCTTGGTGAAAGACGGGAAGATTCATGCAGTGGCGGATAAGAGGGGAGATGATTCTGCAGCGGGATTTTAGGTGTTTTAAATTTCCGCAGATATCGCTAATATGCGCAGATTATATATTTCACCCCAATCTCCTGTGTTTATACTTTTTAGAATTCTTTCGATAATAAAGTATTTATTAAAGTGAATTACTAGCTGCTCACAGGAGTTCGCAGTTCCTTCATCAATGGTCGATTTACGACCATAGGTCTCGACGAGACTACATTCAGTCATCCCATTTCGTTTCTCTCAATGGAGAAAGATGATACACTGAGTTCATAAAGGACCTTTATTTCATTTGTTAAGAATCGGTTTCGTAAAGGAATGATAATTGACTCCCTTCTCCATGAAGTGGAGAAGGGCTGGGGTTGAGGTTTTATCTCCGTGTTCCATAATTACTTAGTTTTAAGCTCCCGCAGATTTCGCAAATAAGCGCAGAATTTTCAGTCTTTCATCAAGGCGATTTTTCTTTGCGAATCTTTGCTCCTTTGCGTGACTTTGCGGTATAATCACACTACCTAATCTCAGCCTGAACTAAACCATTAGCTGCTGCGCAGCAGCTTACTGCTTCACAATCTTTCTCGTCACTACTTCGCCATTTGCGGAAGCTAATCGCAAGAAATACATGCCGCTAATTAAGTCGGATAGATTGATTTCAGTATTATAAGCACTTGTCTCTACTGTTTTTAAAATACGACCTGCGATGTCATATACTTGTATTTCTATCTGGTTCTCTATGCCAGAGATACGCAGAATGTCATTCACTGGATTGGGATAGAAATTTATTGTTGCCAAGTTACCGTCTTCAGTGGAGACAGAAATAAATTCACAGTCGCCTTCAAAATCTCTGAAGAAATTCCAGCTTCGATTCGCTTTTAAAGTAGCTCGGGCTGTTGAAGTTTTAGGACCATACTTTAGATTTTCTGCATATAAATAAATGCCGGATGCTGTATTTGGATTCTTGTACCAGCCTTCTAGTGTCCTACTGTAATTCTCGCAGGACATACCGGAAAATCCAAGCCCAATATCATTAGGGTACATAGTCGGATCATGATGTTCAAGACTGGATAAATTCCAATTCTCTAAGGAATAATTAAAACTTGAAGCATTAAATAAGACTTCTCCCAGCCAGGTAACTTTACTCACATCCCATTTCCCGATATCCTGATTGAATTTTGTTGCGCCTGAAAACGTATATGCCATTACGGTACAATTTGACGTATTCCAATTACTAATATCGCGATTGAAGTTTCTGGCATTATAAAACATAGAGTTCATGTTTTTTACAGAACTTACATTCCAGTCTTCGATACTCTCATTAAAGCTTAACGCATTATCAAACATTGATGCCATGTTTTCTACGGAACTTACATTCCAGGCTTCGATATTTCCATTAAAGTTAAGCGCGCCTGAAAACATTTCAGCCATATTCTTGACCGAGCCTACATCCCATGAATTAAGGTCTCTATCAAAGGATTGGGCATTGAAAAACATCCTGGACATATCCTCTACGGAACTCACGTTCCAATCCCCCAAATCCCTATTGAAATAATAAGCATTTTCAAAAGTACGATACATTGATTTTACTTTTGAGGTATTCCAATTGTTTAAAGAAGTGTTGAAAGATTCCGCATTCATGAAAGTAAGAGATAAGTCAGTTACATTGCTTACATCCCATTTATTAATATCCCAACTGAACGACAAGGCGTAGAGGAATGTACCTGCCATATTTTTTACATTGGAAACGTTCCAGTTGCCGATATCCTGGTTGAAATATAAGGCATAGGAAAACATTGACTCCATGGTAGTTACATTTTCCCCATTCCAATTTCCTATGTCTCGATTGAAGATATAAGCACCGGCAAACATATAGGACATATCTTCTACATTGCTCACATCCCAATTTCCAATATCTCCATTAAAGTTTTCAGCTAACTCAAACATCCTGTGCATGTTTCTGACATTCGAGACATTCCAATTATTTAAATCCTGATTGAATTCCTTTGTTACACTGAACATCCTTTCCATGCTTTCTACACTGCTTACATCCCAATTTCCTATATCTTGATTGAAATTATGACCTCCTTTATCAAAATTCCCATGGAACATTTCAGTCATATCTTTTACTTTTCCTACATTCCAGTCACCTATATCCTGATTGAAGGAATGATTAAATTTAAACATATAACTCATATCCTCAACATTACTTACATCCCAGTCATTTATATATGAATTGAACCTTGAACCGTGAAACATTGCTTTCATGTTTTTCACATTTGATACATTCCAATCATTAATGCTGTGATCAAAGGTTGAGGCAGAGAACATCGATTCCATATTCTTAACATTTCCGACGTCCCAATTATTAATATTTTGATTAAATTGTGAACGATAGAACATAAAGGACATGTCTTCTATATTACTTACATCCCAGTCATTTATCCTATCGGCATTGAGAGGACCATTAAACTCAAAAGCATGTGCCATACTCTTTGCTTTGGATAAATCGGGCAGGTCAGTAGCAGTTATGTCAATAGTAGCTCTATAATAAGCATATTCCATTGAAGACCACTCTGTAGTTCCCCATTGTTCAATGTCCAGAAGAAATGCTATATCTCCAACTTCGATATATCCTTCATATATATCATCATTGGGCACTCCAAATTGAATTCTATGAAATGGATTTTCTCCGATTGGTCTGATTTTAAGTCGAAATTTTCCGGGCCAAAGGATTCGTAGTTGCGTCTCATCTTCTCCATAACCTTCCCCTTTTCTGCTTGGATTATCCAACATTTCAAATTGATAATAGAAGGTCCCCGAAGCTGGTATAGTTATGAATGCTCCGGATCCTCCTTCCCCTCCGTAGGGACTGGTAGTCCATATGGTAATAAATAAGTCTTCTTGATTTATATATTCGCAATTGCCTTCAGAAATGCCGATAATATGCCATTGCATATCATTGAGAAGATGGTTAATTCCTTCTTCTATATCCGGGCTGTATTCCAGTCCTGTTGCGTCAAGTATAATGTCATCCGGAAAATTTCCTGCGTCCGACCAGCTCTGGAGAATAATTGAGAAAAGGCCACAAGCGATAGCGGTATTTGCCAGACTAATATCATTTTCTTCTGTATTTCCTGAAGATTGCAGAGAACTTAGATTCCATTTTTCAAGTGTGTGGGAAAATTCCCTGGCATCTGTCAGGATATCTGTCATTTTTTCCACCTTACTTACATCCCATCCGCTGATATTTCCGTTGAACTTTGACGCGCCGGAAAATAATTTGCTCATGTTTCTTACAGATGAGATATCCCAGTCATTAATATTTTGATTAAACTCAATGGCTTTATAGAACATCCCTTCCAGACTCTCTATGCTACTCATTTCCCATTCAGATAGACCGGGAATTGATTCAATACTCGTGTAGGCGAAGGCATAATTCATATTTTTGACTTTTGTCAAATTTGGGATATCGTTAGCACTGACTTCAAGGTTGGTTGCACCATAAAAAGCATATTCAAAGCTTTCCCATTCGGCATTTCCCCATTGACGGATATCGATTAACTTTGTAGCATCTCCACGATTTCCGGAGGAGTCACCAAACTGAAATGCACTAAACGGCTCTGCTCCGACTGGAGTAATTTCCAATCGGTAGGTGCCTGGATCGGGAAAGTTTATAATAGTTTCGCCTGTCGCAGTACCACTTCCTGAGATATTCATATCTGCGATATTTTCCCAGTAATAATCGTATGAACCGATAGCAGGGATTTCGATTTGCTCCATAGAGGTTTTCCCTCCATTATCAGATTTCCATAAAGTGATAAAAGAATCTCCGTAATATAAATTACAATCTCCTTCTCTATCACCATAAAGTTTCCACTTCAACTCCTGAGTTAAATAATTTCTATAGGAATTAACTTCTGAACTATAATTGATTTGTTCGGCCCTGACCGTTACACTATCTTGGGCGTGACCATTCTTTACCCATCCGTGTAGAGTTTTACTGTAATTCTCACATCCGATTCCACTTTCAGAGATGTTAATTTCCTTAAGACTTTCAATATTCCAATCTCCCAGACTTTGATCAAATGCTTTGGCATACATGAACATGAGACGCATATCGGTTACCTTACTTACATCCCACTTGCTCAGGTCCTGGTTGAACTCTTCTGCTTTGGTAAACATGCTCATCATACTGGTAACATTGCTTACGTCCCATTTTCCGATTTCCTGATTGAAATACCAGGTATGGGCAAACATTCCATCCATGTTTTCCACCTTGGAAACATCCCATCCGGTGATATCTTGGTTGAACCTCCTCGTATTATAAAAGAGGTATGACATGTCTTTAACATTGCTCACATCCCAGCCACTGATATTTTGGTCGAAATAATTGCTTCCCAAAAACATTCCACTCATATTTTCCACGTTGGAAACATTCCAGCCGGTGATGTCTGTGTCTAAATAAGTAATATTTGCAAACATGTAGTTCATGTCTTTCACATTACCAACATTCCATGAACTTAGATTCAAACCCCCTGCATGCTTGGCTCCATCAAATAAATGTGCCATATTTTCAACCTTACTGACATCCCAATAGCTCATAGATGTAGCCGGTTGGTAGCCGACTGAAGTATTCGAAAAAGCATAAGCCATACTTTTAAGGTTCCTGAATATTGGGATATCCTGAGCTGCAATTCCACTCAGATTACTTGCCCCATAGAATGCATACTCCATTGAGCTCCATTCAACATCTCCCCATTGAAATATATTCAGAATCCTTTCGGCAACTTCATAAGGTCCTGATTCATCCCCTAGCTGAATTCTATGAAAAGGGTCGCTTCCGGTGGGATAAATTTCGATAAAGTAGATATCCGGGGTGGGGAAGGTGATGGTAAGATCACCTTCTCCGCTACCGTTTTCTGTAATCTCGGGTTCATAATAATTTACCCAGCGATAATCGTAAGTGCCTTCAAGTGGAATGGTGAGTTCAACATTGTTTCTATCTTCAAAATCATATGAGAGCCATGCAGCTACGAACGGTCGTTGGGCATATCCTATGGCAGTCATGAAAATAAGTGAGATAATTAAAAGAGGTATCTGACTGGATAAAGTAGATTTCGTAAGCATGTTTCGGAATTTAGTTCTATAATTTGTTGTTTCATTAGTCGATTATTTATATAAGACCTAAAATACTCTTATTTCGCTGCTTTACCAAAGTTTGTCTGATAGATTTTGTGGTTTATGGTGGTTTAAAAGGTAGTTTCGCAGAGTTTCGCGTTTTATTGAGATAGTTGAAAGTTCTAGCTGAATAATTAAAGCCCCATAATATATCTGATAAAATGACTTTTATTTTTTCCCGAGATTTATGGAACACTGATTCCCCTTATGTTGAAAATGGCAGTAACCATTAAGACATTAAGACTACTGAGTTAATATAGACATTGCGTATAAACCTCGCTTAATTTCTTAATGGCAAAATTTGAGAAATATTAAGGCATTAAAGTGATGATATTAACAAGAAACGATTATTTCTTCAACCTAATCTCTTAATGGTAAGATTCATTCTATGCGATTCTTATTAGTCACTGTTTACTAGTTTATAATGGAACGCTGATTACACGGATGCTTATGCAAGCAACGCTAATAATCACGGATTAAATCAGCGACAATCAGCGGTGCGTAGCAGTTCTGCTGAGCTTGTCGTAGCATTGGCGGTATTCGCGTCCTATGGTTACTTAGTTTTAAAATTCCCGCTGATATCGCTGATAAGCGCAGAACTTAGCATTTTTAGTACGCTGCTTTTCTTTGCGAATCTCTGCTCCTTTGCGTGGCTTTGCGGTAAACCACTACTCAATCTAAGCCTTAGCCTAAACCTTAACCTGCTGCGCAGCAGCTTACTGCTTCACCACTTTCTTTGTGACAACCTCGCCATTTGCGGAAGCTAAACGTAAGAAATAGATACCGCTGTTCAAGTCAGATAAATTGATTTCAATATCATAAGCGCTTGTCT
Organism: uncultured Saprospiraceae bacterium; assembly: GCA_964423575.1. Taxonomy (GTDB): domain Bacteria; phylum Bacteroidota; class Bacteroidia; order Chitinophagales; family Saprospiraceae; genus CAYRFF01. The sequence goes on along the minus strand of CAYRFF010000004.1, from coordinate 65,049 downwards.
CTACCGTTTTTAAAATGCGCCCGGCAATATCAAATACTTCTATCTTTAATTGCTTTTCTATGCCCGAGATATACAGAATATCATTCACTGGATTGGGATAGAAATTTATTGTTGCCAAGTTACCGTCTTCAGTGGAGACAGAAATAAATTCACAGTCGCCTTCAGAGTCTCCAGTAAATTTCCAACTCCTATTTGCTCTTAAAGTAGCTCGGGCTGTTGAAGTTTTAGGTCCATAGTCCAGATTTTCTGCATATAAATAAATACCGGATGCTGTATTTGGATTCTTGTACCAGCCATCTAGTGTCCTACTATAATTCTCGCAGGACATACCTGAGAATCCAAGGCCTATATCATTGGGATACTCACTCTCCGGAACCATATGTTTAAGACTAGCTAAATTCCAGTTCTCTAGAGAATAATCGAAACTTGAAGCATTAAATAGAACTTCTCCCAGCCAGGTAACTTTACTCACATCCCATTTCCCGATATCCTGATTGAACTTTGATGCACCTGAAAACATATATGCCATGCCGGTGCAATTTGACGTATTCCAATTACTGATATCGCGATTGAAGCTCTTGGCATTGTTAAACATAGAACCCATAGACTTTACAGAACTTACATTCCAGTCTTCGATATTCCCATTAAAACCGAGTGCACCTGAAAACATATACCACGTGCTTTCGACAGAACTAACTTCCCATGAATTCATGTCTTGGTTATAAGATTGCGCACTGAAAAACATAGCTGTCATATCCTTTACATTACTTACATCCCAAGTGTCAATACTCTGATTGAATAAATAAGCACTTGCAAAAGTCTCGCTCATCAACTTTACCTTTCCGGTATTCCAATCGTTTAAAGGATGATTGAAGGATTCTGCATGTTCAAATGTTGCAGCCAGACTAGTTACATTTCCTACGTCCCAATTGTTTATATCCTGTGCAAAGGACAATGCATAACGGAAAGTCCGCTGCATATTTTTAACATTACTGACATCCCAATTCCCGATATCCTGATTGAAAGCAAAGGCAAAAGTGAACATTCCTTCCATGTTTACTGCACTACCCAAATCCCATCCACCAATATCACGATTAAATGTATAAGCACCGGCAAACATATAGGATATATCTTCTACATTGCTCACATCCCAATTTCCAATATTTCCATTAAAACTTTCAGCTAATTCAAACATCCTGTACATATTCTTCACATTACTTACGTCCCAATCATTTAAATCCTGATTAAAGTATTTAGTAATACTAAACATCCCTTTCATCGTTTCTACGGAGGAAACGTCCCAGCTGCTGATATCCTGATTAAACCCATTATTTAATGCAAACATGCGACTCATATCTTCTACATTACTGACATTCCAGTTGCTGATATCAGAGTTGAACTCAGACCTCTCAAACATACTCGCCATAGTAATTACATTGCCCGTATTCCAGTTAGTTAAGGCTCGATTAAATTTTGAGAGGTAAAACATAGATGACATATCTTCGACATTAGATACATCCCATTTATTGATATCTTGATTGAAATTAGTAGCATAGAACATATTAGACATGTTTTTTACGCTACTGACGTCCCAATCACTTATATCTTGATTAAATCTAGATTGATAGAACATAAATGACATATCTTCAACATTACTGACATCCCAGTCATTTATTCTAACGGCATTGAGAGGACCACTTAACTGAAATGCGTGTGCCATGCTCTTTGTCTTGGATAAATCGGGTAGGTCAGTTGCTGTAATATTAATAAATGCGCGATAATAGGCATATTCCATGGAAGACCATTCTGTAGTTCCCCATTGCTCAATTTCCAGTAGATAATCAATATCACCGCGTTCCACATATCCTTCATGCACTTTATCATTGGGCACTCCGAATTGAATTCTGTGGAATGGGTTTTCTCCGACCGGTTTAATTTTAAGCCGAAATTCTCCGGGCCAAAGGATTCGTAATTCTGTCTCATCCTCTCCATAACCTTCCCCTCTTATACTAGGATTATCCAACATTTCATATTCGTAATAAAAGCTACCGTGAGCCGGTATATTTATGAAAGCACCGTAACTTCCTCCTCCATAAGGGTCGGTAGTCCATATAGTAATAAAGTAGTCGTCCTGATTAACGTATTCACAACCGCCTTCTGCAATCCCTTTAATCTGCCAGTTCATCTCATTGGAAAAATAATCTAGACTCGTTTCGATATCGGGACTATATTCCAGCCCCGTTGCGTCGAGAATGATGTCTTTCGGAAGGTTGACCATGTCTACCCATTTATGCAAGATAATTGAGAATCTTTCACATGAGAGAGCTGTATTAGCAAGACTGATATCATTCCCATCTACATTTCCTGTGGCTTGCAATGAGCTTAAATCCCAATTTTCCAGTGAGTACGCGAAGTCTTTAGCATTAGCCAGGATGTCCGTCATAGTTTCGACTTGTGAAACATCCCATAAACCGATATTTCCATTGAACTTTGATGCGCCGGAAAACAGATAACTCATATTCTTCACAGAAGAAACATCCCAGTCTTTTATATCCTGGTTAAATTTAGTGGCATTGCGGAACATTCCCTCCAGATTCTCTATGCCAGTCATTTCCCACTCAGATAAACCGGGAATTGATTCAATACTTGTATAGGCGAAGGCATAAGATATATTTTTGACTTTCGTCAAATTTGGGATATCACTAGCACTGACTTCAAGATTGGTCGCACCGTAAAAAGCGTATTCAAAGCTTTCCCATTCGATATTCCCCCATTGACGTACATCGATTAACTTAGTTGCATCTCCGCGATTTCCGGAGGAGTCGCCAAACTGAAATGCACTAAACGGTTCTGCCCCGACCGGAGTTATTTCCAGTCTGTATGTGCCGGGTTCAGGAAAATTGATAACTATTAAGCCGGTCGCAGTACCACTTCCTGAGATATTCAGATCTGCGATATTTTCCCAGTAATAATCATAAGAACCAATAGCGGGTACTTCAACCTGAGTCATGGATGTTTTTCCCCCATTGTCAGATTGCCATAAGGTAATGAAGGAATCTCCATAGCTCCAAGGACAATCTCCTTCTCGATCACTATAAATAGTCCACTTCAATTCCTGAGTTAAATAATTCCTATAAGTTTGAACTTCTGAACTATAATGAATCATATCGGCTCTGACAAGTACGCTATCCGGAGCATGACCGTTTATCACCCATCCATGTAGAGTTTTACTGTAGTTCTCGCAACTGATACCGCTCTCATAAATATCTATGTTTTTGAGGCTTTGTATATTCCAATCTCCCAGACTTTGGTCAAATTCTCTTGCGTACATGAACATAAGACGCATATCGGTTACCTTGCTTACGTCCCACTTGCTTAGATCTTGATTGAATTCTTTTGCTCTGTCGAACATACCCATCATATTCGTAACATTACTTACGTCCCAATTGCCAATATCCCGATTGAAATACCTAGTCTGAGAGAACATCGCACTCATATTTTCTACACTGGAAACATTCCAGCTACTTATATCTTTGTTAAACTGATCTGCTTTATGAAAGAGTGCTGACATATCTTTAACCCTGCTTACATCCCAGCCACCGATATCTTGATTAAAATAAAAATTATTGGAAAACATTCCGCTCATATTCTCAACGTTGGAAACGTCCCATCCGGTGATATCAGTCTCTAATCTAGAGATATTAGCAAACATATAACTCATGTCTTTGACACTCCCTACATTCCAGCTATTCAAGTCTAACTCACTGACGGAACTTGCACCATCAAACAAATGACTCATATCTTCAACTCTGCTTACATTCCAGGAATTGATACGGTAAACGGGATTAACACCAATTGAAGTCTCTGAGAATGCGTAAGCCATACTTTTAACATTCTGTAAGTTAGGAACATCCTGAGCTGCAATTCCTGTCAAGTATCCGGCCTTGTAAAATGCGTATTCCATTGTGCTCCATTTTACATCTCCCCATTGATAAATATTCAGAATCCGATAGGTAGCCTCAGAGGGGCCCGATTCATCTGACAGTTGAATCCTATGAAAAGGATCGCTTCCTGTAGGAAAGATTTCAATAAAATAGATATCTGGGGTAGGAAAATTGATGGTAAGATCCCCTTCTCCACTTCCACTCCCTGTGAGTTCCGGTTCATAGACATGTGTCCAGCGATAATCATAAGTTCCTTCTAGTGGAATGGTCAGTTCAAGATTGTTTCTATCATCAGGATCATAAGAGAGCCATGCAGCTACAAATGGTCGCTGTGCTTGTGCCATGATAGTTGTGATGAAAAAGAAAAGAAGGAGGATTGAAATTTGTTTAAGTAAGGTAGAAGTTCTATGCATAGTTGGAAATTTGGGTTGAAATCAGTTTAATGTTCTTGTCGTCTGTTATAATAGACAGGTTTTTGTCCTTAAACGCTGCTTAAGCTAGGCAACTTGTTATGTTTTTGCAAATCTAAGCAACTTGTTATGTTTTTGCAAATCTAAGCGTGATAATTATTGCTAGAAATAGTA
>CAYRFF010000004.1:0-60421 GCA_964423575.1 uncultured Saprospiraceae bacterium | reverse complement strand
GCAACTTGTTATGTTTTTGCAAATCTAAGCGTGATAATTATTGCTAGAAATAGTATGGAGCCATACGACTTTGTATTAGTGTTACTTAAGTTCTATTATAGCTATACCGCCGAGTCTAGCAAAGGTGTATAGATGGAAATACTAGTCACAAATTAAATCTGTGAAAATCCGCGGTATGCAATATCGGCGGTATCTGCGTTCAATGATTACTTAGATTTATCCCCGCAGATGTCGCAAATAAGCACAGATAGATAAGCATAGTAGGAGAGTCTTGTCCGGTTATAATATAAATCTGTCGACTTTCTTCACATTTAATCGAAGACTTATCTGTCGATATACGCTTTTTCTTATATTTGACATATTAAATCTAAGATATATGCTCTGGAATTTTCTGAAACTCGAGTGGAAGTCGTTTTTTCGTTCCAAGTCTTTTAAGTTCAATATAGGGATCAAAATATTCCTGGGAATTGTAGCCTTCTTTTATGGAGCATTATTTCTTGTGATGGGGGCAGCTTCCTACTATATGCTTGAAGAAGAGGGATACGAACCTTTTTTGACTGTGAATCGCTACCTGATTTACTGGTGGGTAATGGATTTGGTTATAAAATACTTTGCGCAGAAAACTCCGATGATGAAAGTAAGGCCCTTGCTGACCTTGCCTATTTCAAAAAAGACGATGACTAACTATCTGCTGGGGAGAACGACAATTTCTTTTTTTAATATCTATGCTTTTATCTTCCTCGTTCCTTTTTCTATTGTCCTCTTGAAAGAAGGATTTTCTACTATAGGAGTAATCGCCTGGTTTATAGGGATGGCAAGTTTATTGTATGTCAATAATTTTCTGAACCTGATAGTCAATAATAAGAATATAGTTTTTGTCACTATTCTTGTTGCTATCGCTACACTTGGCTTTTCACAATACTTGGGGTACTGGGATGTCACTACATATTCCGGTCCGGTGTTTCAATCTTTTTATAGCTTTATATGGCCAGCCCTAATTCCATTGACAGTGGCGATTCTATTGTACCGCTATTGTTTTAAGATATTTTACAGTGCTATGTATCTCGATGATGCTCTGTCATCGACCCAGGCAGTTGCGGAGACTCGGGATTACAGTTGGTTGGAGAGATTTGGATTAATGGGAGAATTCCTTAAAAATGATCTCCGTCTTATCCTGCGGAATAAGCGCTCTAAGAATACTTTATGGCTGAGTGTATTCTTCTTGTTTTACGGGCTTATTGCATTTCTGGATCCTACTTATCGGAATTCAGATGCCTGGCTTATCATGTTTGGAGTGTTTATTTCGGGTGGTTTCCTGTTCACATTTGGAGGCTTTGTGCCCAGCTGGGACAGTGCATATTATCCTTTAATGATGAGTCAGAATATCAAGTACAAGGAATATCTGGCATCCAAGTGGTGGTTGATAGTCGTTGCTACGATGATTACGATGGTACTTGGAGTGTTTTATTTGTTCCTCGATAAGAATATTTACCTGGCAATATTTGCAGGCGGTTTGTATAACATAGGGGTAAATGCTTATGTGGTATTGTTGAGTGGAGCTTATGTCAAGACGCCCATTGATCTGACCACGGGAAAAAAGCCATTTGGCGACTCTAGTTCATTCAACCTGAAGACTATTTTGTTGACTTTGCCTAAGATGGTTTTACCGATTCTTATTTTCTATGTATTCAAGATTCTGTTTAATGCGACGATAGGATTTGTAGCACTGGGTGCCATCGGGCTTATGGGATTGATGTTCCGGAATCTGGCTTTTAGCCTGATTGAAAGCGTTTATAAGGAAGAGAAATACGATACATTGCAGGCATATAAAGAAGATTAGAATGATTTTCTGCCTTTCGGCAAATGGAGAAAGGTTTAAAGAAGAAAATAAAACATTTGTGAAAGCTAAAAACAAATAAATTATATGATACAAGCGACAAATCTCAGAAAGGTATATGGTGACAAATGCGTTCTGAATATTCCTGAACTGAATATTCCTGAAGGACAAGCCTTTGGACTTGTGGGGAACAACGGAGCGGGAAAAACGACTTTTTTTAATCTTCTGCTCGATCTGATTTCTGCGACTGAAGGACAGGTGACCAGTAACGGTATTGTCGTCAATAAAAGTGAAGAATGGAAACCTTTTACAGGAGCCTTTCTCGATGATAGTTTTCTGATCGGCTACCTTACGCCGGAAGAATACTTTTATTTCATCGGGCAACTTAGAGGGCTTAATAAAGAAGATGTGAATGCTTTTTTACAACCATTTGAAGAGGTGTTTAACGGAGAAATCCTCGATCAAAAGAAATATATCCGTGACCTTTCCAAGGGGAATCAGAAAAAAGTAGGGGTTACGGGCGCATTCATTGGCGAGCCCGATATCGTGATACTGGATGAACCCTTTGCCAATCTCGATCCCTCAACACAGTTCCGACTGAAAAGGCTATTTAAGGAAATTAAAGATGAAGGAAAGCAGACCCTGCTTATCTCAAGCCACGACCTCATGCATACTACTGAAGTCTGCGATCGGATTGTCGTTCTGGAAAAAGGTGAAATCGTGAAGGATATTGTAACTAATCCGGAGACCTTGAAGGAGCTGGAAGCGTTCTTTTCGACGGTTATTGAGAGTTAATGCTGTTTCTGTGCGGGATGGAATCTGATGCATCGTAATTTAAGTGAAATCTTGTAGTCTCATAGTTAAGGGGTAGATAATATTGAGGATAAAGGGTCTCATCTTCTGTAATTTATGTTACAAACTGTTTGTCGCATTAATTACATCTTTGCCTTCATAAATAAAATAATACTATAAAATGAAAAAAGTACAACAGTTTGTCGGGATAATTATATTGTTTTCCTTTGTCGTTTTAGTGCTTCCGGGAACAGGTTCAGCGCAATATTTGATGAGCTCTGATTCCGCATATAATGCCTCCGTTCCAATGTCAGGACATTTGTGGGGTTATGCATTCGGTGATTATTATTATAAATCGCATTCGGATAGATGGGAGAGAGGAGCACAGAATGAATATCATGGAATAGAGAAAGGAGATCATGCATTTGCCGTAAGGCGTATCTATCTGGGATACGATTTTAATATCAGCAAAAGAATCTCAACTCACGTAATACTAGCTTCAGAAAAACGAGCAGCGACGGACAAAATGCCATTGGGGTTTAAGCATTTTAATCTGAAGATTAAGGATATATGGAAAGGAACTGATCTGATTATTGGGCAATCAGGAACACCGGCAGTTGCAGTTACAAATGGCTTATGGTCTTATCGTTCTATAGAAAGAAGTCCTATGGTTTTCAGGGGTTCTCAGTCTTCTGATTTTGGGGTGACTTTAAAAGGAAGCCTTGATAGTAATGCCAATTATGGATATTCTTTCATGGTAGGAAATAGTACCGGGCTAAATGCGGGCCATAAAACATATCCTAAGTTCTACGGTAATCTCTATGGTAAATTCTTGGATAAACAATTGATTTTTAATCTATATGGTGAGCATCAACGTCTTTCCAAGGGAGTGGATTTAAATCATTTTTCCTCTCTGGCGAGTTTAGCAGTAATCTATCATTTGCCCAGGTTTACTGTCGGATATGAAGTATTTACCAGATTTGGAAAGAATGATGGTATTATACTGAGCCTGAGTCCTAAGGATGAAACTTATAAGGATATGAAAGCGCTGGGTATGAGTGCTTTTGTCCGAGGACAGTTGGTCCCGGGTAAACTTGCTGCTTTTGCACGATGGGATTTTTTGAATCCGGATTATACAATTGAAGATATATCAACATCGGATTTCATCTATACATCTATGTCCAAGGCATACGACATCAATACTAGGGATATGCTTTTTCTGGTAGGCCTGGATTATACACCATTCAAGAGGATACATTTCATGCCTAATGTGATGCTAAGTACATATAAGCATCAGCAAGCTACTGACGATGCAAAGCTTGAGTCTGATTATGATCTCGTGTGGCGAATGACATTCTATTTCACATTCGGTCGATAAGGTTCCTGGTAGGATATAAAAGGTTTTTGTTTTATTTCCTAATTATTAGGAACAACCTGGCTTGTTTTGCAATATTTTAGTAAAAAAGGAGAGAAAGGTCCGCAATGAAGTCAAATAATAGCCTGAAATATTAGGATTTATTGATAGTTCGTTATAGTTTTGCCGTTCGAAATAGAAATGTTAATAAACTATTACAACCTGATAACTTTATATTTTATTAAAAAAACCATTATTATGAAAAAATTATCTTATTTATTCCTTGCTTTCGCAGCTATGTTTATTGTTGCATGCGGTGGTGACAGCAAAGACACTTCTACTAAAAAAGTTAAAGAAGTAGTAGAAACAGTTGAAGAAGAAATAGAAGAAGTTCTCGAAACAGTTTCTGATGTTATCGGTGGAGATATCCCTGGTATCAACGATGTTACAATGTCTAATAACATTGATATTGCAGGAACTGATGCAATGCAGTTTGACAAAAAATTATTCCTTGTTAAGGCAGGTGAAACTATTACTTTGAAGCTTACTCACAGTGGTAAAATGGCTATTGATGTTATGGGTCATGACGTTGTAGTTCTTAAGCCGGGTTCTGATGTGAAAGCATTTGGTCTTGCTTCCACTAAAGCTAGAGCAAAAGACAAAACTTCTACAGCCATGGATCTTGCTGATCTTGATTCCAAGTTCAAGAACCAAATTCTTGCTGAAACTGATATGGTCGGTGGTGGTGAAACAACTGAAATAACATTTACTCTTGAAGAAGGAGTTTATGACTTCCTTTGCTCATTCCCTGCTCACTATGCAACAATGACTGGAAAGATTGTAGCTAGAAACTAAATTTGTTTCAGCGCTTAAAATTTCTTTAAGCACCTGACGAATTATAAACAATATATGCCCGGACTGATTTGATTCAGTTCGGGCTTTTTTTATGTGTAAAATTGACTGTGGATAGAGCTAAAGCGGACATACAATGTTAGTGGATTGTAAGGAAAGCCTTTCACAGAAACAATATTACCATGATTCCATTACACATATAATCATCAAAATAAGCGGGAAGAACAATGAATAAACCCATATATGACTACTTTGAAAGCGATCACAGACGCATAGAAGCCATACTGGATGAAGCATGTAAGGACATAAATAATATCGATGAGGAATTATATCATCAATTTCGTACGGGATTGTTAAAGCATATAAAAATGGAAGAAAGGGTGCTTTTCCCCGCAGCACAAGAAGCCAATGGTGGTGAACCGCTTCCACTGCAAGCTAAATTGCGCAGAGATCACGGTGCTTTGACATCTCTCATGGTAGTGCCGCCGACTCCGGAAGTCATTAAGGTAATAAAATATGTTCTGGAAGAACACGATCTTTTAGAGGAGAAACCAGGTGGGATGTATGATGTCTGCGAAAGGTTGACTCAAAAGGAAACGGATTCGGTTCTTGAAAAGTTGAGTCAGGTTAAAGAGGTTCCTGTACACCCACACAATAGAGCAGAGTATGCGTTAACCGCTGCTAAAAGAGCTCTGGAAAGAGCCGGCTTTGATTATGATGAGATTGTGGCGATGCCCGATTAAACTCACACTAGAAAGATAAGGGAAAATGGGCTTTTTCTGGTTTTAATGGAAGCCGGCCATAGAACTCCACTCACAATACATAAGGAATCACGGCTTTCCTCTCTTTGGGATAATCAGGAAAATGGTCTTTATACCATTCGTGATGAGATAATGCACGCGGGATGAGATTGGCAAATGTCCAAATGAAAAATGCAAAGCCCGGAAGACTCCACATTAAAACCGCATAACCAAACCATTCCAATGTTTCTCCTAATAAATTGGGTGCACTCACATATTTAAACATACCGCCATAAGGGATTTTATAACCGGTTTCTCCCGGCTTCCTTAGATTTAGTAAAATTGTATCGGAGCGCCAATTGATAATCATACCGATGAAGAATAGAACAGTACCGATAATAAACGGTGCGCTCCAAAGCCAGGAGATTTCATAAACTCTGAAATTGCCCAGGTAATATCCTATTGTGAAACCGCTTATGAGATTGAAGGTTACTCCCATCAGCATAATGATAACAGGCATTTTCTTTCCTTTTGTCTTGATTCTGAACGGATAAATCAGACTGCGGTGTAAGTAGTGTAAGGTAAAAAGACTCAGGATAATTATATTTACTAGTGACTGCTTATTCACGCCGCTGAAAGCATGGTAATATATCACTCCGAATACTACGATTTCCATTATTATCCATGCAAGCCGGTTGCTGATAAGTGGTCCCCAGGTTGTCTTGGTATGGCGACCATAAGGAGCAGTTACAAAGTGAAGGAGAATAAATATGGCTATAGCAAATGCAATCCAGCAGTATAAAAAATAGGTGTATTGTTCGTATGTCATGTTACCTTATAATTTGCCGGTATCGCGGAACCACTTTATTGCATCCTGCAATGTCTCGCCTAGTTCCCTTACCTCGTAATTCAATTCATGTCGGGCTTTATCGATAATGATTTGTTGATTTCCCGATTGCAATATATCTAAATATGTCTTGTCGTACAAGGGTTCTTTTCCTGTAAGTTTAGCATAAGTTTGCACAAATGGCAAACCAATATACGCCAAAAATAGTGGTAGCTCTACGAGACGCCTCTTACTGCCTTTTATTTCCAGTATTGTATTGGCAAAATCTTGAATTGTATAGTATTTCCCACCTAGAATGTATGTCTCTCCTTTTTTTCCCCTGTCCAATGCATCAATGGTCCCGGCAGCGATATCTCTTACATCGGCAAAATTAAATCCACCTTTTACAACTGCCGGAATACTTCTATTGTAAATATCGATGACTGCTTTGCCTAGTTTGGATGGTATGAAATCAGGTGGCCCGACTGCAGAAGTAGGGCAGATGACAAGGATATCAAGACCCTTGGCAGCATATTCCAGAGCGAGTTTATGAGAATCGCGCTTTGTCCTGTCGTAAAACACTGCATCATCATTGGTGAATTCTCTGTTTTCATCTACCGGAATATCAAATGGGCGCGGATTGAAAGCCTGAATTGAACTGAAGTGAATAAGTTTTTTTATTCCTAGTTCGTAAGCTGTGTCGAAAAGAAGTTCTGAGCCCTTGACGTTAACGTCATAGACCGATTGATCAAATTTATAATCAAGACCTATTTTGCCTGCAGTATGGATAACCGCGTCGCAATCACCGATAAGCCCTTTTATTACCTCTTTATCAAGCAAGCCTCCATTCACTTTCTTGAGATCAAGGCCTTCAATAGCCTCGATATTATGATGCACGAGAGCTACAACTTCATGCCCACGAGCAATAAGTTGCCGACATATTTCAGAACCGATATGCCCGGCAGCACCGGTAACAGCAATTTTCATTGTTTAAGAAATTATTGAGTCAAGATAGTAATTTTATGAATCCTTTGATGTTTTTTACACCTTTTTAGCCTTTCGACAAATGACGGATTTCATTTCCCTGAATAAAGTATACAAAATTTTACTGCCTGATATCTACTTCTTGTCCGCCAACGAATTTAAATCTTTCAAAATCATCAAGATATGAGCCGCTGACCAGCTGAAATTTCTTGCATTAAGTCCCTTCCCACTTACCGGATGATAATTTTCGTAAATCGGTTCTTCTTTCATCAAGCCTTCTGCATTATTCAGAAGTTTCCACGCCAATTCAGCTGCTTCCTCTTTATAACCGTAGTTTATCAGGCCCCTGTATCCAAAATAGAATTGATCCAGCCATACCGGGCCTCTCCAGTAACCTTTCATTGGGTTGAATTTAGGGTGGTCTGCCGTCAGTGTAGGTAATGGAATAAAGGTGTTGAATTTATTCGTATTCATCATAATGTCCCTTACACCTTTCGCCTGTGAAGAAGTCGCAGATTGCGTCCATAAAGGAATCCAGCCTTCAGGCCCTTCAATCTTTATTAATGTGTTGTCCTCAGTGGATTTGTCATAGAAATACCCGGTTTCTGTGTTATAAAATATATTATTAATAATCCTCTTCAAAAGCCTGGCTTCACCCTTATACCGTGAATGTAAATCGGAGTTCCCTATAATGCTTGCCAGTTCTGCCATGAACTTCTTTTCAGCAAATAGATAATTATTTAAATCCACGCTTTCCAGATTGAAGGACCATGATTCTTCTCCCGATTGTATCAGTTTTGCTTCATCAAATCTTACCGCATTGTCCATTCCGCTTTCCCATTTGGCAGCGATGAGAGTCCCATCTGTAGAGCCATACTCACAAAGGATATTTTTATTGTAATCCCGATGTGAATACCACCAGTTATGGTATTTGATAATCTGTGGTAACATCTCTTCAACAAAGGCCTTATCACCGGATTCTTCGTATATCCGTAGAACTGCCCATGCGGATAAAGGCGGCTTTGTATCTCTCCAGTTGTTTTCATCGCTGAAAGAATAAATGCAGTCCGCTACCATTCCGTATTCGTCCATGTAATCATACATACTGCGCACGATATCTTTCGCCAGCTCTGTATCAAAGTAGCTGACTGCTACAGCGATTTTCCATGAATCCCAGCTCCAGAAGCCATAAAATCCCTGATAAGAAACGGATGGGAAAACACCGTTGTGGAGAAGATCTCCGGCAGGTGAACGCCAGTTGGTCATCAGCGTGACAATGGATTTGACAGCGAGTCGTTGTTGCACCTGGCTTAAGTCTGTTGCCTTAGAAAAGTAGTTTTTTAGATACCTGCTCCACCTTTCTTCATTTTTACTTAATTCAGTGTCAAAGTTTCCATTTTCTTTGGATGGTGTATATTGCTCCCTGCCTAGAGTGTAAAAATTAGATTCACTGAATGTTAGGCTATGCCTGGATTTAAGCTTGGATGTTGTCATTAGGGCGGAATATGTTGAATCGGTTATTGATATATCGACTTTATTCCTGAAAAGGATTTCAAATTGATTCTGACTTTCACTTAGCTTATAAATTATACCGTCCTCAGTTTTATTGACCTTACCCATATTTTTGAATTCTCCGATAAAAGAAACTTTTAAAGTAATGTCTTCAGAGGCGATATTAGTTATCCGGGTTTCAATCATCGACTCTCTGTTATTTATAAAGATTAACTTTCTGCGGATTAATAAATTCTCAAAGTTCAGGTCCAGGATCAATATTCCAGGGTAATAGGTCTGACTTATTTGAGCTTTGGACAAGTCTATGTTTTTGCCATCTTTTTCAATTTGAATCTTCGAAGATGCGTCTGAGATAATGCTTCCATGTAAATCCATTACAACGGGGCCAAAGAACGCTCCATAATCACTTGAGTTTTCTGGAAAAGAATAAGCATGCCAGGCTCCCATATCACTGAACATATTAAAATTGATATCATGAGAACTACGTACTGCAGTAGTCAGATTCAGCGGATTGGGGAAGTCAAGTCGGTTTTGTGCAAACAGTGAAATAGAGGAAAAGAATAGCAGCAAAGAGATACCTGGGCTTAGTTTCATACAAGAGAACTTTAAATTATTGACAATTTAATCAAAAATAAGCGATTTAATAGGACTTGTAATCTCTCAGATATGAAGAGAAATTAAAACCAGCGAAAATCCGGTCTAGCTGTAAACGGTGAAAAAGACCAGGGGACAGAAAAGAAAATCAAGAAGAATGCGACGGTAAACCACATAGCAAGTGTTCTGAATCGCTTTTTGTCCGTACTTTTTCTACGCGCGAGGAAGGAGCCAATGGAAAGCATGAAGGCTGATAAAAGCATAGAAGTGATATGTTCCATCCCGAAAAACCGCGGAACTGTCTCGTGCATTGCTTCTTTCATATTATTGAGGAAGTAATCCACAATCGGACTATTAAAGTAAAGATATAAGCCGATCGCAACCTGAGTATACATAGTTACAATAGCAGTATTCTTTATTTTGGCATCCATTCCGGTATATGCAACATTGCTTAGCCATCCCCGATATGCACGGAATAAACTAAGAAGTAGACTGAATAACACAAGCCAGCGCAGCAGAGAATGTAGTGGTAAGAAGTATGATAAATCCATGATTTTTACTATTCTGACGATATCTTGTGGACGGGCCAAATATACATTATAAACCTTTGCTATCAAGAAAATTTATAACTTATCCTACCATAGGATGACGTTTGAATTCTTTATTTCTATCAAACAGATAACGATATGTCGTAAGCCGCCTACTGATATGTGCTCCAAGAGATTTCGCAATTGAAACCATCTTGGGGTTGAAGTCGCCTATCCACTGCATTTCATAATCGTCGTAAAGCGCTTTCCCCTGAATTGTTTTGGCCCCTTCCAGAATGAGATAGGAGTCAGCTCCTTTTCCCTGGAACTCAGGAACAACACCAAATACAATTCCAACAAAACGTTTATTCCTTTTGGTCTTCTTTATAAAAAGGAACTTTAGCTTCTGCCATAAACCGAATTTTCCATTCATATATTTAAACCATTGATTCAGGTCTGGAATATTGAGCCAGATGCCAATAGGCTCATTTTTGTGGTAAATGTACCATACGATTTCCTCATCGATAACCGCCTTCATGGAGTTGAAAATCTTCTTGGCCTGTCGTAACTCCATAGTTTTATTGCCACCATGGCCTGCAAATGCTTTGTTATAGACTGTGCAGAAATCTTCCGCATATTTGTCAAGTTTGTTTATCTTCAAGTGTTCTGAATGATAGTCGGGATCCTCTGTGATTCTTGCATGGCGGATATAATGTTTTTCATCAATTCTGTTTTTTACAATCAGGGCGTAGCATAACTGATTGAAAAAGGGTTTGAAGCCATAATTTTCAAACAATGTCTGATAATATGGAGGATTGTAATTCATTCCGTACAATGGTTCATAAAAGCCTTCAACTACAAGTCCCCACCAGTTATCCCTTTCACCGAAGTTTATGGGACCGTCCATTGCTTCCATGCCTTTATCTTTCAGCCAAACTACTGCATGATTAAAGAGAATATTGGCGGCGTCTTGGTTATCGATACATTCAAAGAAGCCGATTCCACCTGTAGGCTGCGTATCGCCGGGACTTTTGTACTTGCTGTTGACAAATGCAGCAATTCTGCCTATTACTTTTCCATCGTCATCTTTTAGTAGCCAGCGTTCGCAGTAGTTATTTGGTCGCCTGAAGAGTTTGTTCTGACTTTCGTCAAATACTGCCTCGATATCCTTATCGAGTGGGCGTATATATTCGGGATTGTTTTTATTGATTTCTACTGGGAGCTCCAGAAATTGCTTTTTAGTCTGACTGTCGTTAACCGGGATTATTTTCATATCGCTCTAATTTAATAAGTAAAAGTAAAGAAATTAAGTTAAATCTGTTTTTGGAAAAGATCTATTAGCAGGCGGACTCTATGAAAAGTGCTATATTTACTTTTCGAAAATAAAATTATTACAATGAAGAGTTACTGTTATATTTTGACAAGTCTTATGATCCTTCCATTTATGTTTGCTTGTGAAAGCACGATAAGTGAAAAGTCAGAAGAAAAGGAATCTACACTGAGTATCAGGGAAAAAGTAGATGAATATGCACCATTTAAGCTGACTACAGATTTAAGTAAATTGACTGAAAATGAAAAGCAAATGCTGGTTCTTATGATTCAGGCATCTGCGATTATGGATGACTTGTATAAAGAACAGGCTTATGGCGATCTGGATAAACTGCTGAATGAACTACAAGACGTTGATATAAGAGAATATGCCGCAATGAATTATGGCCCCTGGGATCGATTGAGAAATAACGAATCCTTTGTCGATGGGATAGGAGATAAACCTGATGGAGCTAATTTTTACCCGGCGGATATGAGCAAGGAAGAATTTGCAGAAGCGGAAATAGCAGATAAAGAAAGCTTGTACACCTACTTGAGAAGAAATGAAAGCGGTGATTTATATACTGTGCCTTTCCATAAGCAGTATGAGGCGGAATTAACCAAGGCCTCTTCCTATCTGAAAGAAGCTGCTGAACTGGCAGAGGACGAAGGACTCAGGAAGTATCTCCTGTTACGAGCAGACGCACTGTTGAACGATGATTACAGAGAAAGCGATTTGGTGTGGATGGATATGCGCGATAATACGCTTGATCTGATAATCGGACCGATTGAAACTTATGAAGATCAGTTGTATGGCTTTAAGGCTTCTTATGAGGCTTATGTGCTGGTGAAAGATATTGAATGGAGTGAGCGTCTTACAAGATATGCTGCTTTTCTTCCCGTATTGCAAGAAAACCTGCCGGTTGATGAAGCATACAAACAGGAGAAGCCCGGAACAGATGCAGACTTAGGCGCCTATGATGCAATTTATTTCTCCGGAGCTGCCAATTCAGGAGGTAAAACTATTGCCAAGAATTTACCCAATGACGAGGAGGTACAATTGAAGAAAGGAACCAGGAGACTACAGCTCGAGAATGCAATGCGTGCTAAATTTGATAAGATACTCATGCCGATTGTCGATGTTTTAATTACTCCTGAACAGAGAGGACATGTGAACTTTGACGCTTTCTTCGCCAACACGATGTTCCATGAAGTTGCACATGGATTGGGGATTAAAAATACACTGGATGGAAAGGGAACCGTCAGAAGAGCATTGAAAGAACATGCTTCTGCACTGGAAGAAGGTAAAGCTGATATCCTGGGACTTTATATGGTTGAGCAGTTGCTGGGAATGGGAGAAATGGAAGGAAATATTGAAGATTACTATGTGACATTTATCGCAGGTATCTTTCGCTCAGTGCGCTTCGGAGCAAGTAGTGCCCATGGAGTCGCCAATATGATACGCTTTAATTATTTCAGGGGAAAGGGAGCATTTGAACGTCAGGAGGACGGAACTTATAAAGTAAATTTTGATAAGATGCACGGTGCTGTTGAGAGCCTTTCGCGTCTGATATTAACTCTGCAGGGAGATGGTGATTATGCCGGAGTCGATAAGCTCGTGAATGAGATGGGGAAAATAGGCACACAGCTACAGGCAGATCTGGATAGGATTGAGGAGGCGAGGATTCCTATAGATATTAGATTTGAGCAGGGAATTAAGGCGCTTGGATTGTGATGAGCATTAACAATGTGCGATTAATAAATAATAATGAACAATATAAAACGAACAATCAGTAGTTCGTAATTATTTAGTAAAGTTAGGGCTCTCGTTTAGTGATAACTTGTAATGCAGTGCCAAACCTGGTAGGTATACTTGGAAACAACTGTGAAAGTTTAATGCGACCCACCTCCGGGGGTCGGCTATATGGTCGTAACTCGGAGCTAACCTAATGTGACCTACTCTGTAGGTCAATGTTTCTAGGTGTTAGAACGACTTTTTTAATGAGTGCTAACTAACTGTAGGTCATTATACGATGTTCTGTATTGGAAGGATACCGCCATAGAAATGTGTGTCTGGACGGTGGTAGGAAGACAAAAAAGTGTCTTGAAAAAAGTTAATTTTAAAGTTGAAATATTTCACTAACTAAATTACAAGACACCATGGTAAAACTAAGTAAAAAGCAATTAGAACTAGTCATTCGTGATCAACTTTCTGAGGAAAATGGCTTAAATGAGTTGTTTAAGATGACATTGGAAGGGTTAATGTATTATGAACGACAAGCCTTTTTAAGTACTGAGCCAAAGAATAAAGGGAACGGTTATCGTCCCAAAAACAGTCTTGGTTTTGGCAAGGGCTTTAAATTGTCGGTTCCAAGAGATAGAATAGGTGTATTTAAGCCTTATATTCTGGAGCTTTTACAAGAAGATAATCATCGCATAAGAGAAGCCTGTTTCGAGCTATATTCTAAAGGTTTAACAAATAAAGATGTTGGTCAGGTTATAGAAACGTTGTATGGTAAGAGCTATAGTGAAAGTAGTATTTCCACTATAACTAAGGGTTTTTATAAAGAAATGGAGCAATGGCGCACACGCGTTTTAGAAGCGAATTGGGCAGCTATTTATATCGATGCCATCTTTGTTAAAGTCAGACGCGACACAGTACAGAGCGAAGCATTTTATGTTCTCTTAGGCTTAAAAGATGATATGATCAGAGAAGTTCTGGGCATCTATAATTATCCTACAGAGCGTGCTAGCGCCTGGACAGAGATAGCTCAGGATATAAAATCTAGAGGGGTAAAACAAGTAAACCTTTTCATATCCGATGGCTTAAGTGGCATAGAGGAAGCGTTAAAACAGGTCTTTCCAACAACTCCATTACAGACTTGCACTCTCCATTATAAAAGAAATATACTGAAGAAGATTCGCCCTTCTCATAAAGCAGAGTTAGCTCAGGATTTAAAAGCAGTATTTAATCCTCATTTGCCAGAGGATAGCGTTGAGGATGCCAAGCAACGCTTAAGATCTATGGCTGATAAATGGGAGAAGGTATATCCTAAGATATCGGATAAACTCAGGGAGGATGCTGCACACAATCATATCCTATTTGAGTACGTGAATTATGATTTCCGGGTGAGAGCAATGCTTTACACAACAAACTGGATAGAACGCTTGAATAAGTCGTTTAGGAAAACGCTTAAAGTAAGAGGTTCACTTCCTTCCATTGAATCAGCACTTGTCTTGATGACAAAAGTAGCGGTAGATATGGGAGAAGGGACTTATAGTTATAAGATATCAAACTTTAAAGATGAACCTAAACTCTTTGATTTTACATAAAAAGATTAACTTTGAAAGGCCAAGAATGAACGAAGGTGATTATTTGAACCGAAGGATTAAGAACAACTGGGGTGTCGAGCCCCAATTGTTCTTGCCAAGAACTTCACTCCGGTTCTTAATTACCCGAAGTCTTTTTAAGTGCAGGAGACACACTTTTTTGCATACTGCCATTGGAAAGTTCTATTCCGACCTGCAGCGCAGGTCGTATTAGGTTAGAATAATAATGATAAAATGGTTCGACCACGGCGTGGTCGCATTAGGTTTAGAATGAATCCCAATGCGATTCAATAGTTTTAAGGAAATTAGAGGATAATGAAATCTATTGCCCAGGGTTTAAACCCCGGACAATAAATTATAATCCGGTATCATACTTACTCGCGGATAAATTTCTTACTTATAATAAAGCCGTCCAGTGTTTTTATCTGCAGAATATACACACCTTGGGATAAGTTACTTACTGATATAGCCTGTACTCGATTTCCGGAGACTGAAACATTATTTTCAGTATGAACAGATTGTCCCAGGGAATTCCATATAACTAAATCGCATATTCCCGATTCTTTTACAACGAGATTTATATAATCATCTGATACGGGATTTGGATAGATAGTAAGCTTATTTGCGGAAGCTAAGCCAATCCTTGAAATCTCTTCTGTCCCACAGATGGAATCAATGCTTATCTCCGGAGCAAATAAATCGAACATATTCTGCCAACGGAGCGCTCTATTATCGTATGCATGGCAATCCACATTGTTGAATACCTGCTGGAAGCAGTCTGCATTATTACCGGTGAATTTATCCACGATGGTATAACCATAGTTTTCTTCGCTATTCCATATACTTATCTGTTGACTTCCATATACGATAGGCGTATTATTGATTGAGGAGCAGTTTACTAGTGCTATACAGTCGGACAGCCCCTTGAAAGCTCGTCCGGACTTGATAGGAACAATGAGGTCGCAAGGCTGATGAAAGGAATAAATAACCGGTTTTGGCTTATCTGGATTATGCGCTTCCAGAAGATTAGCCATCATTCCACCGAAGAAGTTCCCAATTCCTTTAATTGTATAATCAATACCGCTGGTTTCTATATCTCCATTAATTCCGCCTAAGTCAGGTCTGGTGATACTGTCAGTAGGGAAAGTCTTGTTTTTATAGTTTGGGCAGTTGCTTGCTACATCATGAGGAGCGGGTAAGGATTGAATTGCGTATGTGTCTGAATGCCTTTCACCATCTATATCAAGCAGCCCCGTCCCAAGAGCGATGAATCCTCCCGCACTTTCTCCTGCAAGGAAAATATTGTCAGGGTCAATATCATATTCCTCATGCCTGTTAATCATGTATCTGATTGCACCTTTCACGTCCTGAATCCCTCTGTATATAGAGCGGTGCCATTCCGCTTCATCTCCGGAAATAATACAAGCATAAATATCTGAAATGTTACAGACTCGTTTAGACTGATTTGTAGCAAATCCCAGTCGGTAATTGACGTTAATGCTTACATAGCCCCGCATTGCAAATGCCTTGGATAGTTCTGCTACCGAATGGTCATCCTTGCTGCCGTCGACAAAGCTTCCACCGTGAATAACTACTGCAAGAGGTCGCTTGCGATTTACCTGGTCACCATCGCAGATAGGTAGATAGACATCCATGTAAAGATGTTCGGTACCGCCCAGAAAATCTATCGCAGTGCCATATTCGACATCCTTGAATACCTGAAATTCATATTGTTCCACAGTCCATTGCTGGGCAAATAAAGAGCTGGAAAAGATAAGCGTGATGAAGAAAGTAAATAGTCTTTTCATAGTGACACATTTCATAAATAAATGAGAATGGGAAATTTTAAGTTCCAATAAATGTGTTTTGATTGAAGCCGGAAAACTGGAGTGAATTTCATTTAGAAATTAAAATGAGGAGGTAACATTCTGGTATTTAAGTTGATACATATGATAAAAAAAGCTTCCATATTGATTATACGAAAGCTTTATTATTAATCGATATTTCCTGTAACTCGCTATTCTATGAGCTCTTCTATAAGTTCCTTCCCGCTTTCCTGAAGCTCAGAGCCTAGCCGTTGCTCAGCACGTCTTTGACAGGTTTTGCAGAGCTCGTTATCACCGATTTTACGAGCTTCCCATGCTTCTTTTACAGTTCCGTCAAATTTATTTTCACTATTTCGGATGTGTTGACAATCTTCCTCCAGATGATATTTATTTCCAAATTCCGTCCAGTAAACGTGATCGACACCATTGTTTAATTGCTTGATAACATCGGTCTGTGCATTAATCTCAGCAGTATATTTCTCAATAGAAGCCGGATCAAAGTCATAACTTCCTATTCCTGCAATTAAAAGAGCAACACCTGCAATACTTCCTAATATAGCTTTTTGTTTACCGTCCAGATCCTTGTTGGTTAAAATGACAACGACCAGCGGTAAGAATGCTATAATTGCAGTAACCAAGCCCAGCTGACTTTGCATAAAGAAAGCCAGTTTGTTTTGTTCTGATGGCGGGTCCAGCTTGTTGGACCTTTTCCATAGCATGGAACCTACTAGGACCAGTGCCAGATCCGCTACGATAAGCGCAATAATCTGCCACATTACCACAGGCGGGTTAAATAGCATAATAATTGCCCATATCTGAGCACTTATACCCAGAACCCATAATAAAATAGCAAACAGTCTCAGTTGCTTGGCTTTTCCTTTAGCTTCTGCACTTGCTACAAATTTTTTTTCTTCACTCATAATATAGATGCTTTGATTTTAGTATAACACTTGGCTAAAATACTGAAATTCATAGAACATTTTAGCTATTTTATTAATGATTGTTTCTTTTTATGCTTTGGTGCCTTTATTTTGTTTTCTTATGCTTTTGCAAATGGCAATAAATAAATTCTATTTCTCTGGAATTTCTTTCAGAATATCTAAGAGATAGGACCAAAACTTCTGTGTTGAAGAAATGCTGGCTCTTTCATCCGGTGAATGCGCACCTTTGATAGTCGGCCCAAAGGAAACCATTTCCATTTTCGGATACGGAGCTCCGATTATTCCACATTCCAGTCCCGCGTGAATAGCGACTACATGCGGACTTTCGTCAAATTTTCGTTTGTAGATGTCTTCCATTATCTCGATAATTGAAGCATGTGGATTGGGTTTCCAGCCCGGATATGAGCCGGAGAGCTCTACTTCCATTCCCGCCAGTTCAAAGGATGCTTTCAGTTGACTTGAAACAGAATCCTTAGTCGATTCAACAGAAGAGCGTGCGAGACATAATACCTCTGCATTCCCATTTGTTATACTGATACGTGCAATATTGTTGGAGGATTCTACGAGTTCTTCTACATCGGGACTCATACGATAAACTCCATTATGGGCGGCTCTTAACGCACGGATGAATTGAGCAGAATCACTCTTTGATAATGCAGCACCATTTATATCCTCAATATTGAAGTCAATGTGCAGGTCTTTTTCATTACTTTTGAATTCATCGAGGATCTCAGCTTTTAGCTTTGTACTTGCTTCCTTGAATGCATTAAAATCCTTGACGACTATTTGAGCGAAAGCTTCCCTCGGAATAGCATTGCGGAGACCACCTGCATCAATGGATACAATCTGGATTCCGGTATTGATTCCTGCATAGAGTATTCTTCCCAGGAGAACATTGGCATTTCCGCGACCTTCATGAATTTCTGCACCTGAGTGCCCGCCACGGAGCCCGGTTATTTTGATGGAAATTCCCTTGCGATGAACGGATTCAGTAATGTATTTGCGAGTGGCTGTAACGTCAACACCTCCGGCACAGCCGATAGTGATTTCATCATCATCTTCTGTGTCAAGATTCAGCAAAATATCGCCGTGCAGGGCACCGGGCTCGAGCCCGAAAGCTCCCGTCATTCCCGTTTCTTCATCTATAGTGAAAAGAGCTTCCAAAGGCGGATGTACTATCTCGTTACTTTCAAGAATACTCATTATTGTCGCTACGCCGATTCCATTGTCTGCGCCGAGGGTTGTACCTCTGGCTTTTACCCAATCTCCATCCACGTGCATGTTTATTCCCTGAGTATCAAAATCAAAATCGGTATCACTATTCTTTTGCGTTACCATATCGAGATGTGACTGTAGAATCACTGTTTTCCGGTCTTCCATTCCCGGCGAAGCAGGTTTGCGAATTATGATGTTTCCGGTATCGTCAACGGTAGTGTCTAGTCCGAGTGACTCGCCGAAATCCTTTATAAATTGAATAACCTTTTCTTCTTTCTTGGAAGGTCTGGGAACTTCATTGAGGAGAGAGAAGTTTTTCCATACAGCTTTTGGTTCTAGCTCGAGTATTTCCATGTTCTTATATTATTTTATGAATCAATAGAAGACAAATATACTCAGACCAACTGAAAGGACGGGATTCCTGGCAGGAGAATTGAAGAAATAGGAATTTTAATGCCTGGAAATGTTTATGAATCGACAAGTCTAATGCTTGTTATGATTAACGAAATGCTATAATTAGGAGGGTAGATGTCAGAAGGAAATTAAGAGAAATTTTTATTTTAGAAAGAATTCCAGTATAATAGTGAGAATTTCTACGCCGGTATGCTCATTTATTTTTAATGTGTGATGTACATTGCGGCTCTGAAAAACAATTTATTCGAAAAATAAGTAAGGAACTATGAGCCTTATAGATAGGAAAGATTTTATTCAGGTAGCAGGATTGTCCAAGACGGGTTTTTTAAAGAACCCTCTTGCGTCATTATTGATGAGCCTCACAGGATTAAATAAGGTAAATGCCCTTTATGATAAGGTGAAAGATAGGGAAGGTATCGACTTCTTTGATACTTTGCTCGAAAAACTGGACATTGATTATCTCGTATTTAAAGAAGACCTGGCCAGGGTACCAAAAGAGGGACCTTTCATAATAGTCGCCAATCACGCTTTAGGTGCTATTGACGGGATACTTATGGCGCGTATTATTTCTGAGATTCGGTCGGATTTTAAAATCATGGCAAATTTCCTGCTGACGAGAATAGAACCGATGGAGCCTTATGTGATTCCCGTAAACCCATTTGCCGAAAGGCGAGAAGCATTCAGTAGCATAAATGGTATGCGTAGGGCAATGAAGCATATTGCTGATGGCGGCTGTATGGGGATTTTCCCGGCAGGTGAAGTGTCCAACATGAATAATGAATTCAATGAAGTGCTGGATAAGGAATGGGAGTTGCCTGTATTGAAACTTATACAGCGATTGAATGTGCCGATTATTCCCTTATATTTTCATGCCGAAAATAGTAAGAAATTCTACAGAATGGCCAGACTTCACCCAGATCTTCAGACAGTTTTGCTTCCATCGGAAATGCTTAAGGCCGGCAAAAGGCCGATTAAGATAAGAATAGGGAATCCTGTTCTGCCAAGGGTCCAAAAGGAATATGAAAGCCCGGAAGAACTAGGCTTGTTTCTAAGGAAGAGGGTATATATGATGAGGTCATACTTTGAGAAAAGAAAAAGGATAATAGATTTTCTGAAAATACCCAATATTAGTCTAACCGCAGTTAAGTCAAATTCACAAAAAGTAATTCAGCATATTATTCCCGAAACAAATAGAGAAAAAATGTTGGAGGAAGTAGAATTGATGAGGAAGACTGAGGGGAAGCTACTTTTTAGTAAAGGCAGCTTTGAGGTGTTTTTCTCAACCGCTGAGCAGATGCCATATATTATGCGTGAAATAGGAAGACAGCGAGAAATCACCTTCAGAGAAGTAGGAGAGGGGACTAATATGGCTTTCGATCTCGATGAGTTTGATAAACACTACCATCACTTAATCCTATGGGATAGCGAGGCAGGTAAACTCGCAGGTGCTTACAGACTTGCTTTGGGGCGCGAGGTAATGAAAAATTATGGCATCGATGGGTTTTATTCAAGCACCTTATTCAATTTTGACAAAGTTCTCCATCTCTTTTTTGGACGTGTGATTGAAATGGGGCGTGCTTATATTATGTCTGAGTATCAGAGGAAACCTATGTCCTTGTTTCTGCTGTGGAAAGGGATTGTACACGTATGCCTGAGAAATCCCGACCATGATTTTCTATTGGGTAGTGTAAGTATAAGTAATAGGTTTCATGATTTCAGTAAAAGCCTGATGATTGAGTTTATGAAATCTCATTATTATGACTCAGTTGTGGGACAATACGTCAGTCCTAAGAATGAATTTAAAATAAGATTGACCGATCAGGAAAAATTAATGTTTTTCGGAGGCTTGGGTGATGATCTCAATAAATTTGACAGATTGATTGATGACTTTGAGCCGGAACTGCGCATGCCTGTCTTGTTTAAAAAGTATATAAAGCAAAATGCCAAGGTTATTTCATTTAATGTGGATCCCAATTTTAATGACTCGGTCGATGGCCTCATGTATATTCAGATAAGCGATATTCCTGAGGATACAATTAAACCGGTTCTGGAAGAATTGGAAGGTAGCGAAGAAGGAAATGCTTCAACTTGATTTTGGGGACAGGCTAGTTTATTTTAAATTGTCAATATGATTTTTCCCATAAAATCTCTGGATTCCATTAATGAATGCGCTTTGACTGCTTCTTTCAGAGGGAATTGCTGCTTTACAAGAGGTATAAAGTTTTGACTCTCAATTAATGGATACGCCTTATTTAAAATGTCATCTCTCAACGATTCCTTGAATGTGTTATTTCTCGCACGTAATGTGCTACCGCTGATATGTAGGCGTTTTTGCATTAATTGAAAAAGATTGATTTCTTGCTTAGCCCCTTCCATTGCGTTTATATATATCAGGCGCCCTTCCGGCTTTAACATTATGAGATTCTTGCTGAAATAGTCACCTCCTAGAGAATCCAGAATAAGATCAAATTTATTTTCACCGAATACTTCCAGTACGTCTTTGTCCTTATAATTGAGGACCTCTTTTGCTCCTAGCTCAAGGCAAAAGTTTGCCTTCTTATCGTTGCTGGCCATAGTATAGGCATTAGCATTCCATAGGTTTACAAGTTGAATAGCCATGGAGCCGATTCCGCCTGAACCACCGTATATAAGTACATCCTCATTTTGAGTCAATTTTCCGCGCTGAAATACATTGTGCCACACTGTAAAAAGCACTTCCGGGAGAGCAGCGGATTCTGTCAATGTCATTCCTGTAGGAATAGGAAGGCAGGAGCCGGCATCTGCACATACGTATTCCGCATATCCACCGCCTGTTACGAGTGCGCATACTTCTTCTCCGACTGACCATTGATCGACTTCTTCCCCGACAGCCTTGATGATTCCTGCGACCTCAAGACCCGGTATATCCTGCACTGCACCCGGAGGGGCAGGGTACTTACCCTGTCTTTGTAGAACGTCCGGACGATTAACTCCGGCTGCATGTACCTTAATAAGAATCTCTGTAGGTTTTGGTTCAGGAATGGCACATTCTTCCAATTGAAGAACTGATGGTGGACCCGGGTAGTGAAATCTAATTGCTTTCATAAATTAAATCATTTAAGACTAATTTTAATTATTGCTGGTTTGAACGAATAATTACTATTATGATTATCCTATGGCTAATATAGAAAAGCTAACATAAAAAGTATGGCCCATCAATAATTATTGCATAAGCACGCTAAAAACAAAACATATCGGACTGATTTGTCTTAAATGATTGATGAATATTCTCATTATAATACGATGAAGACAAGAGGAGTTTATATAAGTTGCCACACTAAAAGGACCTCGGGCATAATAGAGTGTCATAATAGGTCGCGATTAAGGTGAGGAAAGTATACGATAATTCTATTTTATTTCCTAGATTTACAACTTGAAAGAATTATCTGTGGATGATAGAGTTAAATTAAGCTTGATGCGATTATGAAAGTAGCTGTACTGAAAGAGACAAAAGAAAGGGAGAAACGTGTTGCTTTAAGCCCGGATGTTGTTAAGCAACTGGTCAAGAAGGAGTTTGAAGTTATAGTTGAAAGCGGTGCCGGGTTGTTGTCTAGTTTTGACGATAATGATTATAAAGAAGCTGGAGCTAGTATAGGTGCCAGAGAGGATGTCCTCGGTGCCGATATAGTACTAAAGGTAAATTCTCCGACGGTAGAGGAGGCTTCAGGAATGAAAGATGGCGCGGTAAGTATCTCTCTACTGTATGCATATACCCAACCTGAACTTATCGAGATTTTTAACAAGAAGAAGATATCTGCCTTTGCTATGGATGCAGTTCCCAGAATCTCGAGAGCTCAGCGTATGGATGCATTGAGCTCGCAATCCAATCTTGCCGGATACAAAGCGGTAATAATGGGTGCAGATGCAATCGGTAAGATATTCCCTTTGATGATGACTGCCGCCGGTACGATTACTCCCGCAAGAGTACTGATCTTTGGTGCGGGAGTTGCCGGACTTCAGGCAATTGCTACTGCCAAGCGATTGGGAGCATTGGTAGAGGTTACGGATGTACGCCCGGAGACCAAGGAGCAAGTAGAATCGTTGGGAGGGAAATTCCTCGTAGTAGATAGTGAAGAGGAAGTGAAGACTGAGGGCGGATATGCCAAGGAGGTTTCCGCTGAATTCCTCGCTAAGCAGAAGCAACTTATCGAAGACAGAATTAAAGAAGCAGATATCGTTATTACGACAGCCTTAGTAATGGGTAGGAAATCCCCGATTCTCGTTACGGAAGAGATGGTTAAATCCATGAAACCCGGATCGGCAATCGTCGACCTTGCAGTTGAATCCGGAGGTAATTGTGCCCTGGCTGAATTTAATAAGACTGTCGTCAAACACGGTGTGACCATTATCGGAGAATCCAATCTTCCGGCAATGTTACCTGTGAACGCAAGTCAATTATATGCAACCAATATTAGTACTCTTTTAAATCATCTTGCGACAAATGAAGGGTTTAAATGGGAAATGGAAGAGGAAATAACCAAGGGTGCCTTAATTACACATCAAGGTGAACTCGTACATGAATTTACAAAATCGATTTTATCTAAATAGTCTTGCTGAAATAGAATTATTATGGAAATAGGAGCATTTATCATATTCGTTTATATACTGGTATTAGCCAGTTTTTTGGGTTTTGAATTAATTAATAAGATTCCACCCACTCTCCATACACCTCTGATGTCCGGATCCAATGCGATTTCAGGGATTACAATTGTGGGAGCGATACTGGCGGTCAGTGTTGTTTCTTATGGAGCGGTAAGCAAATGGCTTGGAATGATTGCACTTGTACTCGCTACCATTAACGTGGTGGGAGGATATGCAGTTACAGACCGTATGTTGAAAATGTTTAAAACAAAAAAGAAGTAAGAAAGCCGGAATCATATTAATAAAAGATTTTAATCTCTTGGAAATCCTATGGATACAATAATTATAGCAGCATATTTAGTAGCATCTGTATTGTTTGTTCTCGGCATCAAAATGCTGGGACGTGTAAAATCAGCGAGACGTGGAAACCTCATTTCAGCCATCGGTATGCTTGTAGCAGTCATTGCTACCGTCATACAGGTAGAGATGATAACTCTTGTCGATATTTTAATCAGCGTTATTATCGGTTCTTCAATTGGTCTGCTTATTGCCTTTAAGGTCAAAATGACCAAGGTGCCGGAAATGGTAGCCTTATTTAATGGTTTTGGAGGTTTGGCTTCATTGGCGGTAGGTTTAGCTGACTATTGGTTAAACACCCAGGAAAGCGGGGTCGCCATTGATTCTATTAGTGCAACCAGTGTTGCATTGAGTGTGCTTATCGGAGGTGTCACCTTTACCGGATCGATTGTCGCATATCTGAAGCTCGATGGAAAGATATCCGGTCGTGCTATCGTCTTTAAGGGACAACACATGATTAACCTTACACTCGGAATCGTAGGAGTAGTTCTTATTGTCATGGGGCTATTGAATATTATGAATCCGATATACTTCATTACTCTAGGTGTTATTGCATTGATTCTCGGAATACTCGTTGTGATTCCAATCGGAGGTGCAGATATGCCGGTTGTAATTTCCCTTCTGAACTCTTATTCCGGGATGGCTGCATGTGCGACGGGATTTGTTATCGGGAACGAGGTATTGATTGTAGCCGGTGCTCTTGTAGGAGCTTCAGGATTGATTCTTACTCAGATTATGGCAAAGGCAATGAACCGTTCTCTCGGTAATATTTTGCTGGGAGGATTTGGGCAGACTTCTGCTGATGGCGATGACGGTTCAGATGGTTCAGATATCGTAATTAAGGAAGTAGGAGTAGAGGAGGCTGCAATGATTTTTGATGCTGTTTCTTCCCTGATTGTAGTACCTGGTTATGGAATGGCCGTAGCGCAGGCACAGCACGTTGTCCGTGAGCTAGCAGAAGTATGTGAAGCCAAGGGGATTAATGTTCGTTTTGCCATTCACCCTGTTGCTGGCAGAATGCCTGGACACATGAACGTTTTATTAGCTGAAGCAAATGTTCCGTATGATAAACTTGTAGAAATGGATCATATCAACAATGACTTTGCAAGTACGGATCTCGTCTTTGTTGTAGGAGCTAATGACGTTGTTAACCCCGCAGCTAAAAATAATCCAGGCAGCCCGATATATGGTATGCCCGTCCTTAATGTGGAAGATGCACAGACCGTTATCGTTAATAAGCGTAGTATGGCAGTAGGATACGCCGGAATTCAGAATGAACTCTTCGGAGAAGATAATTGTCTGATGCTCTTTGGCGACGCTAAGGATGCAATTACAAAGCTAGTATCAGAGATTAAGAATCTATAGGACTTATATTCAAGTTATAAGTTTCCTTGTCCCTTTATTCATGAAATTTCCTTGTTGCACTTGCTTAAAGTGTTGGCAATTTATTAACTATAAGTGCTGAACCAGGTTGGTCGCTCCTTGTTTTAATTTGTAAACAAGAAGA
Organism: uncultured Saprospiraceae bacterium; assembly: GCA_964423575.1. Lineage (GTDB taxonomy): Bacteria > Bacteroidota > Bacteroidia > Chitinophagales > Saprospiraceae > CAYRFF01. The sequence continues at coordinate 34,885 of CAYRFF010000004.1, read as the reverse complement.
ATATGAAGACAATATACCATAGTGCGGATAGTAGAGGCTACGCAGATCACGGCTGGTTAAAGAGTTGCCACAGTTTTAGTTTCGCCGGGTATTACAACCCCGCTAAAATGCATTTCGGGGTATTACGCGTTCTCAATGATGATTATGTTAAAGGAGGAATGGGCTTTGGTCAACATCCTCACGATAACATGGAAATAATCTCCATTCCACTCGACGGAGATCTCAAGCACGGAGATAGCATGGGAAATGAGGGTATTATTAAAAAGGGAGATGTTCAGGTAATGTCTGCCGGTTCCGGGGTGGTGCATAGTGAAATGAATGCCAGTGAAGATCGACCGGTTAAATTCCTTCAGATATGGCTTTTCCCCAGAGAATTAAATTTACTGCCTCGTTACGATCAGATTAATATTGAAAATGGATATCTGAGGAATGGTTTTCAGCAAATTGTTTCACCCAGTAAGGATGATGAAGGTGTCTGGATTCATCAGGATGCCTGGTTTAATCTGGGGCATTGGGATAAGCATTTTTCTCGGGAATACACAGTAAAAAAAGAGGGGAATGGAGCGTATATATTCGTACTGGAGGGTAAGTTGAAAATAGGAGATCAAATTTTAGACAGACGAGATGGCCTAGGGATTTCTGAGGCTTCCTCATTTGAAATAGAGGCCTTGGAAGATGCTGAGTTTCTCATTATGGATGTTCCTATGGAAATTACCGTTTAATACCAACTTATAAACTTCGAGGAATCATTTTTTATCTAATTGCAGGAAAGTTTATCAAAGCTATAGATTAAGTTTATATCTTGTAAACAATGTAAGATAATTCTGGCTTACATATACCCACTTCCATAGTGATAGTGGAAAATCATTGTGAAACATTATAAACATTATTTTATGGCTAATTACAAATTTGCATCGCCAAAACTCGGTCCATTAACTCCCCTCGTAGGTGAATGGGAAGGAAATGTGGGAGTTGATTTATCGTACCACAACATTGAAGATGAAGTATTGAAAACTACTTATTTTGAAAAAATGTGGTTCAACCCTATACCTACCCAGGTAAATGGGAAACAGACTATGGAAGGCTTATACTATAGAAGTACAGCTTGGCCGCACGGCGAAGAGACGATGGTACCCTTTCATGATGAAGTTGGTTTCCTATTGTGGGATGCTGAGCATAAGCAAGTTCTTCGTGCAGTTGTGTTTGGGCGGGGAATATCAATTCTCGCAGGGGCGGATGCAGAAGCTCATTCAAAAGTGATTGAATTCAAGGCAATGCCCGGTGCCCGGGATTATGGAATTCTTCAGAACAAATATCTTCTGGAGAGAGCTGAATTAATGAGTTTTGAAAGTAAATTTATTTTTAATGATGATGGCACTTTTACGCATAATTCTGATATTGTTTTGAAACTCGCAGAAATGGGCGGAATTGAGATGCATCATACGGATGAAAACACCTTGAAACGAGTGAAAAGCTACCATCCAGGTAGCGAGTTTGCTTAAAATATTAATAGGGATAGCGTCTATAAAATTGGCTTATTTCCCCAACGGAGGGAGTAAGCCAATTTTTATTTATTTAAAACGATTCTTTATTGACTTATATGAGTCGTGTAGTATTATAGTAGAGAGAAATAAATGAAGTACCTTTGCATTCCCATATACATATTTTATAGCTGTAATAAAGAACTACTTAAATTTATGGGAAAATACATCTGGAAACAAAAATAATTTGTTAGATTTAAGTGATGAAATTCATCTTGCTTATAGAAAATAATTCTGAGGTCTGTACTGGTATGCGAGAAATTCTAGAGCTTGCAGGCTATAGGGTCGTGGAAGCCGGTGATGGGAAGGCAGGTGTGAAGGTTGCGCTGGAACAGCGCCCTGACCTTATTATTTCAGCTGTTGACTTGCCTGGTTTAGATGGATTCGGAGTGCTTCATCTAATACGTTCCAGACCGGAATTTATTAATATACCTTTTATATTCCTTACTGAGACTATTGAAAGAGATGAGTTCAGGAAGGGAATGGATATGGGAGCTGATGATTTTATTATTAAACCGTTTACTGACTCGGAGTTGCTAAATGCAGTCCTGTCCAGGCTAGTGAAAGCTGAACATATTAAAAAACTTGCCGCAACCGAAGTGCAGACTACCTTGAGCACAGAATATACATATAAAATGACGCAGGAGCGGCTATTGAAAAATGCCATTCCGGCCAGTTATAAAAAGAAGCAAGTGATCTTCGGGGAAGGCAATTATCCACAGACACTATTTTATATTAAGAAGGGGAAAGTTAAGGCCGTTAAAAATAATGAAGATGGCAAAGAGTTAACTGTAGGACTCTATACAGCAGGAGACTTTGTCGGCTATATTGCACTCCTGGAAAATAGTGGTTATAGAGTTACAGCGATTGCACTTGAGAATTGTGAATTGTTACTGATTTCGCGAGAAGATTTTCTCAATGAAATTCAGAGTAATGCCGCTTTTGCACTCGAATTTACCAAGGTCCTTGTTGATAAAAATAATTATAAAGCTGATCAAATGGTTCTCCTGGCATACGATTCACTTAGGAAAAGAGTTGCCAATACGCTTATACTTTTGAAAAATCAATTTGTGGAAGAGGGTCAGAAGCAAATTAAAATCAGGATGACACGTGAGGAACTTGCACAGCTTGCAGGGACCACTACTGAATCTCTTATCCGAACTCTCAGCGATTTCAGAGCGGAAAAGCTTATAGAAATTGATGGCCGCTCGATTGAAATTCTCAATGAGCACGGCTTGGAAAATATGCTGAACTAGAGCTGGTTTATCATTTGAGCCAAAGCTTAAATCTACTCATAGAACAGGGAAAACCCTTTACAAAATCTTACCGGAAGCCCATAAAAGGGATAAAAAGGTCTAAAATATGATTAGAATCATAGTTTGACCAATTCTGTGTCATTGTTCCTTTTATAATATAGTCTCATCTTTACGGTAGTAAAAAACAAGTGAATAAAATTAATTAATTACAAAACGGTCGGAGAGCGAAAGTCTGAAGTGAAACAAGAGAAATCGCAAACGTTTGCACCGGTTCTAAAAACAAAGTACTGTATGAAAAAGAATTTAATTTTTTTAATGGTCGCAACCTTTATGATTAGCCTTTTAGCAGCTTGCGGTGGCTCAGGTGGAGATACTACGCAGGTAAAGGAAACTAAAAAAGAAGAAAAGAAGGAGATGCCAACTTACGATAAGGTTGATGGTGTGGCAGTTGATATGGAGAATAAGGGAGTGGGTCCTGTTACATCAGTAACGCTTGCAGAGCAGATTGATGAAGCACTGGCAGCTCAGGGACATGAATTGTATGACATCTATTGTCTTGCATGCCATAATCCTACCAAAAAGTTTATCGGACCTGCACCTAAGGATATCTTGGATAGGAGATCTCCGGAGTGGGTGATGAATATGATTCTCGATCCGGAGAGAATGGTGGAAGAAGATCCGGTAGCCAGACAACTATTAATAGAATATAATGGAACACCGATGGCCAACCAAAGCCTTACAGAGGAAGAGGCGAGAGCCATTTTAGAATATTTTAGGACGCTGTAATAATTATTAACATTTAAACAATCAATTATGAAGAATTTAGTTCAATTATTTGGGTTATTGATGGTTCTTTCCATTTTTGCTGCTTGCCAGCCAGGAGGAGCCACTAGTAATGGTAACAAAAGTGCTGCTGAAAAAGTATACGTAGCACCCGGTGAGTATGATGAGTACTACGGATTCCTTTCCGGTGGATTTAGCGGGCAATTGCCAGTTTACGCTTTTCCATCTGCAAGGTTGATCAAGGAAGTACCTGTCTTTTCTCAAGATCCGCAGACCGGTTGGGGTTATAGCGAGGAGACTAAGCCGATGTTGATGACTTCTTATGGATTTGTTCCATGGGACGATTCACACCATCCGGACGCATCTCAGACAAATGGAGAGATTGACGGTCGCTGGATGTTTATTAACGGAAACAATACTCCGCGTATCGCGAGAATCGATTTAACCAACTTTGAGACAGTAGAGATTATCGAGCTTCCTCATAGTGCTGGTAACCACAGTTCATCTTTTATTACTGAAAATACGGAATACGTTGTAGCAGGAACACGTTTTGGAGTTCCTGTACCACAGAGAGATATGCCTATTGATGAGTATAAGGGAAACTTTAAAGGTACTATGTCCTTTATCAGTGTTGATCAGCAGAGTGGCGATATGGATCTTGCCTTCCAAATTTTAATGCCTGGTTTTAACTATGACTTAGGTCACCCTGGAAGAGATAAGTCTCACGGATGGTTCTTCTTCACTACTTATAACACTGAAGAGGCGCATTCTTTACAGGAGGTAAACGCATCAAAGAACGATAAGGACTTTGTTGTGGCTATCAACTGGAAGAAAGCTGAAGAGTATATAAAGGAAGGTAGAGGTACTAAGATGCCTGCGAGATATGCACATAACAAGATGGATGAAAACTCACACACAGCAACTACTACTTGGGGAGATGAAGTATTGATGCTTGATCCGGCTGAATTGCCAGGAATGGTTTACTTGATGCCTTCTTCCAAGTCACCACACGGTTGTGATGTTGACCCATCAGGAGAGTATATCATCAGTAATGGTAAGCTTGCTGCTAATATCGTAGTACACTCATTCTCCAAGATGATGGAGGCTATCGAAAATGAAGATTACGAAGGTGAGGCATACGGTATTCCTATCCTTAACTTTGACAATACAATTAAAGGTATCGTTAAGCAGCCTGGTATCGGACCTCTTCACACAGAGTTTGATGACAAAGGATTTGCTTATACTACTTTTTTCGTTTCCTCCGAAGTTGTAAAGTGGGACGTAGAGACACTTGAGGTTGTAGACAGACACCCTGCTTACTACTCTCCTGGACACCTTTGTATCCCAGGTGGTAACAGCCGTAAGCCTGATGGAAAATATCTACTTGTAATGAACAAGATTACTAAGGACAGATATCTTCCTGTAGGTCCGGAATTGTTCCAGTCAGCACAGTTGTTTGATATCTCAGGAGAAAAGATGGAATTACTTATCGACTTCCCTACCATTGGTGAGCCTCACTATGCTTCTATGGTACATGCTGATAAGATTGTTCCTAATACCAGAGAGATCTACAGCTTGAGAGAAAACACGCATAAATACGTAGCGAAGAGTCCTAAGGATGTGAAAGTTGAGAGAATCGGAAACGAAGTTCATATCAATATGGCGATGATTCGTAGCCACTTTGTTCCGGATAACATTGAAGGAGTAAAAGTAGGAGATAAGGTATACTTCCACATTACTAACATGGAGCAGGATTATGATATTCCTCACGGTTTTGCAATCCTTGGTATGAACAACTCAGAGCTTCTGATTGTACCTGGAAGGACTACTACAATTACTTGGGAACCTAAGAACGTAGGAGTTTATCCATTCTATTGTACGGACTTCTGTTCCGCGCTTCACCAGGAAATGGGTGGATACGTGCGAGTGTCAGCTGCTGATTCCGATATTGGCCTATCATGGTCATTGGATGATGAGGTGCTGGGACTTGAATAGTTAGAATATAGAATTATTGAAGATTGATGCAAGAATTAGGCTTCTTGTTTCACAATGACCGGGAATAGCGGAGCAGGGGCGCCTGCTCCGCTTACCTTAAAACGCATATACAAAAACAAATTACCATGAAGAAAGAAGGCCTATTAATGATTATTGGAGCAGCTGTTTTGCTCACCTTATTTATTTATCCATTGTGGCACATTCAACTTATTGCTCCACAATATCCCGAAGGACTTGGAATGTACATTTACATGAATGATATACAAGGCGCAAGAGAACATGATATAACCAATATTGATGGATTGAACCACTATATTGGAATGAAGACGATTCCAAAGCCGGAGGAGATGTGGGAGTTTAGTGTATTTCCTAAGGTTGTTATAGGACTTGTAACAGTAGGTGTAATAATCGGAATCCTTGGATTCTTTGGGGTCGTGTCACATGTCTTTTATCTGGTCTGGTTTATAATAGCAGCAATACTGGGGCTGCTAGGTATCTACGATTTCAATCTGTGGCTGGTTGATTATGGTACCAATCTGGATCCTTCTGCCAGTATTCAACTTTTGGACCCTCAGGGTAATCCAATGACTTATAAGCCACCACTACTCGGTCATCAAAAGTTATTAAACTTTGATGTTGACTCATGGCCTAGTATCGGAGGATGGATGATGGGGCTGAGTTTTGCTCTTGTCCTTTTAGCCTATCTTCTCGGATGGAGATCAAGCAAAAAACATAACGCAACTTAAAATATATAATCATGAAAAAACTACTATTTGTATTAGCAGCCTTTGTCTTCTTCGTTTCTTGTTCACAGAATGTTGAGCCAATTGAATATGGCGAGGAACTGTGTGCCTATTGCAGTATGACAATTGTTGATCAAGGCCATGCAGCACAAGTTGTGACAAAGAAAGGAAAGAATTTTAAGTTTGACGCAACGGAATGTATGATTCAATACTTGGATTCTGAAGATAATGAAGGCGATATGTTGCATATTCTTGCAGCTGATTACCTAAACCCAGGTAATATGATTGACGTAAAATCTGCCACTTTTATTATCAGTGAAAATATTCCTAGCCCGATGGGCGCATTCCTTTCAGCTACAGCTAATAAAAGCGATGCGGAGATATTGTTGAATGACAAAGGCGGGGAGTTATTTACCTGGGATAAGGTGAAAGGGCAGATCGCCGGTTCCATGCACATGGGACATTAATGTAAGTAAGCGTAATAATAGTATGAGAAGTGAAGTCCTATTAAAGTCGAGGGCATGGCAGATTGTAATCTTAATATGTTTTATCGTAATAATTCCTAAATTATCAATGGCTACAATTATAGAAGTTTGCCCCGGTTGTGAGATAAAAAGTATAACTGAAGCTATAGATATCGCTGAGGAAGGTTCTACCATTATTGTAAAAAAAGGAGTGTATAAAGAAACAGGAATTGTCATTCAGAAAACTTTGACGCTTAAGGCAGAACCAGGTGCAGTTATAGATGGCGAAAGCAAAGGTGAAATCATCCGTATTGAAGCTGATGGTGTAACCATAGACGGCTTTGAAATAATCAACGTCGGAACAAGCCACTTGCAAGATTACGCAGCTGTGCGAGTGAAAGAAAGTGAAAACTTTATCGTTGAAAATCTTACGATTAAAAAACCATTTTTTGCGATTTATATAGAGAAATCCAGAAATGGAATCGTCAGAAATAATGTGGTCCATGGCCAGGCTGAAAGTGAATTTAATTCCGGGAACGGAATTCAGCTTTGGTATAGCCACAATAACTTACTTGAAGGAAATGAGTCTACCAATATGAGAGACGGTATTTACTTTGAATTCTCCAATCATAATATTATAAGCAAAAACCTGAGTAAGGATAATATCCGTTACGGCCTACATTTTATGTTCTGCAATAACAATACAGTTAAAGAAAATAAATATGTAAATAATGGTGCAGGCATTGCAATTATGTTCTCCAAGGAAATGGATGCTCATCACAATGTGTTCAGTGATAACTGGGGAACTACGGCTTACGGAATGCTTTTAAAAGAGGTTTATGATGCAAGACTCTCACACAATACCTTCAGACAGAATACTACGGGAATTAACGTAGAGGGCTGTAACAGAATTATCTACGAGCACAATGATTTTATAAGCAATGGTTGGGCAATTAATTTTAAAGGAGCCAACTACCACAACACTTTGACTAAAAATAACTTCCTACACAATTCCTTTGATATTGCATATAACGGACACGTAAACAGCAATTCTTTTGATGGAAATTATTGGAGTGATTACAGAGGTTATGATCTTAATAGAGATGGGATAGGGGACGTACCCTATAATCCAGTTAAACTTTTTTCCTATCTTGTCAATAAGTCGCCGGAAGCCATCGTACTGCTTAGAAGTATGTTTATCGATATAGTAGATTTTGCGGAGAAAGTATCTCCGGTATTTACACCGGAAAACCTTAATGATACGAAGCCTAGCATGAAAAAGATTGAGCATGATTGAGATTAATGGATTAAAGAAGAATTTTGGCAAAAATGAGGTGCTTAAAGGCATTGATTTAAGCATAGATAAAGAAGGCGTCGTTGCTATCCTTGGACCCAATGCCTCAGGGAAAACTACCTTGATAAAATGCATACTGGGCATGGTATTGCCGACTGGCGGTGAGATAAAGATAAATGGGGAAACAGTACGTAAACAATGGGAATATCGTAAAGCAATAGGCTATCTGCCGCAGATTGCTAATTTTCCGGAGAACCTCAAGGTCACTGAATTATTTAAGATGATAAAAGACCTGAGAAGAGGGACAGAACTCAGTGAAGATGAACTCGTAGCAAGACTTGGACTTGGACCATATCTCGACAAGAAACTTGGGAATCTATCAGGTGGGACTAAGCAAAAAGTAAATATCGTTCTAGCAATACTGTTTGACAGCCCATTACTCATTCTTGATGAGCCCACTACCGGGCTTGATCCGGCCGCCCTTATCGTACTGAAAGACTTAATAGAAGAAGAGAAAAAGAAAGGGAAGATTATATTGTTAACTTCTCATATTATGAGTTTTGTAGAGGAAATATCAGATGAGATAATTTTCATGCTAGAAGGGAAAATATATTTTAAAGGTACTGCAGAAGCATTAAAGGAAGAAACTAATCAGCCTGACTTTGAACATGCTATTGCAAATTTATTGGAGACTGACTATGCTTAAGATATTAAAATACAGTTTTTACGATTTATTCCGCAGTAGTTGGACCTATGTGTACTTGATGTTTTACTTTCTTCTGGGAGTTACTCTACTGTTTATTAATCCGAGTTTATCCAAAGCGATCATTACTCTGATGAATGTAATAATTCTGCTGGTTCCGTTAATCGGGACTATATTCGGAGTTATGTATTTCTACAGTTCCAAAGAATTTATTAATCTATTACTTGCTTTGCCGGTCAAGAGAAGTTCAATCTTCCTTGGCCAATACCTTGGAGTTGCAATTTCCCTTTCACTCAGTTTAGTCCTGGGGCTGGGAATACCCTTTGCGATGTACGGTTTGTTTCAGTCCGGTGCAATATGGGAATTTGGGCAACTTATAATCTTGGGCGTTTTTCTCAGTTTTATATTCTCAGGCATATCATATAACGTAGCTCTGATGAATGAGAACCGTATTAAGGGATTTGCTTATGCTATTTTGATATGGTTATTTATGGCCGTGGTTTATGACGGTCTGTTCTTAATCGCTCTATCCTCGTTCTCTGAATACCCACTAGATAAGTTTTCACTTATCGCTAGTGTGGCTAATCCGATAGATTTAGCCAGGATAATGATGCTCTTGAAGCTGGATATCTCAGCATTGTTGGGATATACCGGTGCGCTTTACAAGAAATTCTTCGGTAGTAATATAGGAAGCACTATATCTATGCTAGTCTTGACAGTATGGGTTATAGTACCGATAATAATTCTGCGCTGGAAGTCTGCCGGGAAAGATTTTTAATAATGGGAAACGCAATGTTATGATGCGATACCGGATTCGTCCGGCTGGAATCAGTTATTTATATATGAGGATTCCTTCATCAGAGATTGCGTTTTTTTCATTTTCCGATATTCTCCAAGCTCTGTACATTCCTGCGGTATTAAAGGGTAATGCTATATTTCCGGCAGTATCAACTGCGATAAGACCGCCATCCCCTCCGATTTTCATTATTCTATTATGAATTACCTCATCAGCTGCCTCCTGAAGACTCATTCCTCTGTATTCCATCAGGCATGAAACATCATAAGCCACGACACCACGTATGAAATATTCGCCACTCCCTGTACAACTTACAGCACAAGTGTTGTTATTGGCATAATTACCTGAACCGATGATAGGACTATCTCCCACGCGGCCCCAGCGTTTATTGGTTAAGCCACCCGTTGAAGTTGCAGCAGCGAGATTGCCGTTTATATCACAGGCAACAGCACCCACCGTGCCAAATTTTTCATCTACATAAGTATCGTGGTCAAGGCTTGCACGTTCTGTTTCCCTGACCTTTATCCACTGTTTATAGCGCAGCTCATCATAGAAATAATCAGGCTCTTCTAGTGCATATCCATGTAGCTTAGCAAACTGCATTGCACCTTCCGCAGCGAGAAACACGTGCTCACTTTTATCCATGACATCTCTAGCAAGTGAGATCGGATTCTTTATTCCTGTAATCATTGAGACAGCCCCTGCATTCAGATTTTTCCCCTCCATTATGGAAGCATCCATCTCATGCTTACCCTCATGCGTAAATACAGAGCCTTTTCCTGCATTGAACAGGGGAGAGTCCTCCAGCTCTCTTACAGCTACTTCGACCGCATCGAGTGCATCACCGGATTCCATCAGTACTTTATAACCGGCATCCATTGCCTGAGCAAGTGCTGCCTTATATTCAACTTCTTTATTAGGGGTCATGCGCTCTTTTAAAATTGTTCCTGCGCCGCCATGAATTGCTAAAGCTATCTTATGCATATTGTAACGATAATATAATGATTAATAGGATGTGCTAATGTAACATTTAATTGCGTGAATTGAAGGGTTTGCTTTATCAATTTGATCACGGTATTTTATTAGCTTTCGCAAATGTTAAACAGGGATACTTATGAATACCTGGCTGTTATTATGCTGAACGGTGAATATAAAGGGCGATTTTGACCGTAAAGCTTTCACTTATTATATTTCATACCGATAACTTTGTTCTGGTAGTAGGAACTGATAAGTTTGTAAATGAGTTTTAAATAGACGTAGGAAGAATATTTACCTGATATAATAATAATAGCCGATCTTCTTTCATTTGACGAAAGTCTGAAAATCTAGGTATCGAAAGCCCATAAGCGTTTTTAGTTGAAATATTATGAATTATGCTGTAACCTTTTGAGACGAAAGTACTCTACTATATTGACCGGCCGATTTGAGTTTAGAATTCATACCTATACAATCGGCTACTTTAAAAATCTAAAATTAAAGCAAAATGGAAAAACATACAGTTAAAATAGTGAAGAAGGAGGCACTCACCCATGATGTGCGTTTGTTCAGAGTTGAAAAACCGGAAGGTTATTCTTTTATCCCGGGGCAAGCAACTGAGGTGTCGATAAATCAAGAAGGATGGGATACTGAGCTAAGACCCTTTACCTTTACAAGCCTTAACGAAGAACCTTACCTTGAGTTCAATATAAAAATATATAGTGACCATGATGGGGTGACTAAGCATCTCGATACTCTTAAGGAAGGTGATGAATTGATAATTCATGACGTATGGGGAGCTATTAAATATGATGGAAAGGGGACTTTTATCGCCGGCGGAGCAGGAATTACTCCATTTATCGCAATTTTAAGACAACTAGAAAAGGACAATAAAGTAGAGGGGAATCAACTGCTCTTTGCCAACAAGACTGTGGAAGATATTATCAGAAAGGATGACCTCGAAAGCATCCTGGGTGAAAACTTTCATAATATCTTAAGTCAGGAAAACCATCCCGCCTATGCACATGGTTTTATCGACAAGGAATATTTAAAGAATAATATAAGTGATTTTAACCAGAAGTTCTATATCTGTGGCCCCAAACCAATGGTTAAAGCAATGCAGACATATCTTCAGGAACTAGGTGCTGCGGATTCAGTGCTGGTTGTTGAAGTCTAAGTTATAAGACACCGTTTTATAAGCATAGAGCCGTAATCGGAGAGACCCGGTTGCGGCTTTTTCACATCTGTAAGCTGCTGTATTCCTTAGCGCCCTCTTAAATTCATAGTTGAATCAAACTCACTGAATACTTCGAAGGATCTACTTGTATTCTATATAAGCCCTCTCGCCTTAATCTGCAGATATTTATTAATGCTGTTTACCGTTAGATTTTGAGGTTCAGTTAAAATTACCTGCAGTCCATTTCGTTGGAGTTTTTGCACGATGAGGTTCTTCTCATACACCAGTTTCTCTGCAATAATCTGATTGTAAATTTCCCGGACATTCTCTCCCGACACATCAGCCATCTGTGTAAGCTCGGTATTCTTGAATATTACGACGACAACGATATGGCTTTTGTTCAATAGTCTTATGTACGGAAGTTGTCTCTGCATCGCATCAATGGTTTCAAAATTGGTGTAGAGAAATAGGAGAGAACGTTGATTTATCTGCCTGCGGACATAGGAATATAGTCTTCCAAATTCTGCCTCTTTAAATTCTGTTTTTATATGATATAATGCTTCTGAAATTTTCTGCATCTGACGGTTGTTTCGCTGAGCGGGTACATGTGTTCCGATAGCGTTGGAGAAAGTGAGTATTCCTGCTCTATCCTGTTTGATGATACTGATATTGGATAATACGAGGCTGGCATTGATTGCATAATCCAGAAGCGTCAATTCTTCAAATGGCATCCGCATATTTCTACTGAGATCTATCAGTGAATATATAGGCTGCGACTTTTCTTCCTGATACTGATTCACCATAACCTTATTGACCTTGGCAGTTGCTTTCCAGTTAATAAAACGATAATCGTCACCGGGAACATATTCTTTTATTAACTCAAATTCCATAGTGTTTCCTACACGCCGTAACTTTTTGACCCCGACTTCCGTCAAACGATTGGTAGTAGCTAGTAAGCTATATTTTCTAAGTTGAATAAAGGATGGATAGCAAGCGAGAATACGCTCTTCGTCTAGTTGGAATCTCCTTGCAATCAATCCATATCGCTGCACGAGAACATTGCACTTGCCAAAGATATATTTCCCTCGTTCAGTAGGGCGTAGCGAGTAGCTCAGATCGCGTTTTTCATCCGGGTTCAAGGTGAGAGAATGCTGAAAATCTCGATATTGAAACTGGATTGGGATTTCCTCAAGCACCTTGACTAGTACTTTAAAAGGATAGCCGTTTTTTATTGAAATGGAAAGATCATTTTCATCGCCATTGGAGAGCTTTTCCGGATAGTTACGTTCTATCTCTATTCCTTTTTTGCCTGTATATAGACTGAGAATGTCGATGAAGAAGAACACGACAAATGCCGATAAAAGAATCTGCGCCACCGACATTAGAAAGCTTATCATGAAAGCCATTGCAAAGACCGCTGCAAGCCCCAGCAGGACCCAGAAAAATCGAGAAGTAAGATAAAAGTTCTTCAAGAGTTTCATGGAAAATCATTTCTCTGTCACAACTTAATTATTCTTTTATAAAGAACATATTAGTTTGAATTAATTAACACTGTTAAGTATCTTTGCAGACGTATGGAACTGCCTCAGAAGAAGAAAAGAAAAGAGCGTGATTTGGCTGCTGAAATTTTAAATGCAGCAAGAAGCCTTTTTGTAAAGGAGGGTTATGAAAATACTTCTATGCGTAAGATCGCTGCACGTGTCGGAATAAGCCCTACTACAATATATCTGTACTATAAGGATAAAGCTGAAATAATGCATACCATACATCAGATTGGCTTTAGAATGCTTGCTTATGACTTCAAGACTTTAAGCCATGTTAAAGATCCTTTTGAAAGACTGAAGGCAATGGGAAGGTGTTACATTGCTTTTGCGCTTGAAAAGCCTGATTTCTATGAGATTATGTTTATTCTTGAAGAACCCCTTAAGCATATATTAAACATAAGTAGGGAGGATCCTAGGTGGCAAGAAGGAGAAGAGGCTTTTAATACACTCGTTGAAGTTGTCAAGGCTTGTCAGATGAACGGATACTTCCAGGGATATGATCTTGACGTATTGGCAGTAATGATATGGGCAAATATGCATGGCCTCTGTGCGCTGAATGTATACGGGCATCTTAACCTTGCTGTAGAGAAATTGGAAGATGATATTGATGTGGAAGAATTGATACGTAGAAGCTTTGATATGTATGCTAATATGCTGGAAAATATTTAAAAAGATAATTATTGCTTAACACTGTTAATAATGAAAAAAGGAAGAGATGTTCTGATTGTGTTATTGCTTGCTATGTTAATAAGCGTTGCAAATGGGCAGACTGATCGGATTCTGGGAAGTTATATCGACAGCGCTTTAGTGAATAATATTGTATTGCAACAGAAGGATATTGCAATTGAGGACGCTATCTATGGGCTTGAAATTGCTAAGAAGTTATTCTATCCGACCTTAGATTTTGAAGCACAATATGTTTCATCTACCGGGGGGCGAAATATCGATCTGCCTATAGGTGATATGCTGAACCCGGTTTATAATACCTTGAATATGTTGACGCAAAGTCAGTCCTTCCCTCAGATTGATAATGAGCGGATTAATTTCCTTCCTCGTAATTTTTATGATGCCAAATTTCACATTGTCATACCGATTTATAATCGAGAGATGGTTTACAATAGAAAAATTAAAGAAAACCAGCTGGATCTGGCCCAATATGATACGGATAGCTATAAGAGAGAATTGGTTAAGAATGTGAAAACGGCCTATTATACCTATTTGCAAGCTGATGAAGCAGTTAAGATTTATGAATCAACCCTTGAGTTGGCTAAAGAAGGAAAGCGATTAAATGAAAGTCTCCTTAAAAATGGAAAAGGCCTTCCTGCCTATGTGTTGCGAGCTGAAAGTGAAGTTGAAAAGGTGAAGGCCATGTTGATTGCAGCTGAACAGAATGTCGACAATGCACGGGCTTATTTCAATTTCTTACTGAATCGAAATCTAGGAGCTGAAATTGAAAAGCCCGGGGAGGAGTATGACGTTAATCAAAAAGTTATAATGAGATTGAGTCGCAAAAATAATATCAGTCAGCGGGAAGAATTAAAATCCATTGATACTGCCATTGATTTAATGGGTAGTCTGGTTGATATTAAGAAATCGGAATTATATCCGTCTCTTAATGCCATGGTAGATCTGGGGGCACAAGCAGAAAATTGGGAATTTGACTCGCAATCAAGATACTTTATGATTGGCATGCAGCTCAATGTTCCGATTTTTGCTTGGAATAGACGTAAGCTGGAAATAGAACGAGCCAAACTTTCAGTCATAGATGCTCAATTAAAGAAGGAGTATCTTCAGGAGCAGTTAGAACTAAGTAGTAGAGTCTCTGAGAATAAATTGAGGTCAGACTATGAAAGCTATCTGGCTGCTGGTAAGCAACTCGATGCGGCCAAGTCATATCACAGATTAATCGACAGAGGATACCGAGAAGGTGCTAATAGTTATATTGAAATGGTTGATGCGCGTAATCAACTTACTGAATCAGAAATAGGATTGAATATAAATAAATTTAAGCTGCTGTCTACTCTAGCAGAATTGGAAAGAGAGCATGCTACTTACGATATAGGGAGAAATTAAAAGATATGAAGAACCTACTTTTTCTATTGGGTTTAGTGCTTGTTATAGGCGGTTGCGGAAATCGGGAAGCCGCGGACAAGGTTGTTATGGAAAAGGATGATATTCCTGTTAAGCTCATGCGGATTTCAATGGATAGCAGTGCACAGGTGTTTAATTCTACTGGCTACTTTACTACGGATAATGAAACACCTTTGTCATTTAAGAACGGGGGAGTTATTGAAAAAATTTATGTGAAAGAAGGGGATGTAGTATCAACAGGACAGATCCTCGCCTCAGTAAAGACGACTGAAATACAAGCGATGGTCACTCAGGCTGAGCTGATATATGAAAAAGCAATGCGGGATTATGAACGTACTGCCAATCTTTTTCAGGACAGTGTTGCCACCCTTGAACAGATGCAGAATGCCAGAACTGCTCTTGATGTAGCCGAACAGCAGAGAGCGAGTGTGGACTATAATTTAGGAGAATCGGTAATTAAAGCTCGTTCCGGAGGGTACGTTCTGGAAACTTTTATGAAGGAAGGGCAGGTGACCGGACCGGGGATGCCCGTGCTTCTAATGAGCGGAGATACAAAAGGTCAATGGATTTTTAAGACTTCGGTAGGTGATGAACAATGGGCTTTAATCGTTGAAGGTGATTCTGCTACAATTGAAACTGACATAGATAAAAATCTGCTCTTGGACGCTATAGTCTTCAAGAAAAGCAGAAGTATTGATTGGGAGTCCGGTGGCTTTATGGTTCACTTGCTAGTAAAGAATAAGGAAAAACTTCAATTGGCAACAGGTTTGTTTGGTAAAGCAAAAATATATTCTGGTAGTAAAGAAGCAGCCTGGAGACTTCCTTTTGATGCCGTGATGGAAGGTGATGGAAATAGGGCTTATGTATTTGCTGTAAAGCAGAATAAATATGCTGTAAAATTACCGATCATTATTGATAGGATAGAATCTGGAGCAGTTGTTGTCCAAAGTGGGTTGGAAGGAGTTGAAGAAGTAATTATTTCAGGAAATGCCTATCTGAAAGATGGCTCTACAATAGTAATAAGCGAATAAGCAATGAGATTTACGGATTACGCCATAAAGAACTATCAGTTTACACTCTTGATTACGCTTATGATAGCGGTGCTGGGGGTATCTGCTCTGCTTAATATGCCCAGGGCAGAAGATCCGGAAATGGCTGCTCCGGCTTATCCTATAACGATAATTTTCCCCGGAACTAGTCCCAAGGATATAGAGGAGCTTGCGGTAAAGCCTATCGAGAATGAAATTTATGGACTTGATAAGATAAAAGAAATTAAAAGTATAATCGGAGATGGTTATGCACTGCTCGTGGTGAGATATGATTATCAGGTGGATGTCAATGATAAATTTCAAGAGCTAAGTCGGGTTGTAAATAATTTGAAGACTCGATTGCCGCAAGAAATACACAGTATCGAAGTAGACTCTTATAAACCTTCTGATGTAAATATCCTGCAAATGGAACTCGTTTCTGAAAATGCCTCCAGAGATAAAGTGAGGCATTCAGCTATACGGTTGAAGAAAACTCTTGAACAAGTGCCTGGATTGAAAAATGTCGAGATACAAGGCATTCCAGACCCGATAGTAAGAGTGGATTTGGATTTAAATCGTCTTGCTTACCTGAAAGTCCCTATCAATGCTGTTTACGATGCTATTAAAAGTGAAATGTTTAAAATTCCCGGAGGAAGTATTATCGAGGGGAATAAGTCGTACAACATCAAGACGCACGCAGATTTTCAATCGATAGAAGAAATAAAAAATATTATCGTCGGTGGAAATGAGAATCGTAATATTTATCTAAAAGATCTGGCTGATGTTTACCAAGATTATAGCCAGCAAAAGCATATTGTTAGATTAAACGGATTCAGAGCAACGACTGTAGTTGCTGCGATGAAATCAGGTGAAAACATCTCCAAGGTCCAGGAAGAGTACTTGCCGCTTATTGAAGAATATAGAGAGAGTTTGCCGTCTAATATTGACCTTGTAGTTCATTTTGACCAAGCTGATAATGTGAATAAGCGACTTAGTGGTTTAGGGCGAGATTTCCTGATAGCGATAAGTCTGGTTTTGCTGACTTTATTGCCTCTGGGAACCAGGTCCTCCTTTGTTGTAATGCTCGCAATACCCATGTCTCTGGCAATTGGGATAATTTGCCTGAATGCCTTTGGCTACAGTTTGAATCAGTTGAGCATAGTAGGATTTGTGGTTGCACTGGGGCTGCTTGTCGATGATAGTATCGTCGTTGTTGAGAATATTCAGCGCTGGATGCGTGAAGGATATAAGCGGGTAGAAGCAGTTTCCAAGGCAACGAATCAGATTGCCATTGCGGTTATCGGTTGTACAGCAACTCTTGTAATTGCTTTTATGCCTTTGTTATTTTTGCCGGAAGAATCAGGTGAGTTTATCCGCAGTCTCCCGGTGTCGATAATAGGGACTATAGTCGGATCATTATTTGTCGCCCTCACACTTGTGCCATTCTTTGCAAGTCGCATACTACGTGGCACGGAGAAAGAAGGAGGGAACGTCTTTCTGCAGTATTTGCAGGCGGGGATTCACAAGGTATATGCACCGATATTGGAGAAGGGATTGAAATATCCAGTTTTGGCACTTCTTGTAGCTGCGGTGATTTTTATGGGTTCTTTGGGACTGATTCCGGTTGTGGGGATTAGTTTGTTCCCGCCATCGGAAAAGCCTCAGTTTCTTGTGAATGTTTTTGCACCGCCGCAATCGAATATCTTTTATACAGATTCCCTAGTAATGCAACTTGAAGAACAACTTGACAGTATTCCGGAAGTACAATACTATACATCCAATGTTGGTCGAGGAAATCCACAGATATACTATAATGTGCTTCAGAAAAATGAAAATAGTCGGATTGCTGAAATATTTGTACAACTGCATCCAGATACCAGAGCCGATAAAAAACGGGAGTTAATAGCTGCATTAAGAGATAAGTGGACTCCTTATCCCGGTGCCAAGGTTGAAGTGAAAGACTTTGAACAAGGGCAACCTATGATCGCGCCTGTTGAGGTGAAGTTATTTGGAGATGATTTAGATAGCTTACGCAAATGGTCTTCCGTCGTTGAAAAGCTCCTTGTCGATACGGAGGGAACAATATACGTGAATAATCCGGGAGATAATCTCAAGTCAGATATCCGTGTAAATGTTGATAAGGCCAAAGCCCAATCTCTCGGAGTACCGGCTGTAAGTATAGCTACAGCCATAAGGACGGCCATAAGTGGGATGCGGGTAGGCGTGTACAATGATCCGGAAGATAGTGATACTGATTATGAAATTATGTTGACAGTTCCCAGATCTTCATATCCGGATTTAACAGTATTTGATAATCTTTATGTGAATTCAATGGATGGTAAATCAGTACTGTTGAATAGTATTGCACAACTGGAATTTGAAAGTTCACCTACGAGTATAGACCGTATTGACAAGGTAAGGACATCATCAATTACAGCATTCGTTAGAGATGGCTTCCTCAATGATCGTATTATCCGCGAAGTCATTAAAAAGATGGATAAATTGAAACTCCCCGCTGGATACAGCTATGAAATGGGAGGCGAACTGGAAGGGCGAAATGAATCGTTTCAAGGGTTCGGTGGAGTCATAATCGTTGCAGCCTTTTTGTTTATTGCAGTATTGGTCCTGCAGTTTCGGACATTAAAAAGTACTCTGATAGTTCTCTCGGTTATTCCATTGGGGATTGTCGGTGCTGTAGTTGCTTTATTGTTTGCAGGAGAGACCCTGTCCTTTGTTGCGACAATAGGCTTGATTGCCCTCGCAGGGATAGAAGTCAAGAATACCATATTACAAGTGGACTTTACCAATGAGCTGCGCATGAAAGGAGTTGCACTTGATGAAGCAATAGAAGTCGCCGGTGAAGCGAGATTCTTGCCGATTATACTTACGACATTAACCTCAATAGGTGGATTAACTCCGATTGCTTTATCGAATAATCCTCTGATTTCTCCATTGGCAATTGTCCTGATAGGGGGCTTAATAAGTTCTACTTTATTGTCGAGGATAGTAACTCCGGTGGTTTATAAACTGATACCACCGCGTATTGAAATTGAAACAGAGGAAAATGAATAATTTCGAGTTCTGGTTCAGAATGGATGGTTAAGGATTCTTTTGAGCTAATAAGTTTTAAGATTTCTCAGACTGAAGTAAAGATTTTTACTTGATTGGATTTCTAGAACTGATATATTGTATTGGCTCTTTGCTATGGTGCGACCAGGGCATCTTTTCTGTTAAGTTGACCCTGTATGATCTGGAAATCTTCTTCCGAATCTGCCAAGACAGTAAGAATATCACCTTCTTGGATAATCGTCCGACCATGTGCCTGAATATAGTCCTGGTCCCTTCTGATAATCACAATAGAGATAGAAGGAGGAAGACTTAAATCGATTATCTGTTTGCCGACTGCATAAGCTTCAGATGCGACTCTGAATTTCTTGAATTGAGTTTTTGGCAGATCCAATGTGATTCTGTCCAGCTCAGTAATTTGTTTCTCTTCTTTTGGAAGGGCAACTTTGAACCATTTTGCGAAAGCAGAAATAGTTGTACCCTGAATAATAACTGAAGTTATGGAGATAAAGAAAACGATATTGAAGATCATATTTGCTTTATCGATTCCCGCCAGTAAGGGATAAGTCGCAAATACAATAGGCACGGCACCTCGTAATCCTACCCAGGCAATATATACACGACGATTTATCGTCATTTTGAAAGGTAGCAGAGAGAGGAATACTGCGACAGGTCTGGCGACAAGAATGAGAAATATGGAGACTAACATGCCGATCCCCAGGTATGGAATAATTTCACTAGGCGTAACCAGAAGCCCCAGAGTCAAGAACAGGACAATCTGCGATAGCCACGCCAGCCCATCATATATCTTTAGGATTGATTTCTTCTGAATAAACTCCTGATTCCCGATAAAGACCCCGGCTATATATATGGCTAAAAAGCCATTGCCGCCAAAGGATTCAGTTACAGAGAAGGTGATAAATACCAGTGCTATGACGAGAATAGGATATAAACCATCATATCCCAGGTTGATTTTGTTGATCGTATACTTGGATAAATATCCAAATAGAAACCCCATTATTCCTCCCAGTACCATCTGCTGAAAAAAGCTAGGAATAATCGAATAGATATTCTGATCCTGATTGACAACAAGGCCCAGGAATAAGACTGTTAAAACATAAGCCATCGGGTCGTTACTACCACTTTCAAATTCTAGTGTGGGCCTGATATTATCCTTAAGTGCTATACTCCTGGATCGCAGAATGGAAAAAACGGCAGCGGCATCGGTTGAAGATACAATCGAGCCCATCAGGAGACTCTCGTATATTGTAAAGTCAGTGATATAGTATACAAAGAAACCCAGGACCAACGCTGTAACTAATACTCCAAATGTGGAAAGAATGGCACTTTGTTTCCAGATCGGTTTCACTGATTTCCAGTCGGTATCCAATCCGCCGGAGAACAGAATGATATTTAAAGCGACTACGCCTATGAATTGTGCTATTTTAGGGTCGTTAAATTGGATTTTTCCTATACCGTCCACACCGGCAAGCATACCTACAGCAAGGAAAAGTAATAGGGTAGGGACACCAAACCTAAATGAGGCTTTACCCACTACTAAGCTGATTAGAAGCAGTAATGAACCGATTAATAATATATTCTCACTGGTTAATACCATTCAAAAAATAGAATACCCTTTTTAGAAATTAAGAATTCGGACTAATCCGAAAGTCCTCGTTTCGTGCTTTATTTGTAGATCACGCAAAAGATACTATAGTGTTTTTCCAGTCATTGGTCATCCTAAAGAATCCGCGAGTCTCATGATATACTCCTAAGGGAGTATTTTGCGATTGCATACAGCTTATCTGTCTATAGTAGGCATAAATCAACTGCCATCATTTGTCCGATAATTTGTCGACAAAAGAAATAGTCTCAGTTTCCAGTTTTTTAAATCCATGACAGAAAAGCACCGCCTTTCGATATGTTATTCTACCACCTCTACGTCAATGTCATCAGATTCATCCTTCGCTGTGGATATACGGAAAGGTGAATAAATCGGACAGAATCTCATAGAAGAAGTAGTAAGCAGCATAAGTACTAGAAAGCCAGCTAATACAGCCCACCACCCTTTAAAAGCTCCTCCGGCATATAGGATTGTGAGCACAAGTGCAAGCAAAATTCTTACCAATCGATCAGTTGAACCAATGTTCTTTTTCATATCGCGATATTTTTTATTTTTTAACAGCCGAATACAGGTAATGGTTGACATTAAAATAATTTATTTTCCATTCCAGGGACAGTTGAATTAATATTCGACTCTATTATACGCACAAACTTAAAGATTCGCCAATTATTTTCCCATAAATCTATAATTTGTTTTCTCAAAATTTTGCAATTGAACTCAAGATTCCCCTTTTGCGGTATTCGCTTGTAGTTTCAGATGTTATAGTCCTTAAAAAAGCGTATATTTGGACTTTCGCAAAAATGCCTTAAAATTATCCTGAAATGACCAAAAAATTTGTTTGAAAGCAAATATTATAGGGAATCGGATAAAGCATGAAAAAGATGCGAGTACAAAATAAACAATTTTAACTACCTGGAATTATAATAGCAATGAATACAAAATCATATCCATACTCTCCCGGGCTGCGTTTCCGACAAGCAATGGAAAAGGAGAAACCTTTGCAGATTGTAGGAACCATTAACGCCAATCATGCTCTCCTTGCAGAGCAGACGGGATATAATGCAATTTATCTATCGGGTGGGGGACTTGCTGCAGGATCACTAGGAATCCCCGATCTCGGCATTACCAATCTTGAAGATGCCCTCATAGAAATACGCCGGATTACCAATGTCACTGACCTGCCGCTTCTCGTGGATGTGGATACGGGCTTTGGACCATCCGCATTCAATATAGCGCGTACAGTGCGGTCACTTATTAAAGCCGGTGCTGCTGCTCTTCACATTGAGGATCAGGTGGGCGCCAAGCGCTGTGGACATCGCCCGGGCAAAGAGGTCGTAAGCATGGAGGAAATGGTAGATAGAATCAAAGCAACTGTCGATGCAAGGACCGATGAAAACTTTGTTATCGGTGCGCGTACGGATGCTTTCGCAAATGAAGGAGTAGAGAGAACCCTTGAACGCGCAGCAGCGTATGCGGAAGCCGGGGCAGACTTTATATTTGCGGAAGCTGTTCCTGACTTGACTTATTATCAAAGATTTGTCGATGCAAGCGGAGTCCCCGTCCTTGCCAATATCACAGAATTTGGGATGATAGAAATGTATACTGTTGATCAACTCAGAGAAGCGGGCGTAGGATTGATACTCTATCCTTTATCTGCTTTCAGAGCTGCTAATAAAGCGGCGTTAAATGTGTATGAGCATATCCGCAGAGAAGGAACACAGAAAAATGTGCTGGATACCATGCAGACGCGAGAAGAGTTGTACCAAAGCATAGGCTATCACACTTATGAAGAAAAATTAAATAATCTATTTAAACAGAATAAAAATGGCTGAAAATCAAGGAACATTTAAACCCAAGAAAAGCGTGGCTCTTTCCGGAGTCGCAGCAGGAAATACGGCATTATGTACGGTAGGGAAAAGCGGAAATGATTTACACTACCGCGGTTATGATATTCACGATTTAGCTACTAAGGCGGAATTTGAGGAGGTAGCTTATCTGCTTATTTATGGGAAACTACCGACAAAGGCACAGTTGACTGCCTATAAAGCCAAGTTACAATCGCTGCGATCTCTGCCGGTTATTGTTAAAGATGTGCTTTCGCAAATTCCGGCTGCAGCGCATCCGATGGATGTTTTGCGTACTTATGTGTCCGTTATGGGATCAGTTCTGCCGGAAAAGGATGACCATAGCCTGACCGGAGCTAGAGATATTGCGGATAAACTGATAGCCTCCTTTGGTTCCGCGATGTTGTTCTGGTATCATTATACACATAATGGAGTGGAAATCGACGTTGAAACAGATGACGAGACCGTGGGAGGACACTTCTTGCATCTCTTACATGGAATAAGGCCTACAGAAACAATGGTAAGAGCAATGCAGGTATCTTTGATCCTCTATGCAGAGCATGAGTTTAACGCTTCTACTTTTACCAGTCGTGTGATTGCCGGAACGGGTTCGGATATGTACTCTGCTATTACCGGAGCGATAGGAGCTCTAAGAGGACCAAAGCACGGAGGAGCCAATGAAGTGGCATTTGATATTCAGAGCAGATATGATTCAGCAGAGGAAGCTGAAACCGATATAATTGAGAGATTGGGCAGAAAAGAAATTATTATAGGATTTGGGCATCCGGTATATACCGTTTCCGATCCGCGTAATGATATCATCAAGGGTATTGCCAAAGAACTTTCCGATGAGGCAGGAGATACCTTGCTGTACGATGTTGCAGAAAGGCTGGAAAGCGTAATGTGGAGAGAAAAGAAAATGTTCCCCAATCTCGATTGGTTCTCTGCAGTAGCTTACCATCGTATGGGAGTGCCTACGGATATGTTCACGCCTTTGTTTGTGATGTCGCGTATCACAGGCTGGGCAGCGCACGTAATTGAACAAAGACAAGACGGGAAAATTATCCGTCCGAGTGCAAATTATACAGGACCGGAAGACAGAGAGTACGTTCCTATTTCCAAGAGAAAATAAATTATCAATTTTTTTAAAGTTTTAAATGAATGACAGCACAGATTTCTAATGAAAGGCCACAACCGGATAAGGTGTTAGTGGATATTGCGGATTATGTATTGAACTATGAGATTAAGAGTGACCTTGCATGGAAAACAGCGCATTATTGCTTGCTGGATACCATCGGCTGTGGACTTGAGGCGTTGACTTACCCTGCATGTACCAAGATGCTGGGACCGATTGTAAAAGGAACCGTTGTACCCAATGGTGCAAAGGTATTTGGAACGCAGTTCCAGCTGGATCCTGTACAAGCGGCCTTTGATATAGGAGCAATGGTACGTTGGCTTGACTTTAACGATACCTGGCTTGCAGCAGAATGGGGACACCCATCAGATAACCTGGGTGCTATTCTCGCAGTAGCAGACTGGCTTTCTAGAAGTAGTATCGCAGATGGAAAGGAACCATTGAATATGAAGCAGGTACTTGAAGCGATGATTATGGCGCACGAAGTACAGGGAGTTATGGCTCTTGAAAATGCTTTTAACAGAGTGGGAATTGACCACGTAATTCTTGTGAAACTTGCTTCTACAGCTGTAGTAGGAAAGTTGATTGGCTTGACCAGAGACGAATTGATTAATGCACTGTCACATGTATTTGTAGACGGTCAGTCAATCAGAACTTATCGCCACGCTCCCAACACCGGTAGCCGTAAATCATGGGCTGCTGGAGATGCAACTTCAAGAGCAGTAAGACTTGCTCTGATTGCGCAGACAGGAGAAATGGGTTATCCATCTGTGTTAACTGCCAAGACCTGGGGTTTCTATGATATTTCCTTTGGAGGTAAGGAATTTAAGTTTCAGCGCGATTATGGTTCTTATGTAATGGAGCATGTTCTCTTTAAGATTTCTTTCCCGGCGGAATTCCACGCACAGACTGCAGTTGAAGCGGCAATGACCTTGTACGGAAAACTTCAGGAAATGGGCAAGACTTCCGATGATATCAAGAAGATTAGCATTCGCACCCACGAGGCTGCTATCCGTATTATCGACAAGACGGGACCACTTGATAACCCTGCTGACAGAGACCACTGCTTGCAGTATATGATTGCAATACCACTTATTCATGGTAGATTGACTGCTATGGATTATGAGGATGATATCGCATCCGATCCGCGTGTTGATGCATTACGCGACAAGATGGTAACTGCAGAGGATAAGCAGTTTACACTGGATTATCACGATCCTGAAAAGCGCTCTATCGCCAATGCTCTTACAATCGAGTTGAACGATGGAACTGTTCTTGAAGAAGTTGTGGTAGAATATCCTATCGGGCATAAGCGTCGCAGAGAAGAAGGTTTCCCTGAGTTGATTAAGAAGTACAAGATCAACCTTGCGAGAATCTTCCCTGAAAAGCAGCAGAATACTATCCTTGATCATACGCTTGAGTATGAGGATATCCTGAAGCTTTCAGTGAATAAGTTTATGGACCTACTTGTTATTTAAGGTTTACCCTGTGAAATATGAGCCATAGGCTCATGGCGAAGCCATTTCACAGGGTTTAGGCAAAGGCAAAGGCAAATGTTGAGAAGAAGGAATTATAAATAATCACTTCTTGACCTTTAAAGATAAGACCCACGGAGCGAAGGAGTTCTGTGGGTTTTTTGTTTTCTATCTGCGAAATTTGCGGGAGGAGAAACAATCAGATGAAATGATATATCATCTGATACTATCTGCAATGGATTTAGTTTTTATTTGAGCAGTTCCAGTAGATCACTAGATCACTAGATCACTAGATCACTAGATCACTAGATCACTAGATCACCGAACAATATAAAACTGCACTTAAAATGTGAACTTCTGAATCCTGTTTTCTTATAACTGATTTCTGGGCGGACCCTGAGGTGACGAGCAGGTCCCTGAGGAAGCGAAGCGCACTCGAAGGGTAGCGAGGATTACTCGAAGGGTCACGCTATCACCCCCGATCCAACCAGTTTCTCTCCATCATACCAGGCTGCAAATTGCCCCGATGCAATACCGCGTTGAATTTCATCAAAGAGAAGATACAAGCCGTCCTCCTTCATTATTAAAGTGACATCCTGTAAATCCTGTCTGTATCGGATACGAGCCTGCAAGCGCTGTGTTTCACCGACCTGAAGTGCATCAGCAGGATTGATATAGTGGATCTCATCCGATTCAATCTTCAGTGCATAGCGATTCAAGCCCGGATGCTCTCCGAGTTGCCCGGAAAAAACGAGATTGGTTTCTGTGTCCGTCTGCAGGACATAAGAGGGGTGGGGACGACCACCGATATGCAAGCCTTTCCTTTGGCCAATCGTATAGAAATGTGCACCCTGATGTTCTGCTACCTTGAAGCCTTCATCCCGCGTAAAGGAAAATGGCTCTGCGAGTGCCTCCACATGTTGAATATCGACAGGAATACGGTGATACTCCTCCAACTTCTGTAAATCAGCAGAAATCTCAATTACATCACCGGGCTTTGCTTCCAGTTGTTGCTGCAAAAATGTCGGTAAATCCACCTTACCTATAAAACAAAGGCCTTGTGAATCCTTTTTGTCGGCGACAGGGAGACCAAGCTCATGAGCAAGATCCCGCACTTCTGATTTTTGCAGATGTCCGATGGGGAATAAAGCATTACTTAGTTGTTCCTGTGTTACCTGACATAAGAAATACGACTGATCCTTATTCTTGTCCTTTCCTGACAGAAGATGATGAACGCCGTTTTCGTCCGTAAATTTACGGCAGTAATGACCGGTGGCGACGTAATCAGCCCCCAGATCCATCGCTGCTTTACGGAAAATATCAAATTTGATTTCGCGGTTGCATAGCACATCCGGATTAGGTGTACGTCCGCGCTGATATTCGTCAAACATATAATCGACAATCCGCTCTTTGTACTCCTTGCTGAAATCCATCACATAATAAGGAATCCCGAGATGCTCCGCCACGGCAAGCGCATCATTGGAGTCTTCAATCCATGGACATTCATTGGACAGGATGACATCATCGTTGTGCCAGTTCCGCATAAACATAGCAATCACCTCATACCCTTGTTCTTGCAAGAGATATGCTGCAACACTTGAATCAACTCCACCCGATAAACCTATGACTACGCGTTTCATACGACAAATTTACTAATTATTGCATTTGCGTAAGCATAACTATCAGCTTTCGCAAATGATTTCTGTGCAATACTGAAAGGCAATACCTTCAAAATTGTTTATTGCTACAATAGAAAAAGGGCAGACTTTCTGAGAAATCTACCCTTTTTCACTACCGTCTGTTAGAATTTTATGCTTTCAAAACCAAATAATCAAAGCATGGATTCTTTAATTGAAACGGCTTTAATTCTGAAAGAGTTCCTTATTTGTCGTAAACAGACTCTTTGTTGAATTTTTGTGCAAGCAGACCATAAATTAATGCTCTGTACTTGTTACGGTTGGATCTTCCCAATTTTTCTATAACTTCATCGATAGCCTTGTCTAGTTCAGGACCATCTTTAAGACCAAGTTTTTTGATAAGGAAGTTGTTCTTAACCGTCTTTAATTCTTCAGGATCGGAACCAGCTACAGTTTCGGCATCAGCATTATAAATTGAAGGCCCTAAACCTTTAGCAACTTTTCTAATGTAGTCTTCTGAAAGACCAAGTTTAAGATTTTTGCTTTCTGCTGTGTACTTTGCAACAGCGTCATCAAATTTACTCATAAGTTAATCAGTTATTTGTTAATCAAATTATTAAAATAACTACATAGTAGTTGTTTTTACACTATATAAACGCATTTTCTTCAAATGAGTTGCATGTAATGCAAACTTTTTATTTAACGATTGCTTAAATGTATGATACATTAATAAGCAGTTGCCAGTAGTTGACAAGAGAATATAATTGAACAAGGAAATTGCCCTGATAAAAATCCTCTCACTGTTTATATGGTGCATAGGTGCAAAGATATGAAGAATAGTAAGTCCGACATATCTAATTGTGTTTATAAATAGGGCTTACATGTATGGCTTTCAGGCTTTTATGGAATGCCGGTTTCAATCGGATTTTCTGGATCTGCGCTCCATTCGTACCATCCTCCGTCATAGACTGCAACACGCGGCCAGCCCATTAAATAAGCATTGAAAAAAGCCTCACTTCCTCGCCAGCCGGTTCCGCAATAAAACGCGAGTTTCTTGTCAGGAGTAATGCCTCCTTCAATCCACTTTTCTGCGACTTCATCAGCCTGCCTCATCGTGTGGTCAAAGTTTCTGTAGTTTTCCATGTGATAGGCGTCACTGCCACAATTGCCAAATAATGCACCGGGAATACGCCCTTTTTTCTCGATATAGTGATATCCGCTATATTCACCGATGAATTCCCTCCAGCTTCGTATACTGACCAGCTCGCTATCACTAGCCGCCAGATATTCCTTTGCTTCTTCAGTATCGATAAAGAATTCCGGATGTTGTGGAATCTCCACTCCAAAATCAAGAATGGGCCTGGGTAGCTCTGCTATTTGCGAAAGCTTATAGCCCTCCATTTCCCAGCTTGAAAGACCACCATTGAGGATTTTAACGTCTTTGACTCCGGCATAAAGCAAAATCGCAGCACAGCGGATCGCACCTAGATGGCCTGCGCTCTGCCCCGGAAACTCCTGCTCTTCAAAGGAAGGGTGGGAGTAGCGACCATACACAATCACCGTTGTATCAGTATCAATCCCCATAGACAATAATGTATGTCGTAATTCATCAGGGCTCCTCCTGTTCCAGGTCTCAGTTGATTCGAGGGTATTGCTATCCATTGAAATAGCGCCGGGAATATGACCCTGGAGATAATCAGCATAATTGTCATAATGTGAATGACAAATTACATAATTCTTCCCCTCGTAATGTGGAGGATTTTTTCCGTCTAATAACTGCTTGAGCCAGGCCGGATACACGAGCTGACTATATCTTGCGAGTTTTTCCAATGGCAAATTGCTATCAGTTATCCATTCCTCAATGAATTTGTCGTAAAGAAATATCTCCCTATAGCCCAGCCTGTGAAGAGCAACAGCCATTTCCTCCATTCTGTCTGCATCGTAATCATAAATGATTACTTGATTGTCTTTTCCTATACCTTTTTCCTCGAGGACTTCAACCCAGTCAATAAACTGCGTCCATTCGTAAGGGATGCTCTTTGCTCCGGGGATATGCCCGCCACGCTCTTCGTTTTTTAATTGCCAACCGTTGAATGCAGCCATAGGTCGACTATCAATAATGATGTAGTCAGTTAAGGAGCTGGAAATCTCCTCAGTACTGATATATGTAAAGCCTGATTTCATAAATAAAATTTCATTTTGTGGTCCTTGATTTCACTTGTGTAAGCTTATGAAATTCTTATCTTCGCGCAAATATTGCCGATTCCTCGGAAAACCCTGATTGCGATTTGAAGGAGTCATAAGGTATTGCTAAAACTACCAATTCAAGCATTTTGTTGATTTTGGTAGTAAAAAATCGAAAAAGAACAGAATTGATATTTGATGAAAATCAAAAATAATATCCTTTTGGGATACACAATTGTCACTAGATTTCCGTTAGTTGGGTAAATAAGGATAAGAACGTTTTTAAATCACTTTTACATGAAATTATTTTATAGGACAGCTAGCCTTTTACTGTTATTATTATTTATAGCATCGTGCAACGATAAGGATCCGATTATAGATGATGATCCACCGGTCTATGAATTGCCACATTTGTATATCGAACTTGAGGGTAAAGATAAAATTGATACCAAGGAAGAATACATAATTGCTAGTCTACGTATTGAAGGGAAAGGTGATTATGATGATTATGAGGGAAGCATGGGGATCCGGGGTAGAGGTAATTCAACATGGGCAATGCCTAAGAAGCCATATAGAATGAAATTGGATAGTAAGGAATCCTTGTTTGGACTTCCTGCAGCCAAAAACTGGGTTTTGCTGAATTCCTACCTTGATGGTACCTTATTGCTGGAATCGATACCATATAAAATGGGGCAGATGATGGGAATCCCATATACCAATCACACCATACCTGTCGAGGTGACGATTAACGGTAAGTATCAGGGTTTTTATGTGTTTACAGAACACAAGGAAGTGGCCGAAGGGCGTATTGATATAGGTGATGATGGCTGGCTACTGGAATTGGATGTGTACTTTGATGAAGACCTGCAATTTTATTCAGAAAATTATGGATTACCGGTTATGATTCAATATCCCAAGGCCAAAGATCTTAGTCAATCAGAACAAGATGAATTGCTGTCTGATGTGAAAGAAGAATTTGAGAAATTGGAGGCGCTGGTTTACGATGCATCTTTCCCGGATAATAACTATCTGGATTACTTTGATGATGAAGCCTTTGCGGATTATATGATAGTGTATAATTTCACTCTTAATCGTGAGTTAAACCACCCTAAGAGTACGTATATCAACAGGAAAGCGGGCGGTAAATTCAGGATGGGAATCATTTGGGATTTTGACTGGGGCTTTGGTTATGGTGGAGACGGTAGTCCTCATTTTCCTCTGTATTCTGCAGAATACCCGCTCTTTATCGATGATGCCGGTTTAGTAGGAGCTCAATTCTTTGGCCGTATTATGGAAGATCCTCACATGCAGAAACTCATTAAGACTAAGTGGACTAATTTCCGACTGAGACAGTATCAGAACTTGCGAAGTAGCGTAAGTGAGTGGGCTGTAAAAGTTGCGCCTGCTTATGATAACGACCATGGAGTCTGGGGAAGCAGGACAGCTTCTGGGGATATAAATGATGATCTGGCTCGTGTATTACAGTGGATGGACGCACGCGCCGATTACATGGATAGATATGTTTCAGAATTTTAAGGCATAAGTGATTTTTATGCTTTCGCAAATGCTCAATCGAGTACTTTGCCGATTTTCTCGTTATAAATATTTACTGTTAATCTATTCTTAGTCAGGATATGTTATCTTTAAGGAATTAATAGAATATTATCAGATGACTGAATTAAGGACGGTACTTGTGAGTTTTCTGGTTTTTGTATCGATAGCATTGTCGGCACAAAGCTCTAGAGTAATGGTTCTCGACCTCGACTCACCTGTTTTTGCAGCGACAGCGCAGTATATTAATAATGGAATCCGGGAGGCAAAAGCACAAGATGTTTCTCTTATCATATTGAAAATAAATACGCCCGGTGGATTATTGAAATCCACGCGTGATATTGTTGGAAGTATCATGGAGTCCGACATACCCGTAGTTTCATACGTTACTCCTGCCGGAGCTCATGCAGGCTCTGCAGGTGCTTTTATTGCTCTTGCTGCCGATATCTCAGCGATGAGCCCCGGTACCAATATAGGTGCTTCACATCCAGTCTCTGCTGTCGGAAGCGTAGATTCTATAATGAATGATAAGATAACGGAAGATGCATCTGCATTTATCCGATCTATTGCAGAAAAGCGGGGGAAAAACCCTGAACTCATTATGGAAATGGTAAATAACAGCCGTTCTTTTACCGCTAGAGAAGCACATCAACAAGGAATTATCGACATACTTGCCAATAATACGCAGGATTTGCTATCCCAGGTAAATAACTTTGTCCTACACGAAGGTACGGAACGTGAACAGCGCTTTAGTGTTGCGGGTGCTGAATCCATTCACTTTAAAATGAATGCGATGGAACGCTTCATGAATAAGTTAAACGACCCCAATATCATGTACCTTCTCCTCTTGCTTGGGGTGATGGGGATATTGTTTGAAGTATTTAATCCCGGAGGAATATTCCCGGGAGTCATCGGCGTTATAAGCCTGATTCTGTCCGGTTATGGAATGAGCCTATTACCTGTTGATTATACAGGTCTTTTTCTGATTATCCTCGGAATAGTCTTGTTTATACTGGAGATTAAATTTCAATCTTATGGAATACTATCGATAGGTGGAGTAATTTCCTTATTTTTGGGATCAATATTTTTAATTAAAACAGAGCCATCATTTGACGTTGTGGATATTTCGTGGACAGTTCTTATAAGTTCAGTAATCCTGACTGCTATTTTCTTTATCTTTCTCCTGGGGCTGGGAGTAAAGGCACTCAAGGGTAAAACTAAGACCGGTAGCACCGGAATGGTAGGTAAAACTGCCAAAGTCATTACCGATTTAAATCCCGTCGGTAAAGTCCGGGTCATGGGAGAAATCTGGGATGCTCACAGTATAGCAGGAGAAGTTCCAGCAGGGATGGAGGTGGAGATAACTGAAATTGATGATTTGAAACTTTATGTGAAACCAATTGATTAACCAATCATAAATAGAAAAATATATGGAAACAGTACCTATAGGTTTATATGTAATAATCATTTTTGCGGTATTAATACTCGTAAACTCGATTAAGATTATTAAAGAATACGAGCGAGCAGTAATTTTCCGTCTGGGACGTATAGTCTCCGGAGGATCAAAAGGGCCGGGACTTATATTCCTCTTCCCGTTTATCGATAAAATGATGAAAGTCAGCTTGCGTACTATCGTTTATGACATCCCGCCACAGGATATTATCACACAGGATAACGTATCTTTAAAAGTGAACGCTGTTGTTTATTTCCGCGTAATGAATGCAGAAAAGGCCATAATTGAAGTGGAGGATTATATGTATGCGACTTCTCAGCTTTCGCAAACGACGCTCAGAAGTGTCCTTGGGCAATCAGAACTTGACGAATTACTTTCTGAAAGAGATAAACTCAACTTGCAATTGCAGGAAATTATTGACGCTCACACTGAACCATGGGGGATAAAAGTATCCAATGTTGAGGTGAAGCAGATTGACCTTCCACAGGAGATGCAACGTGCTATGGCTAGGCAAGCAGAAGCAGAAAGAGAAAGACGTGCTAAGGTTATTGCTGCGGAAGGAGAGTACCAGGCATCAGAAAAACTTACTGCAGCTGCACAGGTAATTTCACAGGATCCTAGCGCATTGACACTGCGTTACCTACAGACATTATCTGAAATTTCTACAGGAAACAATACGACAACCTTATTCCCGATTCCTATAGATTTGATTCAGCCATTCCTTGATAATATGGCAAAGAAAAATTCTAAAGAGTCGTAAAGTATCTTAGAATAAAAAAGGTCGGAAATCCACAGGGGCTTCCGACCTTTTTTATTGATTAAATATGGAAACCATATCCTACTTCTTCATCGCCAGTCGGAACTGATCCATATCTTTCTTCTTGCGCTCGATATATGTCCACACCCACGCAACGAGGATAAACGCTCCTGCCAGATAAACAAGTGGCAATGCCAAACTCTGGTTCTGATTCTGCAACAGATAAGCAAAGACAAGTAAAAGACCTGAGAATAAATGTGCGATTGCAGTATGAGCATTTCCTGAAATCAGATCGATTGAAGTCTTATCGTAATTCTTCTGTGTATATCGCATAGCCTGAATAGCAAATGGTAGCGACAAGAAGGCAAAGTATAATGCCATTGGCGCTACTCCTATCAATGGAAGAATGGCGATAATAGCGTAAGCAATAATAAAGAAAGCGATCAATACATTCTTTGATTTTTGCTTACCCAGACGTACGACAAGCGTGTTTTTCTTGGTCTTGGCATCAGAATCTGCATCCTGGAATTGGTTGATTAAAAGAACATTGGTAACCAATATCGCAACAGGTAAGGAAATAAGGAATACTTCCCATGAGAAATGTCCTGTCTGCACGTAATACGCTCCCAATGTCATAAACACACCATACGTAGTCGCTATCAGAAATTCGGCAACTCCTGCTGTCATATTAATAAAGGAAAACTTTCCTTGCTCTCCCGTGTACATTGCACCCGCCAGAAGTCCATATAGAATCAATGGTAGCAATCCCCAGCCGGACTGGAACATAAGATAAATACCTATAATTGCTGCGATTCCACTCATAAGCATCCCAAAGAAGCCCATATCAGCTCGAGAAATAAGTCCTAGTTGTATCATTTTAGAACCACCGGTAAACGGTCTTATTCCCTGGACGTTTTCCTGGTCCCGGTCTGCGTCTTTCCAGTCGTTAATCATATTGGTTCCTGCCTGTATCATCAAGCCACCGAGTAAGGTCAGGATAAATAATCCCCAGTTGAATCCAGTTCCTGTACCATAAGCAATGGCCGCGCCAAGTAGCAATGGAATAAGTGATGCAGTGAGTGATAGAGGCCTTATTGCCTCCTTCCATGCACGCATCTTGGACTTAATGTCATCCCACTTGCTATAAGTTTCCTTATTCTGATGAAATTCAAACACTGTAGGAGGGATTCCCTGAAGAATCTCAGGTACGTACCGATATTTAACTGTGAAAGGTCTGACACGTATAAAATCCAGTCTATCAGTAGAACCCTGATGATGGAATTGATTTACAATGGGTGAACGGTCAACTAAAAGGCCAATCGCTTTTTCACGATCTTCTTTAGTTTTCAGGACTTCGGCTCTACCGATAATTTCGCATTCCTCCATCTCCATAAATTTATCCCCTTGATGTATAAGCATCGCAGTATGAGGGACATTACTCCACTGGATGATTTTAGGGTCACCCTTCATACTCGTAAGATAAATGTTGAAATCTTCGTCTGCTGCGAAGTGCATCATACGCTGACGAGGCATTCCCATATTGGATGTCCCGACTGCTGCAACTTCTGCGCGTTCCAGATACGCAAGTACGTCTTCTTTTGTGCGATTAGCCATATTGAAAATTTTTAATGCTGTTTTACTTCCGCCAAAGATAGGTATTTGCAACGAAAGTATGGAAATAATAAAAGTTCAACTCCTTGGCAGTTCCGAATTAGAACGGTGCTTCTTTTTTTCAGGGAGACTCCATTGAATAGTGATTCCTATTTTCC
>CAYRFF010000003.1:0-117924 GCA_964423575.1 uncultured Saprospiraceae bacterium | reverse complement strand
ATTACAACCGACTGTTTCTGCACCGGGAGTTTATACGCTATTAGTCACCAATACCAAAAACGGCTGTACGGCTCATATTTCTGTCACAGTCGAACAAGATACTTCTGCGATTCAATCCTTAGATATTCAGACCGCTGATCCACTCTGTATCGGGGAAAACTCCGGACAGATTCGCGTTGAAGCGGTGCACGGAGGAACAGCGCCTTATCAGTATTCCTTGGGGCAGCAGCAGAATAGTACAGGTGTTTTTACCGGTCTTGCGGCAGGTAGCTATTCTCTGGAAATCCGGGATGTACATGGTTGTAAGTATTCCGTCGATGAAATTATCCTTGCAGAACCGGATGCCTTGGAGGCAGGCCTGACGCCGACAATTCAGATTACCATTGGTCAGACAGCTACGCTGATTCCCGTGATTCTTCCGCCTACCCGCGCTATCGGCAGCCTTGTTTGGACAACAGAAACAGGGGAAATTATTCCTTGCAGCCCTTGTGATTCGCTCTTTGTTTCTCCGGACGAGACAACGACGTATTTCCTGACCGTCACCGATATTAACGGCTGCGTAGCTTCTGCTTCTGTAACGGTAATTGTCATCAATAATCGCAATATCTATATCCCCAATGCCTTTACACCCAATGGTGATGGCGTAAACGATACCTGGACGGTCTATACCGAAGAAGGAAAAGCGAAAATTGTACAACTGGAAATTTATAATAAGTGGGGCGACAGGGTTTTTCAGGCAAACAATATCCCGACTTCTGCGTATGGATGGGATGGAACGTTCAAGGGCGAAAAACTGAATCCGGATACTTTTAGTTACAGGTTTGTGCTGGAATTTGAAGATGGATATATCGTAAGGCAGTCGGGGACGTTGACGCTGATAAGGTGAGTGGGATTGATGTGCGACTCATTAGGTGGGGAACGAGTTTCGCAGACTCGAAGGGAAGTGAGGAGCATTCTAAAGGCGGTAGGGCATCCTACATCACTTCCTCATATACCGCTTCAAAGTCCGGCCTTCTTATCGACAGTATATCACTCGCCATTTGCCGTAATAAATCATGCTCCGTCACATGTTTAACTCCCACTCCCTTGGCTTGTAAGTCATAAGCATGCAGAATTTCTATAATCGCCATCAACTGTCCGGTAGAATATGCCTGCGACTCGCGGATATACTTATTTAGGATAAATGGTGAAAGATAGCCGACAACCCCGCGCGCTTTGTCAGCTGAAGTCACATTGGCACCCCGGAGTGCATATAGCTTGGTAAAATAGCCTGCAAGCACAGAAATCACCATCACAATATTATTAGCCTTGGGGTTATTGCCAAAGTATTCGATAATCCTGAACGTCTTTCCGGCATCGCGACGCACCAGCGCATCCTGAAGCTCAAATACATTATAATCCTTACTCAGGCCGATATGCTTCTCGATATCATCCTTGGTAATCGTCGCGCCTTCCGCCAGATTCAGTTTTAACTTCTGCAACTCATTCACCACCTTGGACAAGTCTGTTCCCAGAAAGTCTCCCAGCAAATGCGCTTCCTCATCCCCTATTCTCAAGTCAATCGATTTAACGTAAGTCATTATCCAGCCCGGCAACTGATTATCATAAAGCTTCTTGGACTCGTAAAAGACACATTTTTCGCTTTTTATCGCTTTCGCAAATTTTGTACGCCCATCCAGTGCCTTATTCTTATACACAAAGATCATTACAGTTGTGTCCAATGGATTTTTCACATAAGATGTAAGATCATCCAATCCCTTCAGATACTGCGCCTCCTTTATCATCACCACCTGCCTCTCTGCCATCATCGGATACCGCATTGCAGAATCCAGTATACTTGATATCGCAGTTTCCTTCCCGTAAAACTCCAGATAGTTAAATGCGCGCTCAGACGGCTCCAGCACATATTTATCCAGCGCCTTTGCAATCTCATCAATAAAATACGGCTCCTCACCCGTCAGAAAATAGAGAGGCTTAAATTTCCCCGCCTTTAAATCCTTAATAATATTGAGATAATCCATCTGTGATTAGATATTTTTTAGCTTATGCAAATGATTAATTCCCGACTCCGTACATTTGTTCTACACCTCATCGAGAAACTTCCATTTAGCGGCAATTTACACAATTTTACCGGTTTCAATCCGAATTTACACATAGAGGCCCTAGAATTAACAATTCATATTTTTCATCTGCTATCAATATAGCCAATCAATTCAGGAACACCCGCTTTTCACGAAATTCATCCATATTTCGACTTAAACTTCAAAGATAAAATAAGCGATATTAGTGAATGTTGCTACATACTCTTATTTTAGCCATTTCATATTCATCCGGAACATTTGCGGAAGCATGGAAATAAGCCCGGAAAACATTTGACGAAAGTCAGCAAAAGAAAAATACAAGTACAAATGAAAGATAGACCACTCATATTGATAACAAATGATGATGGGATTGTAGCACCGGGAATTAAGGCACTCGTGGAAGCGGCGAGACCACACGGTGAGGTTGTCGTAGTAGCACCGGATTCACCACAATCAGCTAAGGGGCACGCAATTACTACGCACAAGCCGATACGCTTGAATAAAGTCGATGTTTTCCCCGGAATCGAAGCTTATGAATGCTCGGGAACCCCGGTAGATTGCGTAAAACTCGCTAAATACCGCGTGTTACGCAATAGAAAAATCGACCTCTGCATCTCCGGAATCAACCACGGCTCCAATGCTTCTATAAACATCCTCTACTCGGGCACTATGTCTGCAGCGATGGAAGCCTCAATAGATGGCATTAATAGTATAGGTTTTTCTTTACTTGATTACAGCTTTGATGCGGATTTCAGTGCATCCGGGAAAGTTGCATCTAAAATCATTGCCCACGTCCTTGAAAACGGGATGAAAGAGGCCACTTTATTAAATGTGAATATTCCTAAACTACCTTACGAGGAAATAAAAGGAATTAAAGTCTGTTCACAAGCAGAAGGAATATGGGAGGAGGATTTCCAAGTGGGTACAGATCCTAGAGGTCGTGAATATTATTGGCTTATAGGAAAATTTGAATATAAGAATTCACAAGAGAATACAGATCTCCAGGCATTGGATGAAGGATATGTATCTGTTGTTCCTTCCGGACATGATTTAACCATCTACAATGCTATTAATCCCAATAAAGGAATCGAAAAAATTATGTAAGTATGGGTTATCAAGGAAATATTTTCAAGGGAATAATCATCAGTCTGATGGTGCCATTTGTGGGATTTGCAGTCGTACTCATGATTACTGACTGGTTCCTGGCAGACAGGACGGCACGTGATATTTTTAATGAGCGGACACTATATCTGATTGCGATATGCTTTAATATTATCACGATTAATTTCTTTAAGCGTAGGAATGAAAATAAAACGTTACGCGGTGCCTTACTGACGACAATGGCGCTCGCTGTAGGTTGGATTATTTATTTCGGAGCTTCATTACTGTAATATTATGCGCTATTTCATCATCGCCGGTGAGCCGTCGGGAGATATTTACGGCGGTGAGTTAATCAGGGGAATCCGCAAGGTGGATCCTTCTGCGAAAATACAATTTTACGGTGGTGATTTTATGGCAGAGGAAGCCGGCCATCCCCCACTTGTTCATATCAGTGAGCTCGCGGTAATGGGTTTCTGGGAAGTGCTTATGAAAGCATTTTCTCTGCTAGGCAGTCTTAGGAAATGTAAAGAGCAAATCACTGCTTTCAAACCGGATTCTATCATCTTTATAGATTACGGAGGTTTCAATCTCCGCATGGCCAAATGGGCCAAACAGCATAATTATGCTACCTTCTATTATATCGCTCCCAAGACCTGGGCATGGAAGGAAAACAGAGTTAAGAAAATCAGGGAAAACATCGATCATGTATATGCCATACTTCCATTTGAAGAGGAGTATTTTAACGGTCATGGCGTTTCCGTATCCTATCACGGGCATCCGCTCAAAGAGGTTGTAAACCGCCACAAGACCGGATTAAAGAAACCTGACAAATACTCTGTTGCATTACTACCGGGTAGCCGTGCACAGGAAGTTCTTAAGATTCTTCCCGTGTTCCTCAATATTGCAGAGAAATACCCGGACTGGGAGTTTTACCTTGCCAAAGCGCCTTCTTCCAAACAGGAATGGTATGATACGTGCATCGCTTCCCGCTCTTTCCCCAATCTGCATATATTGGAAGGAAAGACTTATGATATTCTCGACATAGCAGATTTAGCATTGGTAGCAAGCGGCACAGCAACACTGGAAACTGCGATTTTCAGGACGCCGCAGGTCGTTTGCTATAAAGCCAATGCGATCTCATTTTATATTGCTAAGCAGCTCGTCAAGTTGGAATACGTTTCACTTGTAAATCTGATTCTCAACCGGGAATCTGTGAAAGAATTACTACAGAATGATATGACGACGGAGAATATCATCGCAGAAATTGAACGTCTGAATACAGAAGAGTACAAGCAGAAAATGCTAGCAGACTACGATGAACTATACAAATTACTTTCCCCTGAGAATAGCACAGAGTTGATTGTAGAGGATTTGATGAGGAGGTTGGGAGGTAAATAGTTAAATGAAGCTGTCATCTTGAACGTAGTGAAATATCTTTTTACAATGAAACGAGGACTACATTCGTCGCACGAACCCAGTAGCAAAAGATTCTTCCTACACACCACTTCCTTCCGCTTCGTAATATTGACTCAATCACAAAAACTCCTTTATTCTTTTACAGCTATTTATTCTCAGATTACTAATAATTGTTCACTGTACTCCCTTTTTTAAGGCGCAACAAACCAGCCTGGTTTTATCTTCTTTCATTTTAATTTATGCTTTAAGTGACAAGAAGTTGAGGATAGATAGTATCCAGAATAAACCAGGTTGGTTTTACAGGATTTCAAATTAGAATCGATTATATTCTTTGACAGCTACCCCTACTATACCCATACTGACATTCTTATGTAATTGCAGCATTAGGGTCATTTTCAAAAAAAACTGTATGCATCCGCAAAAATTTATACTAAGAATGATCACATGCTTCTTGATCTAGAGTCATCTCTTTTCCTAGACGCCTCAAGAAGAAAAAATTACAAAAAGTAGGGAGAACAGCCCCATATTCATCTTTCTAGCATTAGCTTTGTGACCCGTTGAATAAGTATAACAAAACCATAAAGCACGACATACAATGATAAGAATAAACATACGCTGGAGCGATATCGATGCCAATCGCCATTTAGCCAACTCGGCTTATATCAATTTTATGAGTTATGCCCGTACTGTATTCTTACGCAAAGGCGGCTTTTCACAGCAGAATCTGGCAAAGTATAATATAGGGCCTATCGTATTCTACGAACACGTTTATTACTTCAAAGAAGTCCTGACTGATGAGCCGATATACATTACAGCTGAACTCAAGGGCTTATCCGAAGATCTACAGTTCTTTGAGTTTGTTCATAATATGTACGACAAACAGGGCGAAAATAAAGCCAGAGCAGAAATGATGGGCGCTTGGATAGACTTGAATACGCGGAAACTAACGACTTTACCTGAGGAATTTGCTGATAAATTCAGCGACCTGAACAAATCTGCTGATTTTAAAATACTGACTAAGGAAGATACGCGGAGATTCAATGTGCGTCCGGTTAATATAGCTCCCGAACTTGTTATTGAATCTGATATATACTAAAATGTCGGGTCATCGAATTTTCAAACTTTGTGGAAACAAAAAAAGGAAGACATCCTGTTGCAGATATCTTCCTTTTCATAGTATTTAAACAAGTCCGGGCTTATTTACCTAGCACTTCGGCCATTTTCTTTCCAATGTCTGCAGGAGATTCTACCACGTGAATACCGCATTCTGCCATAATCTTCATCTTAGCAGCAGCAGTATCATTTTCTCCACCTACGATAGCACCGGCATGTCCCATTGTACGGCCTGCAGGAGCAGTCTGTCCGGCAATAAATCCTACGACAGGCTTAGTACCGTGATCTCTTACATAATAAGCAGCGTCGGCTTCCATATTTCCACCGATTTCACCTATCATAATTATACCATCAGTTTCTGGATCTTCCATCAGTAATTGAACAGCTTCCTTAGTTGTCGTTCCGGGAATCGGGTCTCCTCCAATACCAATACATGTACTTTGTCCCATTCCGGCCTTTGTAACCTGATCAACTG
This sequence comes from uncultured Saprospiraceae bacterium, assembly GCA_964423575.1. Classification (GTDB taxonomy): domain Bacteria; phylum Bacteroidota; class Bacteroidia; order Chitinophagales; family Saprospiraceae; genus CAYRFF01. Next base: position 111,738 of record CAYRFF010000003.1, on the reverse strand, counting down.
CTTCATAGGTCAACGTACCTGAACGTGATACTATTCCCACTCTTCCTTTCCTATGAATAAAGCCCGGCATAATACCGACTTTTGCTTCATCCGGAGTAATTACACCAGGGCAGTTAGGTCCGATAAGACGGCAATCAAAATCATCGATATATGCTCTTACCTTAACCATATCCTGTACAGGAATTCCTTCGGTAATACATATAATCACTTTAATTCCGCCAGCCGCTGCTTCCATAATTGCATCTGCAGCAAATGCCGGAGGAACAAAGATAATCGATACATCTGCACCTGTCTTGTTTACAGCATCAACAACTGTATTGAATACCGGTTTCCCGAGATGGGTCTGACCACCTTTGCCGGGTGTAACCCCACCTACTACATTACTACCGTAATCAATCATTTGCTCCGCGTGAAAAGAGCCTTCTTTTCCGGTAAATCCTTGTACAATAATCCTTGAATCCTTATTTACTAATACTGACATTTATGCTTTATTTTTCTGTGCTTTTAAAGAGCTGCAATTTAAGGAAAATCTTGCGATTTCTTATTTTTTATGCTCATTAAAAATAAAGACATCCTCGTCATCCTTATGCATATAGTATTTCTCACGTGCAAATGCTTCAATATCCGAATCAATCTCCTGCATAAGGAGACGCGTAGTATGTATTTCATCTTTGTAAAAGTCCATCTCCTCTTCTATCTGACTTATTGTCTTAGATAGCTTCCATTGCGTTATAAAACTATAACGATCAAAGAAAGCCATATATACAAAGACAGAGACAAACAAGATGTAGTACTTATTCTGTCCAAGGAATTTCCTGATTTCCAGCTCTTTAAGGTAATGCAGAAGCTTCATATTATTATTTTTCTTAATATGTTTGCCTCAAATATACATATTATAATTATATATAATATATAAAACCTTAAATTTTATGAAAAAAGATGTTTTCCGGGATAAAATCCATTGGAACCGAGTTCTTCATTGATGCGCAGCAGTCGATTATACTTGGCAATTCTTTCTGATCTCGAACCGGAACCTGTCTTAATCTGCCCGGTGTTAAATGCAACACAAAGGTCTGCAAGTGTCGTGTCTTCTGTCTCTCCAGATCTATGACTGATTACAGCTGTAAATCCATGTCTGATAGCCATCTGAATTGCATCAATGGTTTCAGTAATGGTTCCTATCTGATTCATTTTAATCAGAATGGAGTTTCCTATTCCTTCTTCAATACCTCTGCTCAATTTATCGACATTGGTAACAAAGAGATCATCACCTACCAGCTGTACATCATCGCCCAGTTCTTCAGTGAGAAGTTTCCACCCTTCCCAGTCATCCTCATCCAATCCATCTTCAATGGAGCAAATTGGGTATTCGCCTATCCATTCCTTATACATGCTCACCATTTCAGCAGCTGAGAGTGATTTGTTTTCTGAAGCTAGTTTATAGACATTTGCGGAAGCATCATAAAACTCACTTGCTGCACAATCCAATGCGATTTTAACATCCTCTCCCGGCTTATACCCGGCACGCTTTATTGCTGCAAGGACATAATCGAGAGCCTCTTTATTACTCTTGAGATTGGGTGCAAAACCGCCTTCATCACCGACATTAGTTGCAAAACCGCCTTCTTTCAATACTGCCTTGAGATGATGGAAAATTTCTACACCCATACGCAGGCCTTCTGAAAAGTCAGAGGCACCTACAGGCATGACCATAAATTCCTGAATATCTATATTATTATCCGCGTGCTCTCCTCCGTTGAGAATATTCATCATGGGAACCGGAAGTACATGGGCATTAGTCCCGCCGAGATAACGGTACAATGGCATATCCAATGTTTCCGCAGCTGCTCTTGCAACAGCCATAGAAACAGCGAGCATTGCATTAGCGCCCAGATTTCCTTTATTGTATGTCCCATCAAGGTCAATAAGAAGCTGATCTATCTCCCTCTGATCAAAGATGCTGCTTCCTTGTAAAGCAGGATTTATTATTGTATCGATATTGGAGCAGGCTTTAAGTACACCTTTGCCTAAATATCTTTCATTATCTCCATCGCGCAATTCAACGGCTTCATATTGACCTGTAGAAGCACCTGAAGGTACAATCGCACGTGATACAATCCCATCGCTTGTGTGGACTTCAGCTTCTACGGTGGGGTTTCCTCGGGAATCCAGAACTTCTCTGGAAATTATCTGCAATATAGTAGACATTCTTTAAGATTTAATAAGCTCTATAAATTCATCATACAAATACATGGAATCTTCAGGGCCCGGTGATGATTCCGGTTCAAAAACAACTGAGAAGACTTCCTTATTTTTCAATTTAAAACCTGCGATTGATTGATCGTTCAGGTTGGTATGTGTAACTTCAATATCAATTTTATGTTTATCACTTTCTTCGCCTTTCACCAGGTATTGCTGAGTCATCAGGCATACTTGTAATCCGCCCTTAGCAAGGTTTTTCACCGGATAAGAAATACTTATCGCCTGTGATTTTCTTTCTATAATTTCCATTCCCATATACCTGGCTATAAGAAGATGCCCCAGTCCTATTCCAAATATCTTCAGCCCTTCTTCAATCATTTTCCCTATTTCAGATACTTCAGATTCCATCTCCATGGGGTTTCCTGCCCCGTTAGAAATAAGGACCGCGTCAGGTCGCCATGCTTTTATAGTTTCAAAGTCTGTATTTCCGGGAAATACACCTACAGTCGCATGCCTATGAACCAGGGCAGCGATATTACTTCTTTTAACTCCAAAATCAAGTACAGCAATGCGATAAATATCACCTTCCTGTCTGATCGTCCTGAGCTCCTTAGGAGTTTCATGACTACGTCCTGAAGCAGGTTTTCCTTTCAGGCTTTCCTTTAATCTCTTCTCCAGATTCTTGATATCATCTGTTTCCGTTGAGATAATTGCAGCCATAGGACCGGTTTGTTGCAATTTCTGAATCAGGCTACGCGTATCAATTCCTCCCACGACCGGGACGCCATCCTCCTTTAACACTTCCTCCAGGCTCTTGTCGGATTGGTTTCTGGAATAATGATCAGCAAAATTTCTGCAGATGAGCCCTGCAACCTGGATTGCATCGGATTCTGACTCCTCAGCATGTATCCCGCTTCCCCCAATATGCGCTTGCGCTGCAAGCATGATTCTTCCTGAAAGAGCAGGATTAGTCAATAATTCCTGATGTCCTGTAAGACCTGAGTAAAAACACAATTGCCCGCTCACTGTGCCCTCACTTCCGACTGATAATCCCCGGTATACTGTTCCATCATCAAGTAGAATAATAGCTTTTCCGTTTTCCATAGTTTTTAGTTTTCACAAATGTACAGTGAATCATTCAAAGACAAAAAAAAGGTGCATAAGATAAAAACTCATGCACCTTTTTTCACCATCCTAAATTCATAGTTTAAGATTATTCCTCTTCGCCTGTCTGCTTTAATTCATTAGGAGTATTCATAGTACCTCCAGCTGTTGCTGCAGCAGCTCCACTACCTCCACGTCTTCTTCTACGACGTCCGGAACCTTTGGACTGCTTAACCATATCATTATTAAAGTCAACCAATTCAATCATTGCCATAGGAGCACCATCTTTCTGTCTGTATCCGGTTCTCACTACGCGGGTATATCCACCTGGTCTATCGCCAACAGCGGTTGCAATAGGTCCAAACAATTCTTGTACAGCGTGTTTATCCTGAAGGTATTTAAACGCTACTCTATGTGAGTGAGTAGTATTCGTCTTTCCTTTAGTAATAATCGGCTCGATATACAACTTCAACGCTTTAGCCTTAGGCAAAGTAGTAAATATACGCTTGTGCGTAATCAGAGCTACTGACATGTTTCGCATCAGTGCTCTTTTATGTCCAGCCTTTCTGTTCAGGCCTATTTTCTTTCTTCCGTGTCTCATGATTTTTACGGTTTATCTTCGCAACACCTTTCAGTTATTGCAATCAATGAATAATTAATCTTCGTCCAGTTGGTATTTGCTTAAGTCCATACCAAATGTCAAATCTTTATTTTCAAGAAGTTCTTCAACTTCAACTAATGATTTCTTACCGAAGTTTCTGAACTTCAGTAAATCATGTGCCTCGTATTCAACGAGATTCCCTAGAGTATCAATTTTGGCAGCTTTTAAGCAGTTATATGCTCTCACTGACAAGTCTAGATCCTCAAGTGGTGTCTTTAATAGCTTACGTACATGTAGTACGTGCTCATCAACGATATTATCGCTTTCCTTATTCACATCGTCAAACGTGATATTTTCGTCTGTGATAAGAATTAAATGCTGAATTAATATCCTCGATGCTTCTTTTATAGCTTCTTCCGGATGAATTGTACCATCAGTTTTAATATGGAAAGTCAACTTTTCATAGTCAGTACGCTGTCCCACCCTTGTATTAGAAACCTTATAGGCTACGTTCTTAATAGGAGTGTAAATAGCATCAATAGGAATAATTCCTATCGGAGCATCCTTAGGTAAATTCTCATCTGCAGGAACATACCCTCTGCCCTTACTTATGATCAATTCCATTTCCAGTGTAACAGACGGATCCATAGTGCAAATAAGAAGATCAGGATTTGTCACTTCAAAAATAGAAGTAAATTCTTCAATATCCTTCGCTCTAAACTCTTCCTTACCGGATATCGTAAGATAAATAGTCTCAGTATTATCTTCACCTTCAACCTCATCAACAATACGCTTAAAACGAGTCTGCTTAAGATTAAGTGTAATATCAATTACATCTTGAACAACTCCTTTAATAGTAGAGAATTCATGGTCTACACCAGCAATTCTCACTGCTGAAAGAGCATATCCCTCTAGTGAAGAAAGTAAAATTCTCCTTAAAGAATTTCCAATAGTCTGTCCGAAGCCTTGCTCCAATGGCTTAAACTCAAAAAAGCCCTCGTATTCCGTGGCCTTTTCAAGTAAAATTTTATCTGGCTTTTGAAAGTTCAATAAACTCATTATAATTATATATTAAGAAGTGAATTGGCAAACAAATAAAGCGATTCCCGTGCAAGCACAAGAATCGCCAAAATTTTCTTACTTGGAGTATAACTCCACAATCAACTGAGAGTTAATATTCTCCGGAATTTGCTCTCTTTCAGGGAAATCAAGAAATTTTCCTGTCATTGTATCCGGGTTAAACTCAAGCCAAGGATATTTTTCGGTGCTTCTATTATTAGAAACAGCGTGTCTTATAACATCCATTCCTTGTGACTTGGGTCTTACTCCAATAGTATCACCTGGTTTAACTCTTGTTGAAGGTATATTGTTTACGGCACCATTCAGGACGATATGTTTATGTGAAACGTATTGTCTTGCAGCTCCTCTTGTCGGTGCAATTCCTAATCTGAACACTATATTATCCAGGCGAGACTCGAGAAGTTGTAAAAGTACTTCACCCGTCACTCCGTCAGCTCTGTTAGCTGTATCAAATAGGTTACGGAACTGTCTTTCTAACAGCCCATAGGTAAATTTAGCTTTTTGTTTTTCCTGCAACTGCTCAGCGTACTCTGATCTTTGTCTTCTTCTCGTCTTACCATGTTGTCCCGGAGGATATTTCTTACGATCAAAATAACGGTCAGGGCCGTAGATAGCCTCACCTAGAGCTCTAGCTTTTTTAGTCTTTGGACCTGTATATCTAGCCATTCTGGATTACTTATTTATTTCTTAGTATAAATTAATTTCAATTAAACTCTACGTTTCTTCGGTGGTCTGCAACCATTATGTGGAATAGGTGTAACGTCCTTAATCTTAGTTACAGTAATTCCGGCAGCATCAATGGCACGGATAGCAGCCTCACGTCCACTTCCAGGCCCCTTTACATAAACTACACAAGAACGCATTCCAAGATCTCTTGCAGTTTCAGCTGCACCGGAAGCAGCAATCTGAGCTGCAAACGGAGTATTCTTCTTGGAACCTCTGAACCCGGACTTACCAGCAGAACCCCAGCTTAATACCTGTCCATTCTGGTTTGTCAAGCTCACTATTATATTATTGAAGCTCGCTTTAATATACGCATATCCACTGGGATCAACTTTAACATTAAGCTGTTTTGCTCTTTTCTTTTTTCCCTTTTCTTTAGCCATAAAACTGATCTTAAATGATTATTTCGTTACTTTCTTTTTATTAGCAACTGTTTTCTTCTTACCCTTACGTGTTCTGGCATTAGTTCTGGTTCTTTGTCCTCTCACAGGTAATCCTCTACGGTGCCTGATTCCTCTATAGCAAGAAATATCTCTCAATCTCTTGATATTCATCTGCACATGAGAACGCAGTTCCCCCTCAACAGAATACTCATTTTGGATAATACTGGAAATATCTCTGATATTATCATCAGTCCAATCCTTCACCTTGATGTTTTCATCAATGCCGGCTTTCTCCAATATCTCCGAAGAGCTCGTTCTACCTATACCATATATATAAGTTAGACCAATTACTCCACGCTTATTATTAGGTAAGTCAATTCCTGCAATACGTGCCATAGACAACTAGTTAATTTCTACAATAATTACCCCTGACGTTGTTTCATTCGAGGGTTCTTCTTATTTATGACGTAAACCTTCCCATGTCTTCTCACTATCTTACAATCGGAAGAACGCTTTTTTACGGAAGCTCTAACTTTCATAACTATTTCTTTTAATCTATTTATTAATTCTTATATCTATATGTAATCCTACCACGAGACAAATCATAGGGAGACATTTCAACAGCTACTTTGTCACCAGGAAGAATACGAATATAATTCATACGCATTTTACCGCTGATTGTAGCAATTATCTCATGATCATTCTCCAATCGTACTCTAAACATTGCATTGGATAATGATTCTTCAATGATTCCGTCTTGTTTTATTACATCTTGTTTAGCCATGCTTCAAATTTCGAAGTGCAAATATCGGTTTTTTTAATCTAAATTCCTAATTTCTGCATTCCTTTTTATTTCTTCTTTTAGAAACTCGTGTGTAGAAAGAATATCAGGCCCTTTATTGGTTATCGCAATTGAATGCTCATAATGTGCAGAAGCCATTTTATCTCTTGTCGAGATCGTCCAGCCATCATCAGACTGCACTATTCTTCTGGTCCCCAGATTGATCATCGGCTCAATCGCAATCACCATTCCTTCTTTCAATCTTTTCCCACTGTTCCTCCTTCCGTAATTAGGTACCTCAGGGCTCTCATGAAGTTGCTTCCCAACTCCGTGACCAACCAATTCTCTTACTACGGAATAACCATGCTCTCTTTCAGTATAATCCTGAATCGCATATCCAATATCACCTATGCGTCCACCGACCCTCGCTTTATTGATTCCTATGTAGAGAGACTCTTCAGTAACCTTGCATAACTTTACAATTTCATCTGAAACTTCCCCCAATAGGAAAGTATAGGCAGCATCTCCGAAATATCCGTTAAGGTTTACTCCACAATCTATAGAGACGACATCTCCGCTTCTGAATGGTACATCATTTGGTATGCCGTGAACAATAACTTCATTAGGAGACACGCATAGACTAGCAGGAAATCCGTTATAGTTTTTAAACGCAGGAATCCCACCATTATCTCTTATATATTCTTCTGCTAATTTATCCAGATATTTACCTGTAACGCCGTCTTTCAATTCTGAAGCAACAAGGGCAAGTGTTTTAGAAACTATAATATTACTTGCTCTTATAAGCTCAATTTCTTCATGCGTCTTAAAGTAAATCATCGATAGATTTTTTACATTGAAGCTCCGATAGTCAGACCTCCACTTCTACTCTTCAGTTTTCCGGATTTAATCAATCCATCATACTTTCTCATCAACAGATAACTTTCAATCTGCTGTAGTGTATCAAGTACTACTGCAACAATAATAAGTAGTGAAGTACCCCCGAAGAATATTGCAAATCCTTGATTCACACCAAATGCTACTGCAAAGGCAGGGAAAATTGCAATGAGTCCCAGGAATATGGATCCAGGTAATGTTACACGAGTAGTGGTCGTATCGATAAAGTCTTCTGTATCCTTCCCTGGCTTAACTCCAGGTATAAAGGCATTCTGTCTTTTTAAATATTCAGCATACTGCTTAGGGTTTACCAATAACGCAGTGTACACATAAGTAAAGGCAACAACCAAAATAAAGTACACAACAGAATACCAGAATGAGAATGGATTCATCAGAGCTGCCATAACGCCCTCAGATGAAGACCCATCATCACCCATTGCATATTGTGCAACAGTCATCGGCAAGAACATTATCGCTTGCGCAAAGATAATAGGCATAACTCCGGAAGCGTTAACTTTAACCGGAATATAGTCTCTGGCTCCTGCAGTAGGTATGGTATTAGATCCTCTCCCTACCATTCTCTTAGCAAACTGAATAGGAATCTTTCGTACTCCCTGTACAATAAGCACTGTAGCCATTATTACAATGAATAACAATACAAGCTCAAGGATAAATATCAGCATTCCCGTACCTTCCATCTGCGACTGCAACTCGAAGGTTATAGCTTGTGGCAATCCGGCAATAATACCGATAGTAATCAAGAGTGAGATACCGTTACCAATACCGTCTTCTGTAATTTTTTCTCCTAGCCACATCGCAAAGACAGTACCAGCTGAAAGGATAATTATATTGGAAATCCAGAATATATTGAGGTCAATCTGAGGTGATATAGCATTGTATGATGCGATCAGACTCAAGTAACCCCCACCCTGAACCAATGTAATAAATACCGTTAATAAACGAGTGATTTGAGTAAGTTTCTTCCTTCCACTTTCACCTTCTTTCTGCTGTAATTTCTGAAAATAAGGAACTGCGAAGCCTAGTAACTGCACAATAATCGCAGCAGTAATATATGGCATAATTCCGAGCGCAAATATAGCTGCTTGGTTAAATGCACCTCCCGTAAAGAGGTTTACCAACTCCAGTAGGTTATTTGCTGATCTACCTTCAGTAGCAGCCTTCATAGCAGAAGGAACAACTCCAGGTAGCAAGATAAAGGAACCCAATCTATAGACAGCTAATAATCCCAATGCATAAATCAGGCGCTCTCTGAGTTCCTTAATTTTCCATATATTCTTTATCGTTTCTATAAACTTCTTCATTCCTGGAATTTAGACGAATGTTACTGACCCACCCTTGCTTTCAATTGCTGCTTGTGCTGACTTTGAAGCGGCATTAACTTTTATGTTTAAGCTCTTGCTCAATTCTCCTTCTCCGAGAACTTTCACAAGATCATAGCTTTTCACGTATCCGTGCTCAACGAGAAACTCGGTGCTGATTTCATTGATACCATGCTTATCAGCAATACTTTCAAGTCTTTCAAGGTTAAACACGCGATATACCTTTTCATTAGGATTTTTAAATCCGAATTTAGGTAATCTCATCTGAAGTGGAGTCTGCCCCCCTTCATAATATCTTCTTTGGCGATATCCGGATCTGGATTTTGCACCTTTATGTCCTCTGCCACTGGTTCTACCTAGTCCGCTTCCAACTCCACGCCCTACTCTTTTTCGGTTTTTAACAGAACCTTTTGCCGGCTTTAAATTATGTAATTCCATAAGTTTGTATCTTTTGAACACTTTTCAGGGTATGCTTACGCAAATACCTTATATTTCTTCTACCTGAATAAGATGTTTAACTTTTTCAATCATTCCTTTTAATTGTGCTGTCATTTCATGCTCGACTGTATGATTGATTTTTCTCAAACCAATAGCATGCAATGTACCTTTTTGTCTTTTGGTACTACCGATAGCACTTCTCACCTGCTTTATCTTTACTTTCGTCATCAGAACAGATTTTTTATCTCTTTAGGTAAATATCAACCGTTAAAAACTTTATTTACGGAAATTCCTCTCTCTCTAGCAATATCAAGTGGAGATCTCAACTTAAGCAATGCGTCAAAGGTAGCCTTAACCACGTTATGTGGGTTTGCTGAGCCCTGTGACTTAGCAAGTACGTTTCTAATCCCTGCAATCTCAAGAACCGCACGCATGGATCCACCTGCAATAACTCCAGTACCATCAGCTGCCGGCTTAATAAGAACCTTACCAGCACCGAACTTTCCTTTCTGCTCATGTGGGATAGTCCCTTCATGAATAGGAAACTTCATTAGATTTTTCTTCCCATCATCCACTGCTTTAGCAATAGCTTCAGAAACGTCGCGAGCCTTCCCTGTACCATAACCGGCAATTCCATTGCTATTTCCTACAACAACAAGTGCTGAGAAAGAGAAAGTTCTACCCCCTTTAGTCACAGTTGCAACTCGGTTAAGAGTTACCAGCTTTTCACTCAGTTCCAGCTCTGCCGGATTTATTCTTTTAACTCTATGCTTAGTCATAATAACCTCTTGTACAATTTATAATTTAAGTCCTCCTTCCCTCGCTCCGTCAGCGAGTGCTTTCACTCTTCCGTGGTATAGATATCCACTTCTGTCAAAAACAACCTGATTTATATTATTAGCTAATGCTGCATCAGCAAGTTTCAGACCAACTTTTTTAGCGATATCAGTTTTATTTTCTTCACCATTAAGCTCAAGCTGTAATGAACTCGCGCTTACAATAGTCTTCCCTGACAGGTCGTCAATTATCTGAGCATAAATCTGCTTATTACTTCTGAAAACGCTGAGTCTAGGGCGATTGGAATCACCAAATATTTTGGATCTGATCCTTCTTTTTATCTTATTTCTTCTCGCTGTCTTATCAACTCTCATTACAATTCAATTCTTAATTAACGATATTATTTTGCAATAGCTTTTCCTGCTTTTCTTCTGATCCACTCATCCTGGTATCTGATTCCCTTACCCTTATACGGCTCAGGCTTTCTGAATGCGCGTATTTTAGCTGCCACCTGACCAATCAATTCTTTATTGGCAGATTTCAAGGTAATCATAGGATTTCTTCCTTTTTTAGTTTCCGTCTCCAGACTTACTTCGTCCGGGATAGCAAACATTATCGGGTGAGAATACCCAACTTGTAGTTCCAGGAGGTTTCCTGTATTGGAAGCTCTAAAACCGATACCCACCAATTCTAGAACCTTTTCATACCCTTCTGTAACGCCGTGCACCATATTAAAAAGAAGTGATCTTGTCAATCCGTGCATTGCTCTATGGTGTTGCTGATCAGTAGGTCTTTTCACAATTACCTGTCCATCTTCCACTACGATTTCCATATCCGGATCAAGTTGTCTGGTCAAGGTACCATTAGGTCCTTTAACAGTTACTTCATTTCCTTTAGAAATTGTAATTTCTACTTTATCGGATAATTCAATCGGTGCTTTACCTATTCTTGACATAACAATGTTTCTTAAAGGTTAAATATTAATAAACGTAACAAAGGATTTCACCTCCTACATTCATTTCTCGCGCTTTCTTATCAGTCATAATTCCATGTGAGGTTGAGACGATAGAAATACCAAGTCCGTTAATTACTCGGGGGATATCCTGCGCTTTAGAATATTTGCGTAAGCTCTGACGGGAAATTCTTCCCATTTTCTTTATAACAGGCTCACCCTCTTTATTGTATTTGATAGCGATTCTAATTGTACCTTGCTTGTCATCTTCGACAAACTTATATCTCAGGATATAACCTTGGTCATAAAGTATCTCGGTAATCTTCTTCTTAACATTAGAAGCCGGGATATCTACCATTCTATGTCCTGCGAGTTGCGCATTTCTTAAGCGCGTTAGGTAATCTGCTATTGGATCATTAGCTGCCATTGTATCACATTTCTCTTTTCTACTAAATATATTACCAACTTGCCTTAGTTATTCCAGGAAGCTTTCCATCCAGCGCAAGTTCTCTGAATTTATTTCTGCAAAGTCCTGCTTTTCTGATATAACCTCTAGGTCTTCCTGTTAAGCGACATCTGTTACGAAGCCTGGCAGGGTTTGAATTTCTGGGTAATTTATCCAATTCATCATACCGACCTTCTTCCTTCAGTTTTTTACGCAATTCAGCGTATTTATCGACAAGTTTTTGTCTTTTAACTTCTCTTGCTATCAGTGATTTACGTGCCATAAATTAATTATTGTGAATATTTTTAAAAGGCATACCGAAAAGCTTTAATAATTCATAAGCCTCCGCATCAGTTTCCGCAGTTGTAACGAATGTTATATCCATACCACGGATATTATCTACCTGATCTACCTTGATTTCAGGAAAGATTATTTGCTCTTCAATTCCTAGTGCGTAGTTACCTCTTCCGTCAAAGCTCTTGTCGTTTACACCTCGAAAGTCTCTTACACGAGCCAAAGACACAGTAAGTAGTCTATCCATAAACTCATACATCTGCTTTCTTCTCAGAGTAACTTTAGTTCCTACAATCATTCCATCTCTCAAATGAAAGTTGGCGATAGATTTCCTCGCTTTTGTGGAAACTGCTTTCTGACCTGCAATAATGCTAAGTTCTTCTACGGATTTTTCAATTATCTTTTTATCCTGTATAGCTCTTCCGATACCTTGATTAATACTAATCTTAGTAATCTTAGGAACTCCCATGATGGAATCATAATTAAACTTTTCCATCATCTGAGGCACAATCTCCTCCTTGTATTTCTTATATAATCTCGGTTCGTAACTCATTATTTGATAATTTCACCTGATTTTTTTGAATATCGTTGATACTTTCCATCAACAAGTTTTCTTCCTACTCTAGTGGGTTCACCACTTTTAGGGTCAATGAGCATAACATTGGATATATTGATATATGCCGGTTGCTCAACGATCCCTCCCTTGTGGTCCTGAGTTGGTTGTAAGTGCTTTTTCACAAGATTCACACCTTCAACAATAACTTTTCCTTTCTCTCTGTCCACAGCAAGGATCTCTCCTTTCATGTTTTTGGACTCGCCGCTGATCACAACGACTCTATCGCCCTTTTTCAATTTCCACTTAACAGTCTTGGTCTTCTTCATCGTAGTAATATATTGAATAGTGTTAATTTCTTACAATACTTCAGGAGCTAGAGAAACAATACGCATGTAATTGTTTTCTCTCAATTCTCTAGCAACAGGTCCAAAAATTCTCGTACCTCTAGGCTCATCCTGTGGTGTTAACAATACAACAGCATTATCGTCAAATCTTATATAGGATCCATCTCTGCGACGAATCTCCTTTTTAACTCTTACAATTACTGCCTTGGAAACAGTACCTTTCTTGATACCGCCAGGAGAAGTATGTTTTACTGAAACCACGATCTGGTCTCCAACAGTTGCATAGCGCTTTCCTGATCCACCCATAACACGGATGCAGAGCACTTCTTTTGCTCCACTGTTATCTGCTACTTTTAATCTTGATTCTTGTTGTATCATTACTAATATTCTTTATTCGTTTCTAGAATACTGCCTTCTTTTACTTAGCTCTCTCAATAATATGAGTGAGTTTCCATTTTTTTCTTTTACTGATAGGTCGAGTTTCCTCAATTCTTACCTTGTCCCCTTCTCTAGCGTCATTGGTCTCATCATGAGCAATGATTTTTCTACTACGCGTAATAAACTTACCGTACATGGGGTGTTTTTTTACTCTTTCAACAGATACAGCGATAGATTTATCCATTTTATCACTCACTACTATGCCGATCTTTGACTTGATTATCTTAATATCACTCATGAGATAATATTTACACTATTATTCTTTATTAATAATTTTATTCAGCAGAAGTATTTTCCTTAATACTACGCGCTCTCAACTCTGTTTTCATTCTTGCAATATCTCTACGGATATTTCTCAACACTATCGGATTGTCCAGACCTTTTGTTGAATGTTCAAAGAAGAGATTTGTGTAAGCTTCTTCAGCTTCTCTCAATTCCCTCTCCAACTCGTCTGTCAATATATTTTTAAATCTCTTTCTATCAGCGTTAGCCATAATCTAGACCTTTTTTACATTACATAATCAGTACGGACGACAAATTTCGTCTTAAATGGAAGTTTCTGCGCTCCAAGGCGCAGTGCCTCCCTAGCAGTAGCCAAGGAAACACCATCTATCTCAAAGATGATTCTCCCTGGTTGAATTTCAGCAATATAATGATCAAGTGATCCCTTACCCTTACCCATTCTCACCTCTTGCGGCTTAGTGGTAATCGGCTTATCAGGAAACACTCTCAACCATACTCTACCTTCCCTTTTCATGTGCCTGGTTAATGCAATCCTCGCAGCCTCTATCTGCCTTGCTGTAAGTCGCTTGTTTTCCAGCGCTTTAATACCAAAGGAACCAAATGAAATTGTCGTACCACGACCTGCGTTTCCTCTATTTCTTCCTTTAAACTGTTTTCTATACTTTGTCCGTCTTGGCTGTAACATAATATTTACATTTTACTGTCTTCCAATAGCCCCTTTTTCTAAAGCGAGGCAAAGGTACAAACTATTATTTAATTTCTACTTATTCTTAACGACGTCTTTTTCTTCTTCCACCGGAATTTTCATCCCTTCTACCTCTAGACTGTTGTTGTTGTTGAGTACCGATATGTGGACTTAAATCTCTTACACCTAGTACTTCACCTTTACAAATCCAAACTTTAATTCCGATAATTCCATAAATAGTATGAGCTTCGCTGATTTTATAATCAATATCGGCTCTAAAGGTATGCAAAGGAACACTCCCCTCTTTAAACTCTTCCTCACGAGCCATATCGGCACCATTTAATCTACCGGAAATACGTACCTTAATCCCTTCGGCACCGCCTCTCATCGTAGTCTGAATAGCCATCTTTATAGCTCTTCTATAGTTAAATCGAGATTCGATACGCTTGGCGATATCTTCACCAACCAAAGCAGCATCCAATTCAGGCTTCATAATCTGAACGATGTTGATCTGAACGTCTGTATCAGTTAGGCTCTTAATTTCTTCTTTAATAAGATCGATTTCAGCACCTCCTTTACCGATGATAATTCCTGGACGGGAAGTATGCACAGTAAGAGTAATTCTCTTTAAAGTACGCTCAATAATAATACGGGAAATTCCGCCTCTAGGAACACGTGCATAGAGATAACGTCTGATTTTTTCATCTTCGATGACATTATCAGCAAACTGCTCCTTGTTATACCAGTTGGAATCCCATCCTCGGATGATTCCCAGTCTATTACCTATTGGATTAGTCTTTTGACCCATACAATTACTTATTATTAGATTATTTATTCTTATTCTTCAATTTCCTCAACGTCGTCAAGTTTCATATTCATAATATCCTGTTCCGTAGGGAGTGGGATAGTATTCTGAATCTTGAGAGTCACGTGGCTTGAACGTTTTCTGATAGCTCTTGCTCTACCGTGAGCTGCAGGTCTGAAACGCTTCAAGACAGGACCACCATCTACGAAGATTTCACTTACGATTAATTCATAATCATCAGCACTCTCCATTAAATCAAGCTTATATTCCCAATTAGCAATCGCCGACATCAATAGTTTTTCCAAAGGCTTTGCTGCTGCTTTCTTGGTAAACTTCAAGATATTCAATGCTTCATCTATAGGCTTATTTCTGACTAGGTCTGCAACAAGTCTCATTTTCCTCTCGGACATCCTGAAGTTTCTTAATTTTGCTACTGCTTCCATCGCTTTTAAATATTTATCTGTAAGCTATTATCTTAAATTATCTCTTGCCCTTCGTGTGTCCACGGAATGTTCTCGTAGGGGAAAACTCACCGAGTTTATGTCCAACGAGGTTTTCAGTTATCAACACCGGAACGAAGGTTTTCCCATTGTGAACAGCGATTGTCAATCCTACCATATCAGGAATAACCATCGACTCACGGGAATAAGTTTTAATCACTTTCTTCTTTTTCGATTCTTGTGCTGCATAAACTTTTTCAAGCAGTCTATGAAACACATATGGTCCTTTTTTTACAGATCGTGCCATCCTCGACTAATTTATTTATTTGTTATTATTATTTTTTCCTCTTCTTACGTTTGCTGATAATCAAGCGGTTAGAAGGATTCGTTTTACTTCTGGTCTTTTGCCCTTTTGCATAGATACCATTTCTGGATCTAGGAAGTCCACCAGTAGCTTTTCCTTCACCACCACCCATTGGGTGATCTACCGGGTTCATCGAGATACCTCTTGTACGAGGTCTTCTGCCTTTCCATCGGTTACGTCCTGCCTTACCCATAATCGTCTGATTATGATCGTGATTAGACGTAGTTCCGATTGTCGCTTTACAAGTAAGTAAAATTCTCCTTACTTCACCTGATGGCAACTTAACTGCAGCATATTTGCCTTCTTTACCCATCAATTGAGCTTCAGTTCCGGCTCCTCTCGCAATAGCAGCTCCTGCGCCTGGTCTCATTTCAACTGCGTGAATTATAGTACCGACAGGAATATCTTTCAATTGCATAGCATTACCGGGCTCAATATCAGACTTAGGACCGGAAATAATTTCATCTCCTACTTTAAGTCCTTGAGGAGCAATAATATATCTCTTTTCTCCATCCGCATAGAAAAGTAGAGCAATATGAGCAGACCTGTTAGGATCATACTCAATGGCTTTAACTTTTGCAGGTATGCCATCTTTATTTCTCTTAAAGTCGATAATTCTATATCTCTGCTTATGCCCCCCACCACGATATCTCATGGTCATTCTACCTTTGGAGTTTCTTCCTCCGGTACTGGATTTTTTAGCTAAAAGGCTCTTTTCCGGGCCTTCTTTGCTCAAATCACTATAATCAACTGAGATTCTGAATCTCGTTCCAGGTGATGTTGGTTTATATTTCTTGACTGCCATTTTTATACAGTTTTCTATTACTTAAATTAAATACCGCTGTACAAATCGATAATATCATTTTCAGCAATTGAGACAACAGCTTTCTTGTATGCCGGTCTAAGACCTTGAATAGCTCCAGCACGAGTATAACGTGACTTGCTCTTCCCTGGCATAACCATAATATTTACCGCTGTGACTTTCACGTCGTAGCGCTTCTCAATAGCTTTCTGAATTTCAATCTTATTAGCTTTTCGATCCACAACAAAACTATACTTGTTGTGCTTCTCAGTTTCTCTTTCTGCTTTTTCAGAAATAATCGGCTTTATTAATATTCGCTTTGCCATGATTCTACTTTATAAAATTTTATGCTAAGAAAGCATTCAAATCCTCAATCGCATCCTTCTCAATAACTAATTTATCCGCTTTTAACATCTGATGAATGTTGAAAGTAGTTCCATGAGCAATTTCAACATTTCTCAAATTACGGCTAGATAAGTATGCATTACGGTTAGGTTCCTTAGTAACAACCAATACTTTCTTGTCAGCAAGATTCAACCCACCAAGGAAAGCATTAAATTCTTTTGTTTTAGGCTCAGCAAAACTCAATGATTCAATAACAACAATGTTGTCATTTTGAGCTTTATCAGCCAACACGCTAAGGCGAGCCAGATTTTTAACCTTTTTGTTCAGCTTCATACTGTAATCTCTAGGTCTAGGTCCGAAAATCCTTCCTCCTCCTCTGAACAATGGGTTTTTAATATCACCAGCTCTTGCAGTACCGGTCCCTTTCTGTCTTTTCAACTTCTTGCCGGATCCTGAAACAGCATTCCTCTCCTTTGCACTGTGTGTACCTTGTCTCTGAGCTGCATTATAAGCCTTAACTGCTAGATAAACACAATGCTCATTAGGTTCAATACCGTAGATTGCCTCAGGTAAGTCCTGGGAGCTACCGGTCTTCTCTCCATTTATATTGAATATATCAACCTTCATAATAAGATGGTTTTTCTATGATGACATAAGATCCCTTATGACCCGGGATTGCACCTTTTACAATTAATAAATTTTTATCAGTCATTAACTTCAACACCTCAAGGTTAAGGATCTTCACATTATCTCCTCCGGTTCTACCAGGCATCTTCTTTCCTTTAACAACTCGTGAAGGAGTAGCAGAAGCTCCGATAGATCCCAATGATCTTTCCTGACCGGACTGACCATGTGATTTCTCTCCTGCTCCACTAAATCCATGGCGTTTTAAAACACCTTGAAAACCTTTTCCTTTGGAAACACCAGTTACGTGAACCAAATCACCTTCAGTGAAGATTTCATCGATATTTACAGCTTGACCTAATGCTTTGTCAGTTTTCATATTTCTGAACTCCGCCAATTTCCTCATCGGCTTAACACCAGCTTTGTCAAAGTGTCCCATTTCAGCATTGTTAGTATGCTTCACTTTCTTTTCGTCAAAAGCTAGCTGAATGGCATTATATCCATCTGATTCCACGGTCTTAACCTGGGTAATATAATTCCCGGTCGCTTCAATAATAGTGCAGGCCGTGTTTCTGTCAGCATCATCATAGATGCTTATCATTCCTATTTTCTTTCCGATTATTCCGTTCACAATCTTGAGCTTTAAATCGTATTACAATATCTACCCTATCCAATCCTGTACGGACCGACATAAGGCATTATTAAATAAGTAAACTACGGTTATCAGTAGATAGCCGGATTTACAATTATGTTAATTTAACTTGAATATCAACTCCACTCGGCAGTTCAAGTCTCGATAGAGAATCAACAGTCTTCTGAGTGGGAGAATAAATCTCCATCAAGCGCTTATGCGTCCTTAACTCAAACTGCTCACGTGAAGTCTTATTTACGTGTGGTGAACGTAGTACTGTGAAGACTTCTTTCTTAGTGGGCAGCGGAATCGGTCCTGACACAACAGCACCGCTTGCTCGCACAGTCTTAATTATCTTTTCTGTAGACTTGTCCACAAGATTATGATCATAAGACTGCAGCTTTATTCTGATTTTCTGATTCATGCCTCCGTTTTATTATTAGTTCTTATATTATCGGTGATTTACGCGTGTACTTCACCTTTAGCTTTCTCAATTATATCCTTTGAAACTCCATCAGGTGCAGGTGAATAGTGAGAGAATTCCATTGAAGAACTCGCTCTTCCTGAAGTGATTGTCCTAAGTTCAGTTACATATCCAAACATCTCTGACAATGGAACTTCAGCTTTCACTACAACTGCATTGCTCTTGGAATCTTGTCCTTTAACAATTCCTCTTCTTCTGTTTAAGTCACCGATTACCGGACCTGTATATTCATCAGGAGTAGTCACTTCCAGTTTCATCATCGGTTCAAGAATGATAGGTTTTGCTGAAGGAGCAACTGCACGGAATCCATCTTTAGCACACAACTCAAACGCAATTGGCTTGGAGTCAACAGCGTGCATAGATCCGTCAAATACTCTAACCTTCATGGAATCAATTGAGTACCCTGCGAGGATACCTCCATCCATCATCTGTCTGAATCCATCCTTAATAGGCTTCTGATAGTTTCTATCAATTGCACCTCCTACAATGTCCCAAACAAATTGTAATTTTTCACCGTTTTCAAATTCCTCACTCTGTAGGAATTCATCATCTGCAGGCCCTATTTCAAACTCCATATCAGCGAATAAACCTGAACCCCCGGTTTGTTTTCTTAATCTCTCTCTGTGTGAAACTGTCTTGGTTAAAGCTTCTTTGTAGTTAACCTGAGGAGCACCTTGGTTGATATCGACTTTAAACTCCCGTCTTAATCTCTCTACAATAACTTCAAGGTGAAGCTCACCCATTCCACTAATTACAGTCTGGTTAGTTTCTTCGTTGTAACTTACTGTAAATGTCGGATCTTCTTCAGACAATTTATTTAGTGCTAATCCCAGTTTGTCCAGGTCTTTCTGAGACTTAGCTTCTACAGCAAGTCCGATAACCGGATCAGGGAATGTAATATTTTCAAGTACTATAGGCGCTTCGATAGCTGACAGGGTATCTCCTGTTCTGATATCTTTAAAACCTACTGCTGCAGCAATATCACCCGCTTCTACTCTGTCAATCGGGTTTTGCTTATTAGAGTGCATCTGATACAATCTGGAGATACGCTCTTTCTTCCCAGTCCTTGTATTCAACACATATGAACCGGCATCAAGACTACCTGAATAGGTTCTAAAGAACGCAAGACGTCCAACATACGGGTCAGTAGCGATTTTAAATGCTAAGGCTGAGAAAGGCTCGGAAGAATCCGGTTTTCTCATTACTTTCTCATCAGTATCCGGATTAGTTCCTTCTACTGCTCCTACATCAACAGGAGATGGCAAGAAAGCACACACCGCATCCAATAGGACCTGCACTCCTTTGTTTTTGAAGGCGGACCCACAGAACATAGGAATTATCTTCATATCGATAACCGCCTTTCTGATTGCAGCAATCATTTCAGCTTCTGTAATTGAATCAGGATCTTCAAAGAATTTTTCAAGAAGCGTATCGTCATATTCAGCTACGGCCTCTAACAACTTCTCTCTATATTCATCAACAGTGTCTACTAGATCTTCCGGAATCGGAATTTCCTGATAAGTCATACCGTAGTTATCTTCATCCCATACTATAGCTTTTCCGGTAATAAGGTCAACTGCTCCACGGAAAGTTTCTTCTCTACCGATCGGAACTTGAATAGGAACCGGATTAGCTCCTAGCATTTCTTCTACCTGACGACAAACTTCAAAGAAGTCCGCACCTTGTCTATCCATCTTATTCACGAACCCAAGTCTAGGAACGCGATATTTGTCCGCCTGACGCCATACAGTCTCTGACTGAGGCTCAACCCCAGATGCAGCACAAAACAGCGCAATCACGCCATCAAGTACGCGCAATGATCTCTCAACCTCTACGGTAAAGTCAACGTGACCTGGAGTATCAATAATGTTAATAGCGTATTCGTGATCATGCCATGTCCAAGCAGTTTTTGTTGCAGCAGATGTAATAGTAATACCTCTCTCCTGCTCTTGTTCCATCCAGTCCATCGTTGCTGAACCATCGTGTGTTTCACCCAACTTATGGCTTAGTCCTGTATAAAACAGAATACGTTCTGAAGTAGTAGTTTTACCCGCATCAATGTGCGCAGCAATTCCTATGTTTCTCGTAAATGTTAAATCTTTTGACATGACTATTTATTAGTTCGCTATTAATATATTCTTTTATAAAAAATTATGCTCTAAAGTGTGCGAATGCTCTATTGGCCTCTGCCATTCTATGCATTTCCTCTTTTCTTTTCACCGCAGCACCCTCTCCCTTACTTGCAGATACAATTTCTGAAGCAAGCTTATTAATCATTCCTCTATCAGACCTCTCTCTTGAGTATCTAATCAACCACTTCATTCCCAGGAACATCTTGCGATTAGCATGAATTTCTGTAGGAATCTGAAAAGTAGCACCTCCTATTCTACGGCTTCTCACTTCAACTTGAGGCATAACATTATTTAATGCCTGCTTCCATACCTCATGTGGATCCTCTTGAGTTCTTTCCTTAACAATATCCATCGCTCCGTAGAAGATACCATAAGCAACGCTTTTCTTACCTTGCAACATGATATTATTTACGAATCTTGACACTAATGGATCATTATATCTTGGATCCGCTTGAAGCACTCTTTCTTTTGGCTTTCTTTTTCTCATAACTCCTTACCGATTTAATTATTTAGGTCTTTTAGTACCATATCTTGAACGTCCCTGCATTCTACCTTGAACACCGGCTGTATCCAGAGCACCTCTTACAATAGTATAGTTTACTCCGGGTAAATCTTTTACTCGCCCACCTCTGATAAGCACAATAGAGTGCTCCTGGAGGTTATGCCCTTCTCCCGGAATATATGCAAGAACCTCAATCCCATTTGTCAACCTTACTTTCGCTACCTTACGTAATGCAGAGTTAGGCTTCTTAGGAGTAGTGGTATACACACGAGTACACACCCCTCTCCTCTGAGGACAAGACTCAAGAGCTCTTGAATTACTTTTCTGAACGATTTTCTTTCTGCCTTTTCTAATTAGTTGATTTATCGTAGGCATATATTCCTTTATATTAAATGATTAAATAAAATCCGGTATTTCATATACCATACCGCGCTTTTTCTATAAGCGATTGCAAAGGTACTTTTTTATATGGTATTATCCAAACAGTATTCAAAAAATCTTTAAGGTTTTTAGGTTTTTTTTCAGTGCAGAGGTTTTTAGGCATATAAATATATGAAAATCACTATATGATCTCTGCTACCATCCTCTTTTATATGAATCCTGTTTATCAAGACTTCTAAAGAAGAGCTATGGATTCTACTGCCTTATATTAAATAGCGTTTTGTCAATAAGTATCTCTGCACTCTTTCACACAGTTTACACGGAGTAGATTAAGATACTCATTATAAGTTGCAAGAAATTCTTCGATATATTTTAGCTTTCGCAAATATTCAATTTATATCCTTTTTTAAACACTGCTATAAAGGACAAGCCAAGGATTTTATTCTCAAGCTCTTTCTATAGATTTCTATCTGTAAGCATGGGCAACAACAAGCCAAGTTCTTGCCTTATTTTCTTTCGAAGTTGCACTTTATCTACTAACGCGGTCGACATGGAGTTATACTTCTCCATTTCTTCTTCCAATAAATCAGGAACACCTGCGGTGTCATAAATCTCTTTTACCCGCTTAATATCTTCCTCATTTCTGACTTCTGCTTTGGTGTAGATTGCAATCAGCTCATCACGGTCATCTGCTTCTGCATGTGCAGTTGCATAATAATAAAGAAGAGTCTTCTTTCCGTTAAGGATATCCCCTCCTTCAATTTTCCCTGTTTCATTACTATCGCCATACACATCAAGAAAATCATCTTTCACTTGAAATGCAATTCCCACCTGCTCGCCAGCTTCCTGCAATAATCTGGACTCCTCATAAGACAAACCTCCTAGTATCCCTCCGGTAAAGAGAGACAAACCTATCAAGGTTCCTGTCTTAAGCCTAACCATTTCAATATAGTCCTCGTAGCTTACATTGTTCAACTGCTCAAATTTCATATCCAGCTCTTGCCCTTTACATACATCAAGCGCAGTCTTTATAAATTCGTTCAGTAAAAGCGTTCTGTTCCGCTCATCCATTTGCGTAAGCTTATCAAAACACAAAATGAGCATTGCATCTCCGGACAATATTGCCTTGGGGACGGAATATTTCTTATGAACCGTTGCTGAGCCACGTCTTACAACAGCTTCATCCATAATATCATCGTGTACCAAGGTGAAATTATGAAACAACTCAATGGTATGCGCCAGAAGCAAGGCTTCATCAGTCACATCGTCAGACTCATTGCAGCTGAGAAGCATGCAAAGCAATGGCCTAAACCTCTTCCCTCCTGTAGACATGATATAATTAATAGGGTCAAACAGGGATTGAGGCGAGTCTTCTATTCCATTATCAAGAAGATATTCTTCAAATCTGGTTTTTAAGTCCTCTATCATAACTTACTCCCTCAGCAGGTCTATTTTAATGTTGGTATTATCAAGCGGTGATGAACTGCCCGATTTCAGGCCTACCTGAAACACCGCAGCACCAGCCTTTTCAAATTGCCCTTTCCATTCCAGCGGTCCCTGCTCCAGCGTCTGCCTTAAAAGAAGCTGCCCATCTGCAGCTATTATTATAAGCGCTGTGTTTTTATTGGTCGCTTCTACTTTTATGTGATATGTTTTATCTGTATGCACATACGTATTATAGTAATTGGCATCTTTTCCGTACAACTCGGCCTCTGCGTAAAACCTATTGTTTACAAAGTCTACATCTATATTATCAATCAGAGGGATTCTGGCTTCCAGTTCCCTGATACGCTCCTCGTCCATCACTTCAGTGGTCTTAGTATTCTCCTGAGTTTCTTGTACTGGTGTTTCCTCTATCGCTCCTTCTTTTCCATTTGCGCAAGCAAATATTAAAAGGGTTAAGAGGATCAATCCGACATTGAATCTTTTCATATCTATACATTGTATTTGAGGGCGCGAAGATAAGATTTAAAATTCAGTCAGTAGAATTTATATTCCCTCAGGACAAATATTTACAGGGCTTTCACAATTAATTCTACATTTATGCATAGAATTGAGTAAATTGCTTTCCGTATTAAATTAATCTTGTATAGTTTCCGATAAACAATTCTTCAGAAAAGTTTATCAGGCATTTTTAATAAAATGATTCATTATGCGTCATGATTTTCTAATTTTCATACCGGTATCTGCTATTGTCATCATATTGCTCGGGTACTTTGTTCATCCATTTATCTTCTACTTTTTCATACTTTTTATTCCCCTTTACTTACTGGGATTCTATGATATGTTTTTTGCCAAAGAAACCATCATTCGCAATTTTCCGATTGTCGGAAGGTTACGCTTCCTGATGGAACAACTACGCCCCAAGATATATCAGTATTTTATTGAATCAGACACCAATGGAACCCCCATAAACCGGGTTAATCGGGAAATGGTATATAACCGGGCAAAGCTAGGGAACGACACCGAGCCATTCGGGACTCAGTACAATGTTTATGAAGCCGGATATGAATGGATGACACATAGTATTGCTGCCAAGAATGTTGACGAAATCGATAAAGATATCCGTTTTACGATCGGTGGTCCGGATTGTAAACAACCGTATAGTTCAAGCATACTGAATGTTTCAGCGATGAGTTTTGGCGCTTTAAGTAAAAACGCTGTTCGCGCGCTCAACGGTGGAGCCAAAATCGGAAACTTTGCACAGAATACGGGCGAAGGAGGCATATCTCCCTATCACCTTGAGCTAGGTGGAGATCTGATATTTCAATTTGGTTCGGCATATTTCGGTGTACGGGATGAAGATGGAAATTTCTCACCTGAATTATTTAAGGAAAAAGCTTCTTATCCTGCTGTTAAGATGATTGAAATTAAATTATCACAAGGTGCAAAGCCCGGGCACGGAGGAATGTTACCTGCAATCAAGAATACTGAAGAAATTGCAGCTATACGACATATCAAGCCTCATGTAGATGTACTTTCGCCTCCGCATCATACAGCCTTTTCGACACCCATTGGATTAATGCACTTTGTTAAGCAGTGTCGTGACTTATCAGGAGGGAAACCCGTGGGATTTAAACTCTGTATCGGATCGAGAATGGAGTTCATATCCTTGTGTAAAGCTATGATTGAAACCGGAATCAAGCCTGATTTCATAACAATTGATGGTGGTGAAGGCGGAACCGGAGCAGCACCGCACGAATTCTCCGATAGTATCGGTATGCCATATAGAGAAGGACTGGCATTTGCATATAATGCATTGGTAGGATTTGCACTTAAGAAAGATATCAAGTTGATTGCCAGCGGAAAAGTAATCACGGGCTTCGACTTGCATAGGGCATTTGCACTAGGCGCAGATGGTTGTAACGCTGCCAGAGCTATGATGCTGGCGATAGGTTGTATACAAGCTCTGGAATGTCACCTCAACACCTGTCCTACAGGAATTACTACACAAGATCCGGAATTGGTAGCCGGACTGGATGTAAATGACAAACGTGTTAAAGTAGCAAATTATCACAGACGTACTATTGAATCATTCCGTGAAATGCTGGCAGCTGCGGGTCTAAAAACTAAAGACCACATTAATCGCCACATGATACACAGGCGTCTGAGTATGGCGGAGAGCAAGACTTATGCACAGATTTACCCATATATCCATGAAGGATCTCTACTGCATAAGGATACAGTTCCGGAGCATCTGAAGTACGATGTGGCTTTTGCAGATCCGACAGTATTTGAACCTAGGATTGCCCAGAATATTAATTGGTAGATACAGGCAGGAAACCGGCAGCAGGTTTCACAACACAAAATATCTGCGTTTATTTCTATCCTGTGTTCTACATGGCTTCACATAGTATTGAACCCACTTGATGGCAGTGCCATTCATTTCTAATAGTGGATAAGTTTTCCCATATAACTTATTCTTTTGGCATTCTTATGATCTCTGAGTTTCTGTCATAGAGCTATAGTTCCTTTTCCTTAAATATATATTGTGTGTAAAGTTTCACTCTTTGCAAGCGCATTCGCTTACCCGGCTCACATTCTTAACGATATGTATTCTTTGTATCAATTTACTCTGACATTTGCGGAAGCATAAACAGTCCCCTCTACCCTAACCAACTCAGCAACATTAATTTTTAAATAAAACAACGCCTTCACAACCCACTGACAATCACCATATTACGCAACACTCTTAAAATATTTTAAAAATACTTCATAAAAAGCGGCACACTTTCAATTCTCAAGACACTAATTATCGAACGCAAAAAGTAATGAGAGATGAAAAGGTGTATCGAATGCGATGAAGGCTTCAGAGGCAGAACAGATAAAAAATTCTGCTCGGACAATTGCAGAAGCCAGTACAACAACAGGAGATATAAGTCTAACGAGACGATGACTAAAATCAACCAGATTCTTAAAAGGAATTACAGGATACTTAAAAAGTTAAGTACATCACTGAGCACAGATGAAGTGCCGATAGAATATTTACTTATGGAAGGATTCATTATCGACTATTGTACGCATATACAGAGAAAAGAAGAAAATAGTATCAGGTATTGCTACAATTATGGAATCATCTTACAGGATGACGGCTCAGTAAAAATAAAAAAGGATTTTTAAAGATATATAAGAATATCCCTCTTTAACAATAGGATGCTTGATGTGGATCGGATGAAATCTTCTTCATTCGGTCCTTTTTTATTTTTAAACCTCAGCTCCCTATTTCAATCAGCTATCCCTGGCAAATAAATTCCTATTGGCTTCATTCCGGATAGATTTTCTATTCTTTCGTCTAAAAATCCGGTAGTTCACATAGTTTATCAGTATTATTGCAACGTTTTAAATCAATGAACCCGCAATCTTGTTATTCACATATATAAGATGAAGGTTCAGACCCGAGTCAAACGCTAATCCATTGATATAATTTATAAATCGAGAAAGCATATATAATGGAACATTCTGTTAAGTTAAGAAACTTCCTCTCTCTCCTACTGCTATTTATATTTGCTTGCAGTATTACTTCATGCATTGAAATCAAAGAAGAAATTCCTGCACTGATACGCGGCGAATACCGGGGCGTCCTTCTTCTGGAGAGAAATCCCTATAAATATTACGATGATGATTCACCTGCGAGACAAAAGACAATCTTCCTGGGAATCTCAGATCTTGAAGTACCCTTTAATTTTGATGTGGGATACGAAGAGGATGGGCAGATTTATATCGTTTTAAAAAATGGAGAAGAACGTATTAAAATTGATGATATCAGCTACGGAACTGACAGGCGCACATCTCATGACACAATGAGAATAACCTTTGCAGATGGACAAGCATATATTTATGCAGAGTATGCCGAAAAGGCAATGCAGGGATACTATAGAAATATGGAGAGACCTCTGGATAAAATACCCTTTAATGCCTTTTATGGCGATCGTTACCGCTTTCTGGAAATGCCTGAAGAGGCAAAAGTTGATTTTAACGGAACAATGGACTTCGATTTTAAGGATAAGCTTGATTCTTCATATCACAGCATGGTTACCTTTGTCCAGGATGGCAACAATCTGACCGGGGAAATCAGCGGAGACTTCTTTCAATTCGATTCATTGGAAGGAATAGTCGAAAATGAAAGGTTTTGGCTCTCCTACTTTAATGGTGAGAAATTATGCTTATTCAATGGGAAGGTAATCAATGACGAAAAAATAACCGGATTTTTAAAAACCGGACTTACAGAAACTTATTCAGCTGAGATATTTATTACCGAATAAAAAGAGAAATCCTATAACTTTCATCGCATTTATCGATAATACAGGCCGCTTAATGAATATTTTTCTTCATTAGGAATGATATTATAAATATATTTAATATATTTGCCTTGATGCAAATACATAGAGACATAGAAAACCTACCCAAATTCAAAAGACCGGTAATTACCGTAGGATCTTTTGATGGCGTACACCGCGGTCATCGTGTATTATTTGATCGTGTAATGAAGGTAGCCCGGGAAGTTGATGGTGAATCAGTTATCGTAACTTTTTACCCACATCCCAGACAGATTATTTATCCGAGAGATAATAGTTTTCACATATTAACTACACTTGAAGAAAAGATCGAATTAATCAAGAAGACAGGCGTAGATCATCTTATTATAGTTCCCTTTTCTATTGAATTTTCTCATATCACAGCAATCGAATATATTACCAACTTTTTGGTAGCTAGATTTGCACCACATACAATAGTTGTAGGTTACGATCATCACTTCGGGCGTAATCGAGGTGGTGGAGTGAGATTGCTTATGGACTTCGGGAGAAGGTATAACTACCATGTGGAGGAAGTTCAGGCAGAAGAGCTTGAAAACATTACAATAAGCAGTACCAAAGTGCGGAATGCCCTTGATGAAGCTAATATCGAACTGGCAAATGAATACCTCTCCTATAATTATCTGCTCCATGGCAGAGTTGTTCACGGTTTAAAGATAGGAAGCCAGATTGGTTTCCCCACTGCCAATCTTGAACTGGAAAACAAATTGAAGTTACTGCCTCCTATAGGAATTTATGCCGTAAACGTTCACTATGACGGAAAACGCTACGGCGGAATGTTATATATCGGTACTAAATCAACAGTTGTAGATGGTGAAGAGCTAGCAGTTGAGGTTAACATCTTTGAGTTTAATCAGTCGCTCTATGGCGAAGAAATTATGATTGAATTTATCTCCTACATCCGAGGAGATGAAAAATTTGATTCTATTGACAGTCTGAGAGATCAGTTGCAGAAAGACAAGCAAAATACAGTTATGGTTCTCAATGCAAAATCCTAATGATAAGCTTGATCTTACTATTGCAATTCTGAACTTCAACGGGGTCGGGTACCTTCGTAGGTTTCTACCCAAACTGATTTCACTCAACCAACATCCATTTCAACTCTTAATTATCGATAATGGGTCACAAGACGACTCCATTGAATATGTCAGTACTAATTATCCGGAAATTAAATTAATCTCCCTGGATAAAAATTATGGATTTGCAGAAGGATACAATCTTGGCCTCCAGGATATTCATACTAAGTATTTCCTTATTCTTAACAATGATGTAGAAATTGAGCGTAGAGACATCGATATTCTTTACTCGTTCCTCGAAAACAATCCGGACTATGCAGCAGCTCAACCCAAAATCCGGGCATTAGACAAGCGGGATGAGTTTGAATATGCAGGAGCCAGCGGAGGTTTCATAGATCATCTGGGATATCCGTTTTGCCGTGGAAGGATTATGAATGATATTGAAAAGGACACAGGTCAATATGATGACGCTGTAGATATTTTCTGGGCAACCGGCGCTGCTCTATTCATCCGTTCGAGCATTTTCCATGCTCTGGGTGGGTTTGAACCATATTTTTTTGCTCATCAGGAGGAGATTGATTTGTGCTGGCGGATACAGAGAGCAGGTTTTAAAATACGTGTACTCCCCTCTTCTATCGCCTATCACAAAGGAGGAGGTACTTTAGCTTATGCAAATCCCTTTAAAACTTATTTGAATTTTAGAAATAACATACTTACGATTATCAGAAACCAGCCGGGCATAGTTCTGCTGAGAATCTTGCCAATGAGATTTGTTCTGGATATGCTAGCAATGTTTCATATGCTGGTCAAAGGGGAATTCCGCTCTGCAATTGCGGTTATCAAAGCCCAGGGAGCTATATATCTTCGATTACCAAAGCATCTGAAAGTCAGAAGTAATATCCGAAAGGATATTGAAAGAGTAAAAGGCGACAAAAGAACTGATATCCAGGGCATCTATAGAAAATCAATAATATTTCAATACTACTTCAGGAGAAAGCGTACCTTTGCAGAAATTATGAATTAATCTATGCATTCTAAGGCTTTTCATATTATCGCTGAAACAGACAGCTATCTTGTATTAAATAAGGCATCGGGAATTTTATCAATTCCGGACAGATTTGATAAAGCTGCGTATAACCTATATACAGCGCTTAAGAAGAATCATGGTGAAATTTATACTGTGCACAGACTAGACAGATATACAAGCGGAATAATGGTCTGGGCAAAAACTGCTGAAGCACATCATAATTTAAACGAGCAGTTTCAAGAAAGAGGAGTTCTTAAAAAATATCTTGCTCTCGTTCTGGGAAGAGTTTTCAGAGATGATATTACTATTGAAAAGCCGCTAATGAAGCTTCCGCATAGTTCCAAGGTCGTCATTTCTCCTAAAGGTAAAATGTCAACTACTACCGTTCACGTACTGGAACGGTATGAGGAGTTCAGCCTCCTAGAGGTGAACATAGAAACGGGAAGGACCCACCAGATCCGGGCGCATCTGGCTTCGATTGGACATCCTCTGGCAGTTGACCATCTCTATAATGGAAGGGAATCTATTTCTATTACGGATATAAAGAAACGCAAGTTTGTTCCCAACAAAAGCAAGGAGATTCATCCCTTGATAGAAAGAGAAAGTCTACATGCAATTGAACTTGAGTTTAATGATCCTGACAGTAATGAAAGAGTTTCATTTATAGCCGAAATGCCTAAAGATTTTAATGCTGTTATTAAGCAATTGGAAAAGTGGTCTTAAGGTATAAATCATTCTCTCCTATCTTATTGTAGTCATCTCGACGAGATTCTTAAAAATTACCTTTATCTGATAATTTACATTCCGTGTTATTAATCCTGTTAAAATAATTGACCGGTTTTAAAATACAAGTCTTATTCCTGTCCGATGAAAAATTCAAAAAAATATTTCATAGAAAGATGATTGAGTTTTTATTTAATTTACTTTAGAAGGAAGGCATCTAACTTCCTGATTTTCAACGACTAGGAAAAGAGACTATAATTCAAATAATTAACATATTATATATTTATTTAATATGTTATGAGAAATACCAATCATACATATTATGAATTAATGTAATATGTTCTATATTTGACTATACGAAAGACCTCCGGTAACCTTAACCGGATAAAGACGTTTTCAGAGTTTAGTTTTAGTTAATGCTGTAAGGCCTGGTTCCCACCAGGCCTTTTTTATTTTTATGTAGCATATATCAATTTGATTCCGTAATTTGGGGCACCTAATTTTTACAATCATTTTAAATTATATAAACTATGATTATAGGAGTACCCAAAGAAATCAAACCCAGTGAGAATCGGGTTGCGATGACGCCTGCAGGAGCGTATGAACTGACAAGAAACGGTCATACAGTATACGTCCAGAAGAGTGCAGGTTTAAACAGTGGTTTCGAAGACCAAAAGTACATTGATGCCGGAGCTCATATACTCGACACTATTGAAGAAGTATATGATATCGCGGAAATGATTATCAAGGTCAAGGAACCTATCGAGAAAGAGTATGATCTTGTAAAAGACAATCAGCTCGTATTTACATTTTTCCACTTTGCTTCATCAGAGCCGTTGACAAAAGCTATGATCAAAAGCAATTCCGTATGTCTTTCATACGAAACCGTGGAGTTGAAAAACCGTCAACTACCCCTTCTTATACCTATGTCCGAAGTAGCCGGCCGTATGGCTGCTCAGCAAGGAGCTAAGTATCTTGAGAAACCTCAGGGTGGCCGGGGTGTCCTAATGGGTGGAGTTCCGGGCACTCGTCCGGCAGAAGTACTGGTACTAGGCGGTGGTATTGTAGGAACACAGGCTGCAAAGATGGCGGCAGGACTAGGCGCTTCTGTTACCATTGTTGATAAGAACTTGTTCCGCCTAAGACAACTTTCTGAATTTATGCCGGCTAATGTGAAACTGTTATATAGTAGCGAATTGACAATACGTGAACTTTCTCGTAATTCAGATCTGATCGTAGGTGCTGTGCTTATCCCGGGCGCAAAGGCTCCTCAACTTATCACAAAGGATATGTTGAAGGATATGAAGCCCGGTTCTGTTATTGTCGACGTTGCCGTTGACCAGGGAGGTTGTATAGAAACCAGTCGTCCGACTACCCATGAGGATCCGACCTTTATAGTAGATGATATCGTCCACTATTGCGTATCCAATATGCCGGGTGCCGTTCCTTATACATCGACTATTGCCCTTACCAATGCGACACTGCCGTACGTCCTATTACTGGCCAATCACGGCTGGAAGAAAGCGTGCCAGATGAATGACGAATTAAAGCTAGGCTTAAACGTTGTTCATGGTAAAGTGGTATATAAAGCAGTGGCAGATGCGTTTGGGATGGAATATATCCCCGTAGATACCGAGTTATAAGAAGATTTAGCAATGGAATAGGTTGATTCCATTTGCAACAGGATTTAGAATCCGGCTTTCTCCCATTGCAGAGGAAGTCGGATTTTTTATTTCATATTAGCTTTCGCAAATTAATCTCTCCCGCTAAAGACATCAACTATACTATCTTAAATCAATAGCAGCTTATACTCTAGTTAGACTCTATGAAAACTACTGTCTGAACTTTTACCTTTTTAAAAGCTCTCCTTAAACCTGAAGAAGGCAATAACATTTGCGTAAGCTTGTATATTCCCAACTAAATAAAAACAAAAAGGGAAAGAATCAATCAGACTCTCTCCCTTTTAAAACTTAATCAGTTATAACATGCAGCTCTATTAAGCAGCAGTATAACTTCTACTTGTCTTTCTCTTTACCTTTCTGGTTAAATCCTTAGAAGTAAGTGATAGTATGGTAGTAGCCACAAAGATACTTGAATATGTACCTACAATCACTCCAACCATAATTGCAAATGCAAATCCTCTGATGGACTCTCCTCCGAAAAAGAAGAGCATCGTAACGGTTAACAAGGTCGAGAATGAAGTAATAATAGTTCTTCTCAGAGTATTGTTAATCGCCATATTAATAATAGTATCCTTGGAGCCTTCTATGTTTTTACCGAGATATTCCCTGATTCTATCAAATATAATCACCGTATCGTTAATCGAGTAACCGATAATTGTCAGAAGAGCGGCGATAAAGGTCTGGTCGACTTCCATTGACCATGGGGCAATACCATGAAATAAAGAGAACAACCCCATCATTACTATAGCATCATGTGCAAGCCCGAGAACTCCTCCCAAGCTATACTGCCATCTGCTAAATCTTATAAGGATATACACAAACACAAGAAGAAGTGCCAAAATACCTGCTTTCCATGAGCTATCCAGAATATCTTTAGCAATAGTAGGTCCTACTTTGGACGAACTAGTCACGTGCGTACCAGAGCCTTCCGGATCTGTAAATCGCTTCATGTCCAGATTACCGCCTAACACCTTATTTATCCCTGTATACAGCTTACTTATCACAAGTGAATCCGCTTCTGTATTGCTCTCTGAGATAAGGTAAGCTGTCGTAATATTATATTTATTCTGAACGTCCACAGATTTTACAATAGGCTCAGATTCAAATTGAGCGGCCAATTCCGATCTGATCGCATCAGCATCAATATTAAGTCCTTGCTCAAACTGTACATCATAGGAGCGTCCTCCCTTAAAGTCAATACCGAATTCAAATCCTCTAATTCCGAAAGAAAGCAAACTTACCCCCAATAGAGTTCCTGAAATCACATAAGCAATCTTCTTCTTACCCATCCAGTCAATATTGACATTGGAAAGAATTCCTTTGGAGAATCTGGTCCAGAATGTCATGCTTTTTCCTCTCTTAATCCACCAGTCAATCATCAATCTAGTTAAAAGAACTGCAGTAAGAAGAGTACAGATAATACCGATAATCAAGACTACAGCGAACCCTTTGATCGGCCCCATACCAAAATATGCGAGCACAACTCCGATAATGAATGTAGTCACGTTACCGTCTATAATCGCGGCATAGGACCATTTAAATCCTTCCTGGATTGCTACAGCAACGGTTTTCCCATTTTCAAGCTCTTCTCTGATACGCTCATATATAATAACGTTAGCATCCACTGCCATACCCATGGTCAACACGATACCGGCGATACCCGGAAGTGTAAGGACCGTACCGACAGAGGATAAAGTACCGAGAATGAAGAAAATATTAGCTAATAGCGCGATAATAGAAATCACACCAGCCCCACCGTAGTAACCAAGCATCAGGATAAGTAAAAGGGTAAATCCTATCATTATCGCAACGGCAGAGGAATTAATGTTATCTTGTCCTAGCGATGGACCTACGATTGATTCCTGAACTATATTTGTCTTTGCCGGAAGTTTACCAATTTTTAGAATATTAGCGAGGTCTTGTCCTTCCTGCACTGAGAAGTTTCCTGAAATTGAGGACCTTCCTCCTTTAATCGGTTCATTTACGTTAGGAGCAGAAACAACTTCATCATCCAATACAATTGCAATAGGCTTATTGTCATCCTGAGCAGCTTTAGTAGTCATTTCACCCCAAATTCTCGCTCCTTTATTATCCATATTAAGGCTCACAGTCACACTCCCCGTAATAGGGTCTGGCTGAGTTGTAGCATCTATTACTCTGTCTCCTTCAAGAGGTGCAGTCACCTGACCAGGCACCATCTTAATAGCGTAAAGTTCATAAAGCTTAGTCTCTTCTCCCGTCTGATAATTCATAGCCGGCTTTCGTGACCAGAGGAATTTAACTGTACTCGGGAACATTTTCTTTACATCGCTTCTCTGAAGCAGTCTCATAATTGCATCTTTACTATTCTCTCTGGCTGTTCCCATAACAGTAAGCGGCATCATAAACTGCTGCTCAGCTCCCATAGGTTGATTCAATGACAACAAGCTCAATAGCGGTCCAAGTTCATCGCCCATAGAATTCTGGTCAGCTATAGACAATGTATCATATCTTACTTCTCCTGTAGCATTACCAAGTGAATCAAGTACCTGGATAGTGTCGATCTGTATACGAGGTTGTGATGAAGAATTTTTCTTTTGCGATCCCATTTCTGCAGCCAATAACCTATCCGCTTCAACAAATCCACCTAGAATTCCTTCATCTACAATTCTATAAACATCCCAGAACTCAAGTGCAGCACTTGCCTGTAAGAAGGCTCTGGCTCTTTCAGGATTATCGATACCCGGTAATTCAACCAGAATAAGGTCGCGTCCTTTATCTAAAGAGACATTGGGCTGAGTAACACCAAACTTATCGATTCTCTGCTTCAATCTAGTAAAAGTCAGTTCAACTGTTTCGTCTGCACTTTTACGCAACTCATAAAGTACATCCTGGTCGGAAGAATTGTGCTTGATAACTTCTCCCAGTGAAGGACTACGTCTAAAGACATCAGCCAATTTATCTCCTTCTGCAACCTTGGCCCACTCACTGGCAAAGAGAGTTATATAATCTCTTTGATCAGTTTTAATCCTTTCTGAAGTTGCATCCAGAACCTCCAGGAATTTCTTGTTCTTGCTGTAATCAGAAAGTGCGAGTAAAAAGTCTTTCAAGTCTATCTGAAGTACGACACTCATACCACCTTTCAAGTCAAGACCCAGTTTAAGCTGCTGTGCCTTTAGTTCCTGATATGTATATGATTTAAGCAATGGCAGCTTAAATACTTCCTCACTAGACACTGAATCAAGGAAGGTATTCCTTGCATTCTTATACGCCTCATTATACTCAAACTCGTCACTTATTCCCTCTGCCTTCTCCAGAGCAAATTTCTCTGCATCCTTTTCCACTCGGTTTGTAGGTAATATAAATACAAACTGAATCAGACAAACAATCGTCATCACGATGAGAAAAAATTTCACAATGCCTTTACCTTGCATAACTTATATTATATTTATTATCTATAGATTTTAAAAAGTCGTGCAAATATAAGTGATTTCTATAACATTAAGCGAAAAATATTCACGTTTATATCAAATAAATGCATTGATCTCGCGCTATATATTGCCATATAGCCCACAAGCGTCAAAATATATATGGTACAAGGTCGGGAATGGCAGATTACCACAAGCAAAAATCATTGCAGACGCCGATTGAACTTTATTTGTCTTTAAACTATTTATAAGTTATATAATAGCGTTGATTATGGTTCAACTTATTATCTTTTAATTCATTTTTTCAATTATTTAAAACAATAAATAGTTATGGGATTATTTTCATTTTTAAAAAGTGCAGGTAAGAAAACCGCTGCAAGCGTACCATCCAGCTCTTCAAGTGCAGATAATGCTCCGGATTTAGCTCAGGAGCTACGTAATGCAGTAACCGACCTCGATCTGGATATTAAATACCTTTCTCTCCAGGTAAAAGGAGACAAAGTTAGGATAAGCGGCACTGCTGCAACTCAGGCCGATAGAGAAAAGGCGATCCTTGCTGTAGGAAATGTTCATGGTATTGCTGAAGTAGAAGATAACATTGAAGTTATTGAAGCAGAACCTGAAGCACAGTTCTACGAAGTCAAGAGCGGTGACTCCCTATCCAAGATTGCAAAACAATTTTATGGAGATGCTATGAAGTACCCTGTAATATTTGAGGCTAACAAACCTATGCTAACCGATCCGGACAAAATATATCCTGGACAATCATTAAGGATTCCACCACTGGATAAAAAATAGATAAAAAAAAGGTATGAAGTAGCTTCATACCTTTTTTTTTACCCCATTTCGTTTTGTCATTACTTCAACTCCTGGATTCCCTCTCTTTCCAATATCAATTCATCTCCTGTGCAATCAATTATTGCACTCGGCTCAATATTACCAGGTCCTCCATCGACAACAACATCTACCAGGTTTATATATTCATCATAAATCAATGAAGGATCTGTAACATATTCTTCATCTCTACCCGCCAGCTTCAATGAGGTACTTAGTATAGGATTCCCGAGCATACTAATCATCTCTTGGACAATATGATTCTTGGGAATTCTTACTCCGACTTGTTTCTTTTTATTTTTAAAAAGCTTGGGCACTTCATTATTGGAGTTAATGATAAATGTAAATGGCCCAGGTGTGTTTCTCTTCATTGTTTTAAAAACATCATCATTGATATGACTAGTGTATTGAGCCACCTGACTGATGTTACTGCACATAAACGTCAGATTCACCTTAGTCGGATCAATTCCCTTCAGTCTACATATACGTTCAACGGCTTCAGTATTGGCAAAGTCACAACCTAGTGCATAAACTGAATCGGTAGGATAAATCATAATCCCCCCAGCCCTTAATATCTCTACAACTTGTTCCAATTTTCTTACCTGTGGATTCTCAGGATGAATACTTAATAACATATACAATTATTTTTTAATGATTTTATTTATTTCTATTCAACAATATGTTCTCTTATGCTACGGATTCAGGATGCCATTTGTTCACAAACCAGCCACCTGAAGATGCTGAATGTCATTTTTTACCAGTAATTTACTCCCTTTTTCCTTCATCTCAACTACATATAGCCCGGTATTCACATGATTAAATTCTTCCATATCCCTAGGTGCCATATCTAGCAAAAGAGTTAAAAATGCACGCATAGTTCTGCCATGCGTACATATCAGTATTTTATTTGCGTTCAGCTTACGCAAATTTTCTATAAATTCTCCTAGACGAATGTACAATTCCTCCGCACTTTCCCCTTTTTCTATCTTACTCGACAACTTGCCGGAATACCAGTCATTTATCAATTCGTGATAACGTTTTGTCATTTCAGAATTCACTTCCTTTCCCTCGTGGATTCCCCAGCCAATCTCGTTCAATTTTTTAGTGCTATAGGTAGGAATTCCGGTCCTGTTCCATGGTTTAACAGTTTCAATAGACCTTTTAAGCACAGACGTATATATTGCATCGTAATCTTCTCCTTTATAAAAATCATAGAAGGCTTCAGCCTGCATTCTCCCTTTCTCATTGAGGTTTACATCTATACCACTTCCTTGAACAACTCCCCGCTTATTCAATTGAGTTTCACCATGTCTAATGATATGTATAATCATCTGTAAATTATTATCCCTAAGTTGCAAATCCGGCAATTTAATTCTTTCATTAAAGTCAATTCCGTGAATATTTCAACGAGTAAATTACTTCTTCTCTAATTAATATGAAAACATTCAATTAAAAATAGTTTTATTTCTGATAATTCTTACATTGCTACTCAATTTGCAAGAATGCTTACTATGTCAGAAAATCCAATTATCAGTATCTGTATAAGCAAGTATAATGAAGATGTCAATCCTTTATTACAGGCACTGTGTAATGAAATAAACGCTTTTCAGCTTCCGGTTAATATATACATACGCGATGATAATTCTGTCGAAGATTATCCAATTACAGTTCATTCTGCAATAGTCACTACTAATACAAATACTCGGAATCTAGGTCGTTCAGGAAATCGAAATCAGCTTATAAAAGATGCTGATGGGCAATACATATTATTCCTGGATGGAGATGGCTTTCCCCACAACCATGACTTCCTGCACAGATATCTTAAACATATCAAAGCTTCCTCAGCAGATGTATGCAGCGGTGGACGTATCTATCCTACAATCACACCGGAAAAAGAATATACTCTGCACTATCGTTATGGGATACTCAGAGAATCTCCGGTCCATAATGAATCAGAACTCAAGACTTCCAATCTCCTCATAAAACGAGAAGTCATCGCCCAAATAAAATTTGACGAAAGTCTCAAACAATACGGGCATGAAGACACTCTGCTATCAAAAGAGTTAAAAACCCGGGGTTTCAATATTACGCATCTGGACAATCCTGTAATTCACGAAGAACTTCAGGATAATTTAAACTTCCTTAAGAAACAAGAAGAGGCACTTTATAGTCTAAAAATTCTGCACGAGAAGGGTTATACAGATCTCACCCGATTACAGGATAGTTACAATAAAGTGTCATCGGGAATTCTCATCAAGATTCTTTCTCATCCTGCTATTATAGTAGTGTTGAAAAATATTCTGTTGAAGTTTCCAAGAAGTAATCTGAGAATACTCGACTTGTATAAACTAGGGGTATTTGCTCGTATTTTATCGGAAAAATGAAAAATGAGCTTGTCCGTACGAGCGTGTATCAATACACCTTTCCAGGTACTCAAAGTTATGGAGTCTACTATGTTCCAGTACAAAAATCCCACCGGGCTTCAATAAGGTTTTACGCTGAAAAACCAAGTCCGGAATCTGGGGCAACCTTCTGTCTTCATAGGGTGGATCTGCCATAATAAGATCAAAGCTCAGCTCTGTAGACTCCAGGAATGAATATACATCTGTCTGAATAACACGGACTGCAACCGCAATACCAAACTTCTCGGCCGTTTCTTTTATAAATTCAGCATTTCTGTGATTCTTCTCTACAGCTATCACTTCTACGCCTCCCCTTGAAATTATTTCATAGCTATGATTGCCGAAGCCACTAAATAAATCCAATGCGTAAATGCCCTCAAAGTCGATATAATTGAACAATATATTATAGACCGCCTCCTTTGCCTTATCTGTTATAGCTCGAGCATCGCTCTTTTTTAAAGGAGGAGAAAAGACGCGACCAGCGAGTTTACCGGCTATTACACGCATTCCTTTATCCAGCTTATATCTTTGAAAATATATTCTTCCTTTTCCTTACCTAAATAAGAAATAGTTTTCACAAATGGCTTTAAAAGCTTGTTCAATTGACCATGGCGATGAATGCGTCCCATGAGGAATAAGTTCATTTCCGACAGATCGCTATTGACTTGTTCAGATGCTAATTTCAAGTAATACAGTATATCTTCCGGAAAGTTAACTTCATAACACTTAGCAAATTTAATTTTCTTCCCATCCAGATAAATTATGCTCACCATCTTTTCAGTCACTGAGCAAAAAAGTGAATTTTGTTCTCTTTCAAGATTGGATATTCCATGAAGTAATACTGGAATATAATGAACGATTTCCGGATTGAAGCCACTGTTCTGCAATTCTTCAACCAAAGTTTTATCATAACTATAGGTGCATTTAATCCCCAGGCCAGGATATGTATCCACTTTCAACTCTTTGGACTTCCAGAGGATATTGCTTTTCTTAAATAATGCAATTGCCTGGTCATCACCACTATCTGAGGAGCTGAGAGTAAATTCTGTGTGACAGAGTGCTAATCTGAACTCAAAACCTTCAAGCTCAGCCTCTTTCTCTTTCAACTCTTTAAGGAAATCAACAATCCCGGTCTCCTTAACATCCAGCACCCTGCCGGGGGTGGCATAAGTATCATTTTTCCAAAGCTTGTAAGCAAGAGAACCTCCACTTAACAAAGCACATAATTGTTGCATTCTTAGATTGGATATAGTGTTTACTGCCAGTTTCCACTGGTATTTGGCCTAGTTAAATCACCAAATTTAATGACATTCTTCGGGTCGAAATTTTTATCGTACTTCTGATATCTAATATCGCCGTATTCTCCCATAAAAGATCCGTAATTGGTTCTCACTTCAATCACATTGGTCAATGCCTGTTCAAAAGTAAGAGTATCAGCTACCATAGTAAAGGTTTCTCCTTTTCCATGAGGTATATACCTGATTGAATCCAGGGAATTATACCATCTCAACGTATTAAGTGAATCTGCCGCGGCAACATAAGTTGTATCATAAGCATATTCACCGGTTAATGCAGTCTGATCAGTTTCATATACCCTGACTATAGGGAAGCTATCATTCCTCAGAGCATGCGTAAGGTCATCAAAGTTTTTGGCATATCTTCCATGTATTGCCTTATAATAATCCTGAGCCTGGCGGATATCTTCTAGCTTATGAATCACCTGTCCCTTTCTGGCCTCATAAAAGTTATTAAACCTAATAGGCTCTTCAATGGAAGAATACAACACGTATACAAGCCCCAAAATGATAACGATTAACACGATATTAGCTATGATCCTCATACCTCACTTAATTATTTATAGAATTATGACAATTATACAATTTTTTCAACAATATCCATATAAATATATTAGCTTACTTTTTATAGTTCTACCAGTAAGCTAAGCTACATAGATAAGAATAGCATCTTATTACTTCTTCAGAATTACTTAAACAGTGTTCCAATGTAGTAATAATTCTTAATTCCCCGTTTTAAAAGGCAGAACTTCTTACATTTGTGATGCAGATTGATTAAAAAAGGGTGTATGGCGACAAAAGATTTTAAAATATTAGGGATAGAATCATCTTGTGATGATACTTCAGCAGCAATTCTTTCAAAAGATGGAATTCTTTCCAATGTCATTGCCGGGCAGAAGGTACATGCAGCGTACGGAGGTGTGGTTCCTGAATTGGCATCGAGAGAGCATATTCAACATATTGTACCCGTCATATCTGAAGCCTTAAAGCAAGCGGATTGCAGCATGCAGGATTTATCAGCTATTGCGGTAACCAGGGGGCCCGGCCTGCTGGGATCTTTACTTGTCGGTGTTTCTTATGCAAAAGGTCTGGCATATGCCCTAGATATCCCTCTGATTGAAGTCAATCATATGCAAGCGCACATATTGTCACACTTTATTGAGGAGCCGAGGCCTAATTTTCCCTTTCTCTGCCTTACAGTATCAGGGGGCCATACACAGATAGTAAAGGTAAATGAACCACTGGAAATGGAAATTCTAGGAAGTACTCTCGACGATGCAGCGGGAGAAGCATTTGATAAAATAGGTAAAATGTGCGGCTTGCCTTATCCCGCGGGTCCACATATAGATAAGCTTGCGCAAATGGGTGAAATCAAATTTGATTTTCCAATTTCTGACATTCCCGACCTGAACTTCAGTTTTTCCGGCCTTAAAACTGCCGTATTGAGGTTTCTTCAAAAGAATGTAAAGGAGAATCCTGATTTCATTCAACAAAATCTAGCTGATATTGCAGCCTCTGTCCAAGACAACATTATCAAGACTTTATTGCAAAAGCTAATAAAAGCTTCAGAGATAACAGGTATTAGAGAAATTGGGATTGCGGGAGGTGTCAGTGCCAATAAAGGCCTGAGAAATGCACTACTCAGTGTGGGAGAATCTCAGAAGTGGAATGTTTACATACCTAAACTTGAATATTCTACAGATAATGCTGCAATGATAGCGCAGGCAGCTTATTTCAAGTATATTAAAGAAGACTTTGCAAGTCAGGAATTAACATCAGATCCAAGACTAAAATTTGGCGGGTACTGAATCAGTTTATACAATCTTGAGATCAGGAAATTGATTTCTACAAAATCCAAATCCTGAAGACTGCGGGCTACATTTCATCTTCTATTTTAAAAGACTCGTTATAAAAATAAAAAGGCTGACTCTCGATGAGAATCAGCCTTTTTAATATAAATCTTAATTCAGTATTTATTAATAACCTGAATTTCGGTTACCGCTATACTTATCACCAGCTCTACTTGAACCAGGAGTTGAAGATCCGGCATCAGGTCCATCAGGACGACTCATTTCTTTGTCACCAGAAGCAGCTACTGAAAATTCTACTCTTCTGTTCATGTAATGCTTATACTCTTCTCTCTTATCAATGTTGTGAGAAGAAGTCAATCCTGAAATTAATGGGTTATCTTGTCCACTATAGTTAATAAGAAGTCTATCTCTTGAGATATTAAAGTTCTTAACCATGAAGTCAACAACTGCTTCAGCACGGTTATAAGATAGAACAGTATTATATGCTGATGCAGCTCTGTTATCCGTATGTCCCTTAACTACAATCTTAATATCAGGATTTTCGTTCAGAACTACTGCGACGTGTCTCAACTGAGGAATGAATTCAGGCTTGATATAATACTTATCTAAATCGAAGTGTACCATAGGTAAGAACCAGTTAATCTTCTGAGTTGAAACAGCATTAGCGATTAATGCATTCACCTGGCTTTCAGTCAAGTATGGATCACTAATGATTGCCACTCCGTTATCATCAACGTCATATCCTTTAGGAGAGAATGGTTCCTTATCAAGGTAATCAGGGATACCGTCACCATCAGAATCAATAGCTCTACCTTTTACGTCAACGATTAC
This sequence comes from uncultured Saprospiraceae bacterium, assembly GCA_964423575.1. Lineage (GTDB taxonomy): Bacteria > Bacteroidota > Bacteroidia > Chitinophagales > Saprospiraceae > CAYRFF01. The sequence continues at coordinate 69,107 of CAYRFF010000003.1, read as the reverse complement.
ACCTGCAGGCGTATTTGGCTCTTCATCCCAGATATCAGGAACACCGTCTCCGTCAGAATCGACAAGATCGAGTAGTGAAGGTCTCGCTTTCACCTCAGCTATATCGCTATACGGTGCCAATAGTGGATTCACCCAATACAATGGCTCAACTCTCTTGGACTTAGAACCAAGGTTAAAGTTCAATTGAACTGTTGATGTATGTACAAGATCAAAAAAGTTAGATCTGTCTTCTAAAGTTCTGAATGAATAACCGTCAAGATTATCAGTTCCTGTAAATATCACCTTGTGCTCAAGGCCAATATTAATTAGGTCTGTAATTTTTCTTGTAAATCCAACACCTGCGACTGCACTTGCAACCCAGTTGTTATCATTGAACAACAGTAGAAGTGCTCCGGTATTAGTTCCGACGACATCCGTTTCGAATGTCTTATCAGTCATTTCCATAAAACGATCGTGGTTGAATTTTCGGTCAGCTTTATTATCTGCCGGCTTAAAACCTGAAAAGTCGTATGGATTATTATTAGCATCTAATGCGTTAACACTTGTCTGATAGTTTAAAAATCCTAGTCCTCCAAAGATATATAGGTTCCACAGGTTATTCTCTCTATGGAATAAAATATTTCCTACGTTTAACACTCCTTCAACTGACCCTTCAATTAATGTTGTGCTATAATTTCGCATAAAGCGATCTGTTTTGGCGTAGCCTAATCCTGACAAGTCCCAATCTCTATCAACAACAGCTACAGTTGTAAGTCTTCTGTCTACCCCTTTTGCTTGTGCGTAGTTAGCTTGCACTCTCCATGAAAAAGCATAACCTATCGCTTTTCTCACATGCAATCCAACGCTATAACCGCCAAATGGATTAGGATACTTAGGTGTTACGTCTCCTGAAATAAATGAAGTTCCTCCCTGAATTCCCAACTCCCACATGTTTTTAGGCTTGGGTGTAAAAGGGTTTAATTGTTCCTGAGTTACTACCTCTGTACCCACAGTATCAAGCGTACTAATAACTTGCTGGGCAAGTACTGACACAGATCCTATAAGTAAGAAAGTAGTTACGAAAAAAATTATTTTCTTTATCATAAGATAATGCAATTTTTAATAATTATAAAAGGTTCTTAATATGTCACGATATACTATAACAGTATAAAGTTACAAACATAAAGTATATATTCCTAAAATAGCTAAAAATCAATAAGTAATTTCTCCAAACTTAGATTAATAGCCGTTGAGCTTATATTTCTTTCTTTATTTGCAATAGTTAACGTCTCTGACAAAGCTTTTTTAATTGAGTTTGAAACATCGTTAAAAATACCTTCATCTGAAATTACTTGCTTTCCTTCCATGAGATAAGCGAAAGTTCTTGCCATGCCAGAGTTAACAATAAAATCAGGTAATAGACTAATTTTGGTATCGGCATATTGAGCCGTAGGACCATACAAAATCTCATCATCGACAAAAGGCACATTTGCCCCGCAGGCTATCACTTCAATTCCTCCTGCAATAAGTCTATCAACTTGAGACCTTGTCACAAGTCTCGAGGCTGCTGCCGGGATAAAAATATCACAGGCTACATCCCATATCTTTTCGTTCACAGTGTTAAACGGTAATGCGTCTGTAGAGTTGAGTTTATTACCATCTTTTTCCAAAAACAATTTCTCAACCTCCTGAAAGCCTAATCCTTCATCGGAAATTATTCCACCGTTCACATCCAATATCCCTACAATAAGCGCGCCATTTTTTGAAAGATGATAACCTGCAGATGATGCCACATTCCCCCATCCCTGGATTATTACTCTTTTTCCTTTCAGCGTTTTACCATGTTGAATATCGTAAAAATGCCTTACCGATTCAGCTACTCCGTACCCTGTTATCATATCAGCAACAGCATAATTTTCTGAACCTGCTGGCGCATAATCGCTATTTCTAACAACCTTCACACATCCATCCTGCAATTGCTTTAATATCTCACCTCGCTTAGCAGAGTCATAATTAAAGTGTCCATTGAGTACACCTTCCTGCGGGTGCTCAAGACCAAGTTTTTCAGTAATGGGAATTACGTCTCTGATTTCATCGACATTCAGGTCTCCACCAGTCCCATAATAGTTCTTCAATAATGGAAATGCCGCCTTGAACCAACGTTCTAGAACCTCATCTTTTCTAGGATCATTAGGATCAAAATTTATTCCCGATTTGGCTCCGCCTATATCAGGTCCTGCAACAGAAAATTTAATTTCCATAACCTTAGCCAATGCTAAAACCTCATCTTTTGTTAACCCCTTCCTCATTCTCGTCCCTCCCCCTGCTGCTCCGTTACGGAGAGAGTTGATTACTATCCACCCAACAGCATCTGTCTCCTTATCATGCCATTCAAATACAATTTCAGGTTCCTTTTTAAGATATGCTTCCAGTCCTTTCATGTCTGATATTTATAGTTTTAAAATTATTTCCGAATCTTCTACATTTTTATCACTACTTCACTCATATTATGATTTATTTATATATATTTGTCGTAAATAATCGACAATATGAAAAAGAAAATAACCTTATACATAGAATCTGATTCAGATTCGCTTATTTCTTCCCTAAACAATTCTTTTAAGAAATATGCCGATCTTCAACAGGTTGAAGTCTCTATTGAGGCTTATAAGGATTCAGCACATTCTGTAAATGAGGATGACAAGCTTAATGTTTACATTTTAAACAATGCCGAATCTATTGAAAAATTCAATAGAAATATACAGTTAAGCAAAGACTTATATACGCTGGTTGAAATTAACAGCAATATAAATCATGCTTATGAATTTTTGAATGATAAAGCCTGGGATACTAGTATTGTTGATTTTGTTATGATCGGAGGACAAAGACAATTCTTTAATCAGCTCCATTATGATTACCTGAATGAAAGGTATTATGATTTTATGCACCTAGGTGATGTACGCAAAGAGATTTCCGATATAGAACCCTATCTGCGTGACGCTCATGTTATGCGTATGAGTTTTAATGCTCTTAGATTTTCTGACTTTCCGGCTAAGCATGATTCCAATCCCAGTGGTTTCTTTGCCGAAGATTTTATAGCCATTGCAAGATATGCAGGATTAAGTCCAAAGTTGGATCACATTCTATTCTTTGACCTCAATAGCAGTATACTAGAAGATTCTTCTGCTTGCCAGGAACTTTTGTGTCAGTTACTCTGGTATATGGCTGAAGGCTACGGATTCAGAATGAAAGAGGAATACGATGATGAAAATCACGAGCATTTTGTGTTTGAAATAAAGGATCCGGAACTACAAGTTGAATTTATCCACAGTAGTCGTAGTTCTCGCTGGTGGTATTCATTCAAAGACTCTGAAGGAGTAGCACACACTTTCTCTTGTAATTATACGGATTTTGAAAGTATGCAGAACATGATTGTTTCTCCGCGTATCAAAAGTGCTATCCTAAGATATCTTTAATTTTCTCCAGGCCCATAGAACGGGAGCCCTTGAGTAATATAAACTTCCCGGTAAGCTTATAATTTGAGAAAAAGTCAGATAAGATTGCGGTACTATGAAAAGAAATGATTCTTTCAGGGATATTACATTTTCGGAATTCTTCTCCTACGAGGAAAATTTGACTCCAAGCTTGTTGTTGAATTAAATCGACAATTTCCTGGTGATATTTCACACTATCCGGCCCCAATTCTTTCATATCCCCCAGTACGAGGACTTTTGGTAAGTTACTTTCCATATTTGCGAAAGCATTAATACTATTTCTCATGCTCAGGGGATTGGCATTATAGGCATCCATGATATACGTATTGTTTTCTTCTTTCAGTAACTGTGAGCGATTTTCTCCGGGTTTAAAGCTACCTAAAGCGCGTTTTATTTTCTCACCGGGAATCTCAAAAAAGCGAGCTATACTTATTGCTGTAATAATATTCATGGCGTTATATTCTCCGTACAAGGCTGTCCGGCAGTTGTAAATACCTTTATCGAAGTAGTTAATAATGATATCAGGAAAGGACTGAACTAGTTCATATTTATATTGAGCTTGCGGCTGACCCTTTAAGGAATAACCAACCTTGTTTCTGATACCTTCTGAAAGCTTATCAAGGAAATCTTCATCCAGATTAACAAACAGAGTTCCATTGCGAACTTCCAGGTAGCGGTACAATTCGGATTTTGCCTTTTTCACACCTTCAAGACTCCCAAATCCTTTTAAATGCGCTGGGCCTATATTAGTAATTACCCCGTGTGTCGGCATCCCTATTCTGCACAATTCATCAATTTCACCTACGGCACTGGCACCCATTTCCAATATGAGGATTTCCGTATCTGTCGGCGCAGAGAGTATTGTCAATGGTAGGCCAATATGATTGTTATAGTTTCCTCTCGTCAAGTGTGTATGATATTTCTCCTTGAGAAGGAGATTAATCAACTCCTTAGTAGTTGTTTTGCCGTTGCTTCCCGTAATTCCAATAACAGGTATTTTAAATGTTTTCCTATACATGAGTGCCAGCTCCTGTAATGTACTTAACACATCGGTAACGAGGAACACTCTTGAGTCAATACAGAATTTCTCATCATTTACTACTGCATATTTTGCGCCTTTTTCCAGGGCATTCTCTGCATATTTCCCACCGTTGAAATTCTCTCCCGACAGGCCAAAAAACATTGCTCCTTGCAGGTCTTCTCTCGAGTCTATACTTACCTTATCACATTTCAAAAAAGCTTCAAAAATCCTTTCTATCATTATACCATACATTAAAAAACTCCCTTTCACACTAATTGCGAAAGGGAGTTTAATTCTTTTAATTACATCATGTGCTTATTTTATAGTTGCACGTCTTTTTGCATTAAAGCCATGTCCGGTTTTACCATCTTGGGTATTAGGACCGACTTTCAACATAGCACATCTAAATCCAACTGTTTTAGAGGCTCTGTCTTGTTGCATAAATCTTCTGGTTCCCGGTGCTAACCAATATGCTCTATCAGCCCATGATCCTCCTTTAACAACTCTGGTCTCATTATTAACTAGTGTAGTCTTTCCATACAAGTAATCTATATGCTCCTGATCACCATCCTGGTAATCACGTACATCCGCTCTATCATAATTATCACGCATAGCAGCAGCTTCTGCAGTAACATTCCTTCTGACAAGTCTACCGGTACTATCTTTCTGAATCGGTTTACCATTCTCATCTTTCACTACTTCCGTAAACACGTTTCCTCTAAACGGATTCAAATCGTTCTGCTCAAAGTCAGCTACAGTGAGTGAAGTCATCGGTCTATATACGTCCAAAACCCACTCACTAACGTTACCGGCCATATTGTATAGGCCAAAGTCGTTTGGATAATATGTCTTTACAGGTGCAGCAAAGGATGCGTTATCGTTTAGGTTTCCGGCGACTCCCATATAATCTCCTGCACCTTTCTTAAAGTTAGCAAGAATTTTACCCTGACTCTTATCTCTTCTCTGGTAACGTACTCCTGTACCATTCCAAGGGTAAATCCTTCTATCGGAAATAATCTCGTTTTCAGGGTTTACCATATTACCAATCAATGCAAGAGCAGCATATTCCCACTCTGCTTCTGTCGGCAATCTATATTCCGGCAATAATATACCATCTGATTTATTTACTCTTCTTTCACCACCGGTAGCAATATCTTTCATGTTTTTTCTCACATCACCATCGTATTGTCCGGCTAGATATGTGTCCGTGGTAAAGTTATCTTCATTTTTCTGATCCGGTGTAGGATTTAAAACTCCTTTCTTAATAAGGATAGCCTCATTCACTCTATCTGAACGCCAGCTAGTATATTTTACAGCCTGCTCCCAGTTCACCCCTACTACCGGGTAATCATTCCAAGCCGGGTGACGGAAGTATTCCTCAACCATTGGCTCGTTAAATGCAAGTTCTTCACGCCATACTAAAGTATCCGGAAGCGATTCAAGCCAGATATGTCTCATATCCTCGCCAAATACATTTTTATTCCACATTGTGTACAGGCGGTAATTATAGTTAGACACTTCAGTTTCGTCCATATAGAATGAACTTACTGTCTGCTGTCTTGGAACGTTATTCCAGCTAAACATAACATCTTCTTCAACCTGTCCCATCAAGAATGTTCCTCCCGGGATTTGAACAAGGTTGGGTCCTATTTCGGTATCTTTGTAATCTACCTTTTCGTAACCGCCCCATTCCTGGTCATTTAATTTCCAACCGGTTGCAGAATCGTAGTCTCCTTTTCCACATCCGGTAAGTAACATTCCAGCCAGAAAAAGTCCCGCTACCGTAAAAACTATACTTCTCTTCATAATAAATGTGATGTAATTATTAATTCTTCCTTTACTTTTTAAGGATTAGTTTAAGAGCGCTTGCAACACACAATTCACTCTAATGAATATTTAAACGACAATTTTACAAAAAAATTATTCTATTCTATAAAGTTTCCTCAAATATAACTCCGCTAAAGTAAAAACTTATTTCCAAACATGAAAATGTTTAGCGGAACATATTAAAGCAATCATTGTATTTGCCTTCTTTATACTCTATTGCTAAAGTCATGCCAATTTCATGGCTCCCACCTGTACTTATCCCCAAATTGGACACCGTAAAATCATAAGCATAGCCAAATTTCAGGTTTCCGACTTTGACTGCAGCAGATAATCCCGCTGCATCGGGATTCGTATTTGCATGCCGATAATAAGCACCCAAAACAAACTGCCCTGTACCCAGATACAAGCCGCCGTTAATCTGCCCTGTACCGCCTTGTTGCGCATACACAATAATAGGCGAGATATATGTTTCATTAGGATTAAAACGGGTAGGACTCCGCAATACATATTTTGCTCCTACCATTGCTGTGACAAGAATTGGCATGCCGTTAATCTTTCCGTTCTGATCTCCCAAAAAAGACACAGAGGGACGGTTAAGATGACTTGCTCCCAAGGTTAAAAAATATTTTTCATTGTAAAGACTTGCTCCTGCTCCAATATCGAGATAGAACCTTGAAAAAGATTCAAATGGGGTTTCGAGCGTCGGATAAGGCGTACCACCGGGAGAAACAGGTCCAAATCTTGGATCTAATTGATCGAGGAATATCAATCCGGATTTATCAACAGCTTCGTGGCCGAGTCCAACCTCTATTCCAAGTTGAGATTTCCACCCTGACCGCGTTTCAATTCTAAACGCATACTGTCCTTGGATCTTTTGGTTTTTAAGGATGCCATTTCCCGATTGATCTGCGAGAATTGTGGCACCTATCCCACTTTTTATTTCTTTAAAATACTGATCGTAGGCAAATGCGTAGGTTTCGTACGCATTTCCTATCGCAGGCCATTGATTTCTATACATAATACCAAATCGCGGGCCATCAACCTGACCGACAAGTGCCGGACTCAGTATAGTCGGCATCATGTGAAACTGCGAAAAAACAGGATCCTGGCTCATCCCCTTTTGTGGCAGCATCGCCAAAAATGTTAGTATTATTACATAAACTACGTTGCGAGTTAAAACTTTTATCATTAATTCTATTTAACTATATTGGTGGTGATTATTTAGATGCAATATACAAACACCACTAAACGTTCAAACCATTAATATAAGTATAATTTATAAACCAATTAACCTTCGATTGAGCAATATGGGCAAAAAGTACATATTTTTTCTTTTACTTTCTTTTTTTACTCATGTTATACTGCAGGCTCAGGTTGTCAGTCATGAATCCTATACTTTTACCTGGCACTCTTCTGAAGGCATATACAATCTTAACGGAAATTCTTCTGAATCCAATCTATTCTTCACTGACTATGTGGTTTTACCAGCTGAAAATGATTATAAAATTATAATTGCTAAGTCTTCTGTATACAAACTCATTCCTAAGAACAGAATTCAAGCTGATGATATCCCATTACTCAGGCCAAAAGTAACACAAGAACTAATAAATGGGGAATTAAGAATTAATATTTTTCCTTATTACTTAAATAAGCTAGGACAAGTAGTACTTTTATCAGAGGTGAGTTTGAAAATAATTACCTCCGAGAGTACCACCAACGATGATCGAGTTACTATGCGTGGTTTTCAAGGAGAATCAGTATTTGCGGATGGTGGCTTTTACAAAATAGGAATTAAGAAATCAGGTCCGGTAAGATTGACGAAGGATTTCTTTGATAAAAACAATATTCCCATCCAGGAAGTAGATCCTAGAAACATCCAAATCTGGGGACACGATACGGGTATCTTACCCATGAAGAATTCAAGTCCTAGAACTGACGATATCAAAGAAATTCCGGTGTATCAAAAAGGCTTCAACGATGGTAAATTTGATGCAGATGATTATATTATTTTTTATGGTATAGGTCCTGAGCAGGAAGTTTCAAATGAAACCGTTACTTCTTTTAAAAATAATCCTTACTCAAATCATAATTATTATTTCATCAAGCTCGGAATAAATAAAGCTTCCACAGTTCAGGTATCAAATGATAAGCCACAAGGTGGTGAAAGTCAAACGGATAAGATAAGCATCATCATAACACACGAAAATGATCAGGTAAACTTACTAGAAATGCAGGCGGGCAATTCCGGTAGTGGTTTAAGTTGGTTTGGGGAGTTGATAAATGGAGGGAAATCTATTGACTTTTCACATTTAATGAAAGATTATGAAGGTTATTCCGGTGGTAAATTAAGATTTCAAACGGCATTTGCCGGAAGGCATTCAGCAATAACAACAATTACTAATATTGTCAACGAGAAGAGTTTTCAGAGTTTAGTTACAGGTACTAATCTGCACGACAACGAAAGGGCTTTTGCATACGTATCTAACATACGCGGTGAAGTGAACCAGACAAAACCCAATACATTGGTAGTTAAATACGATGCACCTGCTGCTGCCAAAGGCTGGCTGGATTATATCGATATCAATCTCGATGCTCAGTTGCGTGTATACGATAAGCCGTACAGATTTTCTATGCCATACGGGGAGCAGGATAAAATCATTCTTAAGGGAAATCATTCCAGTCTATCTAAATCTTCCAGTCATCTCTGGGATATCACTGATCCATACTCAGTTAAACGCATAATGCCAAATTCTCAGGCAAATGAGTCACAGTTCTTATTAAGAGCTGTTAATGAGTCAAGTAAGTACCTCGTATTTGATGAGGGTAAGCAATTTTCTGATGTTTCATTCATAGAAAAAGTCTTACCGCAGAATTTGCATGGGCTCGATCATGCCGACATGTTAATCATCTCGTATCCGGATTTCATGGAAGCTTCTGAAAGATTGGCCGATTTCAGGAGGCACCATAATGACTTTGTTGTAGAGGTAATAGATGTTGACGAAATATATAATGAATTCAGTAGTGGAAGATCCTCCCCTATTGCCATCAGGGATTTCATCAAAATGATTTATGACAGATCCGATTTAAGATATGTAATTCTGGTGGGAGACGCGACCTTCGATTATAGAAATATTCTTACGAGTTATCCCGACCATAATTTCGTGCCTACAGCCTATACTAAGAATTCTACTCTTTACTTTGAATCATTCAATTACGACGACTTTTATGCCTTACTGGATGAAAATGAAGGTGATGATATTTATGGCGATATTGATATATCTGTAGGACGTATTCCTGCGACAAATATTCAAGAAGCTGAGAATGTTATCGATAAAATAATACATTATGAATCATCACCTGAAGCATTAGGAGATTGGCGTCTGAGATCAGTATTCGTAGGAGATGACGATGAAGGGAGGTTTATGAAAGATTCCAATAAGATGGCAGATAGTTTACAAAAGTCCATTCCGGCGTTCAGCACTATAAAGATTTTACTCGACGCGTTTATTCAGGAATTCTATGCTGATGGAGAAAGATACCCGGAGGCTAACAAGACACTTAACAACTCCATTCACACAGGTGCTCTCATTGTAAACTACATAGGCCACGGCGGTCCATCCGGATGGACTCAGGAACGTGTACTGTCGATACAGGATATTCATCAATGGAATAACTTTGACAGACTTCCACTTTTCATTACTGCTACTTGTACATTTACTGCCTATGACAACCCCGGTTTCACCTCAGGAGGAGAGGTTTTACTCAAGAAAAAGAATGGTGGTGGAATTGCACTTTACTCCACGACGAGACCTGTTTATAATTCACATAATATGGAATTAACTGAGAAAGCATTTAAAGCTATATACGATTCACGCAAGGCAGGATCAAGAAAATTAGGTGATATGTTGAGAGTTGCCAAAAACTCTCTTAGCAGTACTTATTTAACTAACTCCAGGAAATTTATTCTGCTAGGAGATCCGGCGATGGAACTAGCAGTACCTCAATTTAATGTGGTTGCTACTCAGATAAACTCAATGAATATCGAAGAATTCGCGGATACTCTTACAGCTCTTCAGAACATTACCGTTGAGGGTGAAATAAGAAACGAGAATGATGAATTACTCAATGGCTTTAATGGAGTCATTATCCCTATGTTATATGACAAAGCCATTATCAGAGAAACTCTGGGACAAGAGGCTGCCAGTCAAGTATTCAAATTCAAGCAGCAAGAAAATATTCTTTTCAAGGGGAAAGCCTCCGTAATAAATGGAAGATTCAAGTTTGACTTTACTCTACCAAAGGACATTGATTATTCGATAGGTCACGGTAAATTCACCTTCTATGCTTATTCTACAGAAAGTATGATGGATGCAATGGGCCTTGCTGATAGTATATACATAGGTGGCATTAATGAAAATGAAATAACGGATGACGAGCCACCTCTTATAAAAATCTTCCTCGATGACACTACATTTGTAAACGGTGATTACACCAATTCTAATCCGCTGCTTATTGCACATCTCAGCGATAAGGAGACCGGAATTAACGTAGCGGGACAAAGTATAGGCCATGACATTATTGTTTATTTGGATGGCGACATTTCCACTTCTGTAGTATTAAACAACTTTTACTCTGCAGAGCTGGACAACCCTAAAGCCGGTACTCTAAGCTATCCGTTGAGCGGCATAGAGCCAGGTCCCCATAAACTCACCATGCAAGCTTGGGACTTAGCTAATAATATGGGTATTGCGAGCATTGATTTTGTTGTCACAAAAGAAAAAGAAATTCTGATTATGGATACTAAAGCAGTACCAAACCCCTTCAGTAGTTCTTCACAGATTCTTATAAAGCATAACATGGGAGGAAAGAATCTCAAGGTACAGATTCCTTTCTTTGATGCCTTGGGGAGAAATATTTTCACTATCGAAAGAGAATACGAAAATGCACCTTCGACTATAACGGATATAATAATAGATTCAAAATCATTTCCTGCAATGGCTGCAAATATGTACTTTTACAGCGTAATAATGGAACATAAGCTATTTACGGGGGAAATTATTAAAATATCAGACAATGATAACAAGCTCATATACGTTAAATAACCATTGAGCTAAACACTATATTTTAAACTGAAAACTTATAAATGAACAAGATATTAACATTATCAATATTACTATCAATACTTTTTGTAGGTGTAAACAAAATCGAGGCCCAATGCCAGTTCGATACAGAACTGGGTCTGTGGCTCACTCCTGACGGACATTTATGCAATAACACAGTGATGTCTGCAGTTCCGTTTCTGCGTATTTCACCGGATGCGCGTGCCGGTGCTCTAGGAAATATTGGAACTGTTCTCAGTCCTGATGGAATAAGCCCTAAGTACAATAATGCTTCCAGTGCATTTTCATCACAAGGGCTTAACGCAAGCTTAAGTTATACTCCGTGGCTCAGAGGAATTACCAATGATGTCAACTTATTAATGGCATCAGGAACATATAAGTGGGATCCCATCCAGGCAGTATCCTTGAATTTTACTTATTTCAACCTCGGAGAAATCCAATATACTGATGAGAACGGGAATCCGGGAGGTATCGGTCACCCTAATGAGTTCAGTATAGCTGCAGGCTATGCAAGAAAACTATCAGATAGATTTGCTCTATCAGCAGCTGCCAAATATATCTATTCCAATCTCGCTGCGGGTCAGACACTAGGACTTAGCACAATCAACGTGGGACACGCTTTTTCAGTAGATATCGGGATGAGATATGAGCAGCCGATAACCGATAAGCAATTCCTAGTTTTAGGCTTGAATCTAGGTGATATCGGGACGAAGATTTCATACATAAAAGACTATGAATATTTCATTCCGGCAAATATGGCTCTGGGCGCCAACTATACTTTCAAGCTGGATGACCATAATAATTTAAGCCTCTTGGCAGAAGCAAATAAACTTATGGTACCTACTCCTCCATTGAGTCGTGATCCGGATGATGTTGAAGATTATTTGAACACTACATCTATAGGTGGTATTTTCAAGTCTTTCAATGATGCGCCAAATGGCTGGAGGGAAGAGCTTGCCGAGATTGCCTATGGCCTCGGAATAGAATACGATTATGATAATGTTCTTGCCCTGAGAGCAGGATACTACCATCAATCGGTAATTAAAGGAAATATAAGTTATATCACTGCAGGTTTTGGAGTAAACTATAGCGTTTACGGTTTTAATTTCTCTTACCTGGTATCGGCTAACGGCCAGGCTACTCCGTTAAACAACACGATGAGATTCACCCTGACGATGAATTTCACAGATCGCGGTCTGAATGATTAAAATTGCAGTTAGGATATTGAAAAAGAGGACAGGATAATTTCTGTCCTCTTTTTTTTTATATTTGTAGTAGCTAAAATTCAAGGATTTTCCTTATAATAGCACACTGCAAAAATTTTAGCCTTAAAACATACATTTCAGTATCTGAGGCCGGAATAGTTATAAATTTATATACACCAATGACAAAAAAATTAAAACATTACATAGCCGGTCAATGGGTAGCCGGAGAAGGAGATGGCAAGGTATTGTATAATGCCGTTAACGGTGAAGCTCTTTATACTTCTTCAACTAAAGGGATAGATATTGAAGCCGCACTTCAATATGCAAGAGAAGTCGGAAATCCCAATCTACGTAGAATGACCTTTTACGAACGCGGATTAATGGTCAAAGATCTCGCACTCTATCTCAATTCAATAAAAAAGAAATACTACCCCATTTCCTATCAGACAGGAGCTACCAAGATCGACAGCTGGATAGATATTGATGGTGGTATAGGGAATCTATTTGCCAATGGTAGTTTAAGACGTGAACTCGGGAATAAAAGACATTACGTTGATGGTGATGGAATCGATTTATCTCGCGGCAGAGATTTTTCAGGCCATCATATTATGGTACCAAAAAGAGGAGTAGCAGTGCATATCAATGCCTTCAACTTCCCTATCTGGGGTATGCTGGAAAAGATAGCAGTGAATCTACTAGCCGGAATGCCGGCATTTGTAAAGCCAGCTACCATTACTTCCTTCCTCACCCAAGCGATGGTTCAGGATATTATCGAGTCCGGAATTCTGCCGGAAGGCTCACTGCAAGTATTATGTGGTAGCGCTTATGACTTACTAAATTATGTAGACTATCAGGATGTAGTTACATTCACAGGATCAGCGACGACAGGAAAACAACTGAAACAGACTCCGGCGATAATAGAAAACTCTGTACCATTCAATATGGAAGCGGATTCTCTGAACGCCATTGTACTCGGAGAAGACATTGAACCAGGTTCAGAAACATTTGACATTTTCATTAAGGAGATTCGCAATGAAATGTGCACCAAGAGCGGGCAAAAATGTACAGCTATCAGACGTGTTATCGTTCCTGAAAGCAAGGTGGATGCCGTCAAAGAAGCTTTATCCGCTCAGTTAAGTAAAACAGTTATCGGAGACCCTAATAATGAAACCGTACGCATGGGCTCACTTGCCGGACAAGAACAACTGCAAGAGGTACGGGAACGAGTTGCTACACTTATGGAGACCAACGAGGTATTGTTTGGTTCTCTCGACACAGTTGAAACAATAGGAGAAGGAACTCAGAGCGGTGCTTTCATCAGCCCTATCCTATTATATCAAGCTAAACCATTTGAGAATACGGCGGTGCATGAAATTGAAGCATTTGGGCCGGTATCAACAATAATACCTTATAACGGGCTTGATGAAGCAATAACCCTTTCCAACATGGGTAAAGGTTCTCTCGTAGCCTCAATCGTTACCGAAGACTCGGCCATTGCAACAGACTTCACAATCGAATCAGCGACGCACCATGGACGTATTTTAATTCTGAACAAAGAAGCGTCCAAGTATAGTACCGGACATGGTTCACCCCTGCCTACACTAGTCCACGGAGGCCCTGGAAGAGCAGGCGGAGGAGAAGAAATGGGAGGGTTGCGCGGTGTGAAACATTATTTGCAGCGTTGCGCAGTTCAGGGAAGTCCTACTATGCTTACTGAAGTAACGGGCGAATACCAGCTACGTGGAAAGTACAAGGACCCGGGACAGCATCTTTTCACGAAGTACTTTGAAGATCTTGAGGTAGGTGAAACAGTTATTACAGCTAAAAGAACAATCACAGAAACAGACATAGTAAACTTTGCCAATGTCAGCTGGGATCATTTCTATGCGCATGTGGATGTGACTTCTCTAGATGAAACGATATTTGAAGAGCGAGTAGCACATGGATACTTCGTGTTATCGGCAGCTGCAGGACTCTTTGTCAATCCAGATAAAGGACCGGTATTATTAAACTACGGTCTTGAATCATGTAGATTTACCAAACCGGTTTATGCCGGTACTACCATCGGTGTAAGACTGACAGTAAAAGATAAAATAGACCAGGAAAAGAAAGATGAAGACGATATTCCTAAGGGAATTGTCAAATTCCTCGTCGATGTTTATGACCAGGAAGGCGAAACAGTTGCACTGGCGACTATTCTTACTATGGTACGTAAAAGAAAGTAAACCTCTCAGAGGATTCATTGTTGAAAATTCAACTCACACAGGAAAGAAAGATAAATCATACATGGAAAAAGATTCACAAGCCTATGTGCACTGCGACATTCAGGGGAAAATAGCCACCATCACATTTTTCCATCCGGCGCATAACTCAATGCCGGGATATCAGCTCAAAGAATTGACTAATACCATTAAAGACCTTGAAAATCACAAGGAGGTAGCTGTTATCATTCTAAAAAGTGGTGGCGACAGAACATTTTGTGCAGGAGCCAGCTTTGACGAATTGATTGCCATCAGCAATCCCGAAGAAGGCCAGGTGTTTTTCTCCGGCTTTGCCAATGTCATTAATGCCTGCAGAAAATCATCCAAAATAGTCATAGGACGCATTCAAGGTAAAGCTGTAGGAGGCGGGGTGGGAATTATCTCTGCTTGCGATTATGCAATTGCAAGTAAATATGCATCCATAAGATTGAGTGAATTAGAGCTGGGAATCGGTCCATTTGTTATCGGTCCTGCAGTAGAAAGGAAAGTAGGTAAGAAATTATTTTCTAAGCTGGCAATCAGCCCGCAAGTGTGGAGATCTGCAGAATGGGCTTTACAGAATGGTCTGTATGATGAAGTTATGGATTCCAATGAAGAACTGGATACCGCCGTAAATGCATTTGCAGCTGAACTGGCCTCCTATAATCCCGAAGCTCTTGCTGCTCTTAAAAAAGTGTTTTGGGAAGGAACAGAAAACTGGGATGACTTGCTAAATGAAAGAGCTGAAATGAGTGGACTACTCGTCCTTTCCGATTATACTAGAAAAGCACTTGACGCAATTAAGCACAAAGCATAATCTGCTATTAAATCACAATAATATGCCATCAAAGACTCTCAACAAAGTAGACAATAAAGTAGATAAGAAAGTACTGCGTAAAGCATTTACCCTTATGGCTACGGCTAAGTCTATGACAGAAAAATATGAAGCCAATTTCAAGACAGTAAGTAAGTATGTTCACGCCACTTCCAGAGGGCATGAGGCAATACAGATTGCTTGTGGACTGCAACTTGAAGCCAAAGACTATCTTTCTGCCTATTATCGGGATGACTCACTTCTCCTCACTATAGGAATGAAGCCACATGATCTCATGTTGCAGCTTATGTGCAAGATTGACGATCCGTTTTCCGGAGGCAGGACATATTATTCGCATCCGAGCCTTCGAGATGACGACAAACCCAAGATTCCACACCAGTCTTCTGCAACGGGAATGCAGGCTATCCCCACTACGGGAATCGCTATGGGCCTGGATTACAAGAAGTCTGTGGGAATAGCTACAGAAGATGAATTATCTGCTGTAGTCGTATGCTCCCTAGGCGATGGTAGCGTAACAGAAGGCGAGGTCGCAGAAGCCTTTCAGATGGCTGCTTTAAAACAACTCCCGATTCTATATCTCGTGCAGGACAACGGCTGGGACATCTCAGCCAGCGTGGATGAAGTACGCGCGCAGAATGCTGCTGAATACGCACAGGGTTTTAAAGGTCTGGAGGCGATTTCAATCGACGGGACAGATTTCCTGGAATCATACATCACTCTGAGACATGTTATACGGAGAATCAGAGAAGAACGTCGCCCTTTCCTGGTACATGCCAGCGTTCCATTACTGAATCATCATACTTCCGGCGTGCGCATGGAGACCTATCGCGACGATATTGAAGAGCATAAAAAAGATGATCCCTATCCCAAGTTGAGACAAACTCTCTTGGAATTTGGTTTTACAGAAGAAGAAATTGAAGAAATGGAGGCTGAAGCTTCCGCAAATGTTGATGCAGATTATGAAAAGGCTCTGTCCTCAGCTGATCCCCGACCTGAAGATTTATTTACACATGAATTTGCAGAGACTCCTGTAACAGAAGAAAAGGGAATCAGAAATCCCGAAGGAGAACCGGAAACCGTGATGGTCGATTGTGCTTTACATGGCATTCAGGAACTTATGGAAAATGATAAAAGCACCCTACTCTATGGTCAGGATGTCGGAAGAAGATTAGGCGGAGTATTCCGTGAAGCAGCTACTCTAGCAGAAAAATTCGGTGATGACCGTGTATTTAACACAGCTATCCAAGAGGCGTTTATTGTCGGTAGTACAGTGGGTATGTCCGCTGTAGGATTAAAACCTATCGTAGAAGTCCAGTTTGCAGACTATATCTGGCCGGGACTGAATCAATTATTCACAGAAGTATCGAGATCCTGCTATTTATCCAATGGTAAATGGCCGGTAAATATGACTCTACGCGTGCCGATTGGAGCTTATGGAAGCGGTGGCCCATATCACTCATCCAGCGTCGAGTCGGTGCTGACTAATATCAGAGGTATTAAAATTGTATATCCAAGTAATGGAGCTGACCTAAAGGGCTTCATCAAAGCGGCTAATGCTGATCCTAATCCCGTTGTCATATTTGAGCATAAGGGCTTATACTGGTCCAAGGTAAAAGGGACGGAAAAAGCCAGAGTTGTTGAACCGGATTCAGATTATATCCTGCCTTTCGGCAAAGGTCAAATCGTTGAATATGCTTCCGAAGAGAAAATCAATTCAGGACAATCTGCACTAGTCGTAACTTATGGGATGGGAGTGCACTGGGCAATGAATGCTGCCAAAGAATTTGACAGCAGTATTGAAATTATAGACCTGCGTTCACTGGCACCGCTTGACATCGATTTAATCTATGATAGAGTTAAGATCCATAACAAAGTACTAGTCGTAACAGAAGAGCCTGTAGATAATTCATTTGCACAGAGCATAGCATCCCGAATACAACAAAACTGTTTTGAATTCCTGGATGCGGGAGTACGTGTAATAGGTTCAGAGAATCTACCAGCTATACCGTTAAACAGTATACTTGAAGATACGATGATTCCAAGTAAGGAGAAAGTTGCGGCTGCGATACAATCCCTCCTGGATTATTAATATTAATCCAGGATAGAGATAACTTACTTTTTATGAATTAAAGCATTAGTTATTACCATCCGATGGCTTGATAACTGCTGTTTTTTCACCAAAGTACTGTACAAATTGCTGCATTGCTCCTCCTAGCTCTTTATTATTGGTAGCTTTTACGTAGGTATCTACCATACTATGCAGAGTCTGGAAGATAAACTTATCCATTTCTTCCACCTGCATTTCCTTAGTCCACAAGTCTATCTTCAGAGTATCCTTGGAATCGTCATCAAAGAAAGCCAGAAACATTGCTTTCACTGGTTGATATTTTGCATGATCCGGGTGATCAGATGCACGCCATGAAATATCCTCAGGTATTAGGTCTTGGTCCAATGTAACTTCAATTTCAATATTTGACTTTTTCTTCATTTTGTACAGTTTATCTTTTTATCATTTAAAAGTTGCGGTCATCCTATGTATTTCTTGAGAAGAATACAGATGTACTCCTTCATTCATAGCTTGTGCCGCATTAACCATTGCCTTAGCAACATCAGTAGCCTCGATAGGTTTATACTTATAGACTATTCCGGGAGTAAAAAAGTTCAATCCCCGCCCCAATCTCTGAGCAATTGCCTCCCCTATTCTGCTTTCCTGACGTTCTCCTAACAATAATGATGGCTGGAATATATGTATTCCCCAGAATGGCATTTGCCGTAAGGCAGATTCCAATTCTCCTTTTACCTGAAGATAAAAGAATAAAGAATTTTCATCGGCCCCGAGAGAAGAAACTAGTATGACCTGCTTTACGCCATTTGCGTAAGCTGACTGCATCACTTTTAATGGGTATTCAAAGTCGATTTCTCTAAACCTCTCCTTACTTCCGGCAACAGCTCTCGTAGTGCCAAACGCAATGAATAAATCATCGCCAGAAAGGTTAATTTTGTCAGTAGTTATGTCTGCAAAGTCAATCGGAAGATGAGTTATTTTATCACTTTCATACTCAGACGGACGCCTACCTATAGTAAGAATTTCATCATAAGCTTTATGCAAAATCAATTCTTCCATCAGCTTATTTCCGATCAGACCGGTGGCCCCCATAACAATCGCTCTCTTTTTGCTTACAGAAATTATCATATCTGACATTTCACTATATTTTATGCTCTAATCAGGTATTACAATATTGTAATAACGTGTAGAATAACCGCCGAACACACCTTCCGCACCTTTTACATTTCCTTTGACTCTGGTATAAGAAGAAAAAGGCCCCTGATTACTGCGGGCATATTCAAGAGAGCTCCAGAAATCATAATGTGCTTTATCTATGGACATCCATTGTATTGATATAGAGTCTCCCAGTTTATACAAACCGAAGACTTCAGGATCAAAATCCTCACCAAATTGAGTTGTATTATTCAAAGGGAAGTCAAAGGAACGTCCATTAAAAAACTCATCGTCAACTACAGAAAAGAAACCTGGAATATATCTACTCCCATTAACTGATATCTTAACTCTGTAATAGTTGTCGCGATCTGCCGGGTCGCTTAAGTAACCGCTTAACTCTCTGTATCCGGCTAAAGTTTCACTTTTAGGTATTTTTACATTAAAACTATCGATAGGGACCGTATACGGCAATGTCGTATATGCGGTCAGAGTATCAGATTTAACGATAACACGTAAACTGACTTCGTCCCCTTCCTGAACATTCAGGTCATTATTTATATCGATATAAGTACAGAAGTCTATGTCAATAGAATCAAAAGTGGATATTTCAAGCTGCTTTATCATTTCCTTTCTTACCTCTTCCGGCAAATCAGATAGACACAACTCGGTAAGCTTAACTGTCTTTCCCCGGGTAGTCATTTCGACAGTCGCATCTTTGATGGATAGGTTTTCGATTGTGCTTCTGTCTATATCGGAATATATGGGGATTGAATAAGATAACATAGCATAAGCCGGGGATACCTGGCCCGGAACGCCCGCCTCTACATAAGCCTCCACTACGTACTTGGGTT
This sequence comes from uncultured Saprospiraceae bacterium, assembly GCA_964423575.1. GTDB lineage: Bacteria > Bacteroidota > Bacteroidia > Chitinophagales > Saprospiraceae > CAYRFF01. The sequence continues at coordinate 49,315 of CAYRFF010000003.1, read as the reverse complement.
CTATATCCTTAATATCCGGATAAAATGGTTCTTCGCAAGCAGTTACTACAAGTAAAATTCCTGTTAATAAAAAGAACAAATTCTTTATTTTCATTCCTGATTCCATTTAAAGTTCCAGCTAATCGAGGGTATCAATGGGAAAATTGACACCATAGTAGATTTATTACTAACTTGTCCGGTCGCCTGATCCGTGCTAGTTCCTGTAAAGATAAAGAACGGATTCTTCCTGTTGTAAACGTTATATATTGACAGATTCCAGCTCGATTGCCATTTCTTCTGTTTTCCAGCAGAAGGGATATAGGTAACAGATAAGTCCATTCTATGGTAATCCGGCAGTTTAGCACTATTTCTCGGCCCGTAAAGTACATGAAAAGAGTTCTCAATCGCGTAGATTTCCTCTACCGGAGTGTACCATCTTCCTGTTCCGTAAACAAATGTAGAACTTACCGATAGTGCCGGTGAAAAATCATAGGTAAGAACCAGCGACAAATTATGTGGTTTATCATAACTAGCCGGAAACATCCTTCCATTCTCTATATCCGGAAATGTTCTCAGCGTCCTTGACAAGGTGTACGAAAGCCAGCCTGTTAACTGACCACGTTGTTTCTTAAAGAATATTTCTGCTCCATAAGCCCGACCTGTCCCTATTACAAATGCATTCTCAATATCTTCCATGATTGATGCTACATAATCATCTCTATAATCTATCTGATTAAACAGGCTTCGGTAGTATAATTGCGTTGAAAATTCATATCTGTTATCGAAGAAATTCCTGAAGTATCCCAGAGAATATTGTAGATTCTCCTGTGGTTTTATCAATCTGGTGCTCGGCACCCAGATGTCTACCGGAAGCGTTGAAGAAGAATTGGAAACAAGATGCAGGTACTGCACCGTGTAACTGATATCGGCCTTTATTGATGACACGTGATCAAGTTTATAACGAGCTGATAATCGTGGCTGTGGATGGAAGTATTCCTTCATAAATTCATAAGCCTTAAATTCTTCTCCCGCGTGTGAATATGGTCCCAGCTGACCAAATAATGAAAGCCTTAGACCATATAGGAAACTCAACCTGGTATTAACTTTCCAGTCATCCATTATATACGCGGCCATACTCGCTCCATATTTTGTCACAAGGTCATTGCCAAATACTTCTTCAACAGTTTCCCCACTGACAAGATTAGGCGTCAAAGTATGATGCAATATATCTGCACCGAAAGTAATAGTATGATTTACTGATGGAAAATATTCCCAGCGGGCCTTTACTCCTATGTCTCTTACACCTGAGGTACTCTCGAGTTTAAAATCGCTCTGTCCTCCTCCAAACTTATACATATAATCATTGTATACTGCTGTGATATTCATAAACATCTTGTCTGAGAACAAGTGATTCCAGCGCATACTCAATGTCTTATTCCCATAAGGAAAATTAAAGGTCAGATCGTTTGTTTCACTTTGAAATTTAAATATATCTCTACCGAAATAACCGCTGATGAAAATGCGATCCTTGTCGGAGATTTTATAATTCAGTTTGGCATTGAAATCATAGAAATAATAGTTAGTTCCGGCGTAATTGGTATTCTTTATGAAAGGCTGAACGATATCCATAAGATATGTACGCCGTCCTGCCAGAAGAAAAGCTCCTTTATCCTTAACTATCGGCCCCTCCACCATCAAGCGACTGGAAATAAGCCCAATGCCCCCTGCCGCTCCAAAATCTTTACTGTTTCCTTCTTTCATCTGAACATCGACCACAGAAGACAGTCTTCCTCCATATCTTGCAGGCATACTTCCCTTAATAAGAGTTGTGTTCTTGATGGCATCAGCATTAAAAACGGAAAAGAATCCTAGTAAATGCCCTGAGTTATAAACTACAGCTTCGTCCATCAGTATCAGGTTCTGGTCTGCACCACCACCGCGCACATTAAAGCCGGAACTTCCCTCACCACTGGTGATAACGCCAGGTAAGAGCTGTAAGGCCTTTAGGACATCAATCTCTCCAAATATTGCGGGTAATTTTTTCACCGTTTCTGTGCTAAGATCGAGTTTCCCCATTTCTGTACTTGAAACGTTTTCGTCCTTTCTCTCATCCCTCACGACAATTTCTGAAATATCAATTCCTTTCAGTAACTGAAAATCCCATTTCTCGTTCTGGTGCAACTCCAGCCAGATACTTTCATCATTATATCCCAGGTAGGAGACGATTATTTCATAATCACCTTCCGGCAATGTCAATGAGTAAAATCCATATTCATTGGTAAGTGTGCCATATTCAGGATTATCGGCAACAAATATGGAAGCGTTAAATAGAGCTTCATTATTGCGTGCAGATTGCACATATCCACTTAATGTATATTGCTGTGCTACACTCTGTGCAGACAGGAATAGTAAAAAAGCTATTATGTTATATATTTTTTTCATATCCCTCTCGGTAACTTAAGATTAAGCTTCAATTAGCTAGAATCAGGATATCGGCTTGATTTCATATCCGCGCATATTCAGTTGATGCAGAATCCCCCGTTTTCCCGATAAATGAGCAGCTCCCACTATTGCAAGACAAGAGCCGTTTTCTCTGTTGAAAGATTGCATATTTTCAACTATTATGTCATTTCTGTTATACAGCATTGACTCTTTTATTATCCCCAGAGAGCGCATTGAGTATCTGAAAATTTTATGAATCTGTTGTTCAGAGTAGGCTTTGGATAGGGTCTCGTATTGCTTTCTGACTTTCGTCAAATTAAAGATAAAACCCTTAAATGCCTTTGCCTGATATTTCATCGGAATTGTCCTTAGGACATTATAATGTTCTTTAACATCCTCCAGTCCAAATAAATTCTTATCATTTTCTGAGGCATACTGCCACAGGTATTCGTCCAGGAACTGCCTGGATCCCTTGTTGAGTAACAAATGCGTAAGCACATTAATCGTAAACATTGGGTAGAACTGGAGTGCGAGTTCGTAGGGGAAATTAAAATGCTCCAAAAGAATCTTTCTTGCTTTTCTTTCCTGCGCACCGGTTAGAAAATCAGCCAAACTCATTCCAGAATTAACAATGAAATCAGTTTGGCTTACTTTTCCTTCTCTTAAATCTATTTCAAATGCTACGTCATCAAATCTATCTATTTGATTCAATATTAAGTCTATATGTGAATATGCAGCTTCGGTATTCAAGTGCATACTACCTATGAGAACAGACTCTTCTGCAGTTCCCGGCGGCGTCACATTCCAGGCTATAGCATTTCTTGCCATTTTAACAAATTAACGATTAGCACTACTGCTCATCGTATGGAAAAGGCAATACCTGTGAATCTTTGGCCTTACTCAAGGTAATCAAAGTCTTCATTCTCTCAATTGAGTCTATCTTAGAAAGCGTCTTGAACAGAATCTGCTCATAAGTCGTGATATCCTCACAGATAATCTTCAACATGATATCAGCCTCTCCCGTTATAAGGTAGCATTCTACAATCTCAGGAATCTTTTTTATCTCAGTAATAAATTTCTCGTGAGCATTAGGCTGCTTCCAAGCTAAATCAATCAGAACAAAAGTCTGGATATTTAAACCTAACGCACTGGGATTTACTCTAGCGTGATAGCTGGTTATAACATCACTACTCTCCAGTTTTTTCACTCTTTCCAAAGTCGGTGCCGGAGAAAGTCCTATGCGCTTGGAAAGCTCCAAGTTTGTAATTTTACTGTTCTCCTGTAAAATCTTTAAAATCTCTAAATCTATATTATCTAACTTTCTTGGTGTAATCATAATTTAAGCTTTCAGTTATAATTATTTACAATATTTAATTCATTCGGTATCTATAATTCAAATACTAATAGATTGCAAAGAGTTTAAGAATTATTCTACTCTTTGTGCTATTTACCCGGATACTTTGGAGCAGGTTTCAGGTTAAAAACGTGAAGCATCGTAACCTGATTTTATCATTATTTAAAAAAGATAAATTTTTCTGCTTTAAGAAGTCCACATACCTTATCATTAAATAATAATACTTTCATTTTGTTTAAAATGCTCTAAACAATATGAAATTCCAATTGAAGCACTTCATATATGTAACGAAGTCCGAATGTAATTAACACCCGGACTCCGTTTTTCTATTGTTTAAGCTGTTGAATGCTCTTAAAAAGCCAAGGCTTACTTCAGACAGTTAAACGCATCAATTTCACCGTTATTTCATATGTGAATGAAATAAAAAAATTGTGCTTAAATAAATTATGGGAATACACCCAGATTCTTATAATCACTTGCAATTTTCTCAAGAGCAGTCACAAAAGCTGCTGAACGCATATCCTGAATTCTATCATTCTTTTCATAGGTTTCAGCTATTTGTGCGTAAGCAGTTATCATTGTTTCCTCAAGTCCTGAATTAACCAAATCGATTTCATCAGCTCCTCGTACGATTATTTCTCTATCGCGCTGTGAAGCAGATTTTCCGGTCATTTCTTCTACTGCATCTAGAATCGCTCTGTTAGTATTCTGAGTAAATCTCTTTTCCATACGACCAAAACGCCTGTGGGATAAGTTCTTTAACCACTCAAAATAAGAAACAGTTACTCCGCCCGCATTTAGGTAGATATCAGGAATGATGTAAACACCTTTCTTTAACAGAATATCATTGGCATCTGCTGTAGTCGGTCCGTTAGCAGCTTCAGCAAGGATCTTTGCTTTAATACGGGGCGCATTTTCTGCAGTAATCTGATTTTCCAGAGCCGCAGGAATAAGAATATCACACTCTAGCTCAAGCCCGGCCTCTCTTGAAGGTAAGTTCTTAGCACCAGGAAAATCAAGAATTGAACCTGTTTTTTCTCTGTGCGCCAGAAGTTCTGCTATATCAATTCCGTTTTCAGAATATATAGCTCCTTCAAACTCCGTTATACCAACTATCTTAACGTCTCCTTCATTCTGTAGAATTGAAGCAGCACTTCTTCCTACTTTACCTAAGCCCTGAACCACAACAGTTTTACCATCTGTACCGGTTGTCAAGCCTAGTTTTTTCATTTCTTTTTCATTGTTGCAAGCTTCTCTTACTCCAAAGTAGACCCCACGTCCGGTAGCAGTACCTCTACCGCGGATACCATTCTGGCCTACTGGCTTTCCTGTAACACAACCTGCTGCATTAATATCATCTCCTTTGAATGCAAGGTATGTATCAAGGATCCAAGCCATTTCACGCTCTCCTGTACCTACGTCAGGTGCAGGCACATCAAGACCCGGCCCTATGAAGTTTTTACGGATCAATTCCGTAGTGTATCTTCTTGTAATTCTTTCAAGCTGATCCACTGTATACTCCCTAGGGTTAATTTTCACACCTCCTTTTGCTCCTCCAAATGGAACATCAACTAAAGCACACTTGTAGGTCATAAGTGAGGCTAAAGCCATTACTTCCTGCTGATCTACCTGCATACTAAATCTGATACCTCCTTTGGTCGGCAGTCTATGAAGCGAGTGCTGCACTCTAAAAGCTTCAAAAACCTGAATCGAATTCCCGATTCGGACAGGGAATGACATCTGGTATACGTTGCTACATGCTTTAATTTGCTCGAGCAATCCCTGAGGGATGTCCGTTGCCTGAGCAGCGCGGTCAAAGTTCCGCGACACACTGTCAAAAAAACTAATCTTATTGCTCATTTTTAATAATATTTTCTAATTTTTTTACTTTTTTATCCATTCTAATTAAATACACAGAAATACCTATAAAAATAAGGAGGATGACTGCGATCACAACATATATTTTACCGATGTTCTGCATAAAATCGCCATTGGATGCTTGTGCATCCGTTAACATTAACAACATCAAGGCTAGCATTATAACAATACGCATATATGTCTAATTTTTATCATGAATTTTAATAAGGTATTCAGTCTTAATCTTTTCGTATCGCTTTCCTATCTCACTCATCCATATTCCAAACAAAATCCAACCAATTATAGCAGGATAAAATATCATCCGCATTGTTGAATCTAAGTCATCTCCGCCCAAGGCAGGATTCCCTCCGCTTCCCGGATGAAGTGAGTCCGTCATCCTTGGAATAACGAACAACAGAGGAATCATCGCTATATAGGCAAAGATATTAAAAATAGAAGTGATACGACGCTTTTTATCTATATCATCTACTGTTGCTCTGAGGATGAAGTATCCACCATATATAAGCAAGCAGATTGCAGACATATTCTGTTTGATATCTCCACTCCAATAGCTTCCCCAGGTGTAACGTGCCCACACAGCTCCCGTTAACAACCCGAGAATCCCAAACAGGACACCTACTCTGTTCAGGTTCATTGTCCACATATCATAGTCTACTTTCTGTGGCTTTCGCAAAAGCAGAATGCTCGAGATGACGCTCAGAGTAAACATAAATATCATGGCAAACCACATAGGGACGTGATAAAAAGTATTTCTTATAGTCTCATAGAGGATACTCCTATAAGGAAAGTGTGTTTTCCCGACAAGATCTTCACCCTTCAGGATATCTGCGCTACCCCAGCTTTTTTGTCCACTTGCTACATCTATTAAATCTTGTTTTAAAAATATTGCTGAAGGAAGAACTGCAGCGCCTGCGCCTTTTTGGTTAATGATTAAAGTCGCATCTTTTTGTTTAGCATTTATAGGAAGATAATCAGGCAAGTCAAATTTCAGTCTTATATCGTTGGCTTCACTTGTAGAGACCTTGACTTCATTTGCTTTAAGCAAAAAAGAATCAATTCTAAGGAAGCCTTCTAAATCACTGCCGGGTATTATATTATAGGTCTCTGCTTTTACTTCAAGTGTCCCGCCCATCTGCGCCTGAAAAGGCTCTGACTTGGTAATCCCAAAGCCTAATGGTATTATCAACCCCGCTATCAAAGAGTACGAGACTAACAAAATGGCCAGATATTTCCACCAACTCAATTTCATAACATTTCTTATTCGCGCCAAAGATAAGGAAATAAGATTAAGCCAACCGAAATAATTAATATATCAATTGCTAATAATATTGTAAAATCTTTCATTCCATCCGTTCCTTGAATAAATCCAAGGTTCATAGCTGTCAACTGGATACTTTCAAGAAGGATTGGCAATATTAATGGTATACTAAGCACACTTATAAGCGTACTTTTAATTAAAGCATGGCTTACCAGAATAGATGTAAAACTCATAATAGCAGAAAGTCCCAATGCAGCCAAAAACAAAACGAGACTGAATAGAGCGTAATCCCCTAGTCTCAGCGGACTGATGATGTGAAACCCGGCAACACAGAGTAGTTCTATTATAAATATGAGAACTGTATTGTAGAAAACCTTGGATAAAAAGACGACTTCAGGCGATGCAATCTGGTAATATAGTATCCTGATATCTTTACTTTCAGAGAAATAACCCTTAAGACTCAATTGAATTGAGGAAAAAAGGACTATTATCCAGAACAATACTGTCCAGGATTGCAAAGTAATTTCCTGAAAGAGAAAATTTATCACATATAAGATCGCGGCCAGATATAAGAGTACGCTCCCTACCATGTGCTTACTCTTCATTTCAAGAGTAAAATCTTTCTGAATAAGATACAAGAAATCCTTCATTGCACTAATTGAACCGCAAAGGTAATAAAAGTCATCTTTTAAAAGTTCTTATATCAGTCATACTTATGTATAAAGGTATTTTAACAAATTCAATCAATACATATTGCATGTTTTCATAATTTGTATTACATTTGTAATCAATGAATGACGAAACGTATGAGGTGGGTTATATTTATCGTATTAATAGGGATTAATTCAGTGCTTTTATCGCAAGAGCCTTATTATTTATCTGCAAGTCCAAAATCAGGTGATGGTATTTATTCTTTCTTAGCTAGGTTTAAGGTAAACACATCACAATGTAATATCGATAAGTTTTATGAATTGAATCAACTCAATAGCAAATCGCAACTAAAACTGGATGCTTCTTATCGGTTGCCGATAAAAATCTATAGCTATAACGGTAAGAGTATCCGATCCACAATTAATATCGACAATTATGACAATGCATTAAAAATCCAAAACTATAACATTGATATCTTAAAGGAAGGAATCAGAAAAACTGATTATCGTACAAGTAATATTTTGTGGGTCCCACATCAGTATATTGAATGTGCAATTGTCATTGAAGAACCGGTAGCGCTTGAAGTTGATGACAGACTCGAGCCTTTATTTGGAAAGAAATATGAAAAATTTAAGCAAATTGACAATTCACTGGAAGACCGAGTATTTTATCTGGTAAGCGGTCACGGTGGCCCGGATCCGGGCGCCATAGGTCAAAGAAACGGTCACAATCTTTGCGAAGATGAATACGCTTACGATGTCACTCTAAGGCTTGCACGCAATTTAATGAAATACGGAGCCAAAGTACATATTATTGTTCAAGATCCAAACGATGGTATAAGAGACGATGAAATTTTACTATGCGATACTGATGAAACAGTCAATGGAAAAAAAATTCCGCTTAATCAACTGAAGCGACTTGAGCAACGAACTGAGTACATTAATCAGCTATACTATCAAAACCGCAATCTTGGTTACAAAAATCAAGTTGCGATTATGATTCATGTAGATTCAAGGGCTGAAGATTTAAAGAAGGATGTCTTCTTTCTTTACCATGAAAATAGCACTGCCGGCAAAACGGTCGCAGGCAACTTGCATGAAACCTTCCAAAACAAATATAAAGTACATCGAAGTACCGGAGTTTATAACGGATATACAAGGACTAGAGGACTTTACGTTTTACGCAAGACTGCCCCACCCGCTGTATTGGTTGAGCTTGGAAACATTAAAAATCAGCACGATCAGAAAAGGATACTGTTGAGCAGTAATCGTCAAGCTCTTGCAGATTGGCTTTTTGAAGGTCTTACGCAAGAAAGAGAAACTTACGTTCTCAATTAATAATCTAGTTAGATTCTCAACGGGGTTATTCATTATTCAGCTTTCGCAAATGGGCATTAGCTCTGCCATTTTATAACCGTACCTAACTAGTCCACCTATCCGGTAATCATTCCTACTATTTATGATATTATCAGATATCTTAAAGCTTATTGTCAGATCTGACCGTATTCATAAATAACATTTGTGGAAACACAAGATATAATAACTCAAACCGTACAAGCTCATTGTTTACGATTCATCATTTATTTCAAGAATCAACTCTAGTACTTGTGCACAACAAAGAAGTCTTTGAGTATCACTTCCAGATCGGCTAATTCCTTCAGTCCCTTATCCACGACTAATAATGCTTCCTGGAATCGTATTCCACTACTATTAATAATGAAATTAAAATATGGAGCTGTCACGTATCAATGACTTGAGGCTATAAAGCTTTAACTAAATCAATAAGCAAGAGCAGATAGGCAAGAATGACGTATAATCGACAGTTAGTCTATAAGTTTTCTCGCATTCCTTTCCAAAGCTCATTACAAATCTTGCCTAAATCATTTTATACATACTTCAATGATATACAAAGGAATCATCTGTTGACTAGTTACTAAAAAAAGAAAGCCTGCCTCGGTTCACCAAGGCAGGCCTTCATTTATCTATCGGTAATCGCAATTAATAATCTTCTCCACTCAAGAGCGGATAATTATTGCCAATTGCTTTTACTTAACAACTATCATCTTCTTAGTAGCTGTATAATCTCCGCTCTTCAAGCTATAATACTTGATACCGACAGCTCCTAATTGATCTCTCTTAATATCCACTGTAGTTCTACCAGCTTCATAGTTTCCTTCAAGTATAACTTCAACTCTACCCTGTGCATCGTACACAGTTAATGTTGCTGCTCCACTTACAGGTAAGTCAAAGCTGATTGAAGTAATGTCTAGGAATGGGTTAGGCTCGTTCTGATACAGAGCAAATGTTCCATTCTCATCTGCATTTACGCGGATTGTTACTCGGTCAATCTCACCATTCACATAAGCTTCATTACGCGTTATTACGTCATTGGCAGCAAATGCGTGGCTTAAATCACCATTTTCAATCGCATCAAATACAAGAGTAAACAATACCTCACCTTCTTTAACCTCAACCGGATTAACATCGTTCCAGCTCATACTGATTAAGCCTTCATTTACGCGGTGTGCACCGATGTTGCTTTCGTCAATATCAAACGCACCTGCTTCAATTCCTGCATATCTCAGGTTCTGTGAAATTTCAACTGTAGTCTGGTAACCGTAAATTTCAGTTGTCGCCCCTGCAAGAACAGGAACACGTACCTGAGCACCTTTAACGAAGCTCACGTTATCAACTGACATTACAAACTCATTGCTACTACGTGTCTCAACTCCTCTTAAGCCTTCCAGTGAAGCACTGTGGTTAACGTCACCCACTTTAACAGCTACAAAGTCAAGCCCACTCATTGATTCTTGAACATCTGCAAGTTCAATCGACTGCGTGTAACCTGACGGTACTTCGCCGTTTTCAAGAACCTCTGATGCTACAACCATCTGCCAGCTTGAGTTATTCAAGAATTCTTTGTCTAATCCCAGAATTACACGTCTCAACTCTACTAAGTCTACTGGAGTAATTCTACCGTCACGGTTAATATCTGAAGCAATCAGAGTATATGGTGAAACGATTTCATTCATACCAAGTATATGCTGCTGAATTAAGGTTAAGTCCCAAGTGGACACACCATTAAGTACATCAGCATTATTAGTAGCACTGATAGTATAGGTATTACCAGTAGTGATACCGAAATTATAGTATCCGCTTGCGTCAGTCTCACGAACTAGTGGAAGTGGATAGTTCATCTCATCCAATTCAACTTCTATTCCTGCAACTGGCAGATTTCTTTCAGTATAAACACCACCTGTCAGTGAGTAATCACCACATGCAACTTCAGGATCCTGAATCTGGATAGTAACCACGCAGTAAGCCTGGTTTCCAGCAGCATCAGTTACCCAAATTTCGATATTCTTGGTTCCAAGACCATCGTCACAGCAGAAAGTCCTATGTGTTTCTGTAACGTCCGAAGAATATGTAAAGATCAAGTCTTCAGAATCAGTACAGTTATCCCAGCTACCTGCATCAAATACTTTTGCATCAAGAGTAACACATCCTGAAGGAGGCAATACTATTGTCGCAATATCAGCATAACATACCGGAGTAGGCATAGCACAATCTGTAACAGTAAAGCTGAATGACTGCGTAGTTGAATTCTCGCAGAAGTCAACAGCAGTAAATTCTACTCTATGGTTTCCAGCAGGGATATTTCTGTTAAAGTTATATCCTGTACCTGATAAATCATAAGTACCATCGTTAAACAAGTCAATGCGGTAAGACCAAGTTAACATATTAGACGGTAGACATCCTGTAGCTGTCGCAGTAAATTCTACCGGCATTTCACACATATCAGGACCGTTATTACATTCAGCTTCGTAGCTAAATGAAATCACAGGTGCAGCAGTAATATTATCTACCTTAATCTCCTGGATTCCAGTCCAGATACCATTACCAGGTACTTTATTATCTACACAGCAGTTGATTACTGTCCAGTGACGCAATATCTTGTATGCACACTTATCATTAGCCAACTTGTAAATCTCATCTGTATAGGTTACTGCAACCATGTGGCAATCATTTCTAAGGTTTAAGGTAGGTGTACCCCACTCTCCTTCTTCATATTCACCACAGTTACCTGTAATAGTCAAATCTCTTGGCCATGTAATATCTGCAATTCCAAATGGATTACAGTTCTCAACTGTTATCACCTGGTTTACAGGCTGTCCAATTGGCTGATCCAGATCGTTCAACAACTGCCAGCTACGGAAGATTCTTCCGACACCGCACTCGTTACGATTATCTACATAGCTTTCTTTGATATTCAATCCACAGTTATGTACTGCAAATCCATCAATTCCCCAGTTGTTGGTTGTGTTTCCATAACCACATCCTCTGATTCCTGCGTCTGTAATAATAATATCATTACGGCTTTCTCCGATATCAAGATCCGCAACCTTACCGAATATATCACGCAGTAAGCTTAAAGCAGCACCTTGATTTGAATCAAATAAGCTCTTTAAATCATCTTTTGATGGTAATGCATCGAACTCACAGCTTACTGTAACAGGTCCAGGTGCAGCCATCTGTGGTGGTATCCCGTTTTCTACAGATACGTTAACTATACAGATGTTAGTGTTACCACTAGCATCAGTTACTCTGTATTCAACTTCAATCACCTTCCCTACGTCAACACAGCAGAAGTATACATATTCACCCCACACATTGTTTCTACCGCAGTAACGGCTTACATCCTTACGACGTATTTCGTGCTTAACGATTTCACAGTTGTCATAGCTACCATCTTCGATTGTTGTCCAGTGGACACGACCCTCACCATCTGCTCCGATGGAGATTCTTGTGTTGTGATCACACACAGCAATCGGTGGAACATCATCACGTACTGTTACTAACTGAACACAACTAGCTTCGTTTCCACAGTCATCAGTTACTGTGTATGTAACCGTATGAGTTCCTATTGGAAGATTTACGATAACTACGCTATTTCCACTTATAATTACATCTCCTGCAGAGCTGACAATAGTCCAATCTGTCGGCCAGTTCATATCTTTGCCACACTTAGTTGCACTTATAGCCGGTACAGGGTAATCAGCGATACAATCATACCATCCAGTACTGATTGTAACATCAGGATTGCATGCTTCAATAACCGGATCAATATCATCAATAATCTTAATGATCTGACGACCTTCTACAACCTCACCACTACAGCAGTACATTGCATAGTAATCACGGATTATCTTCTGACCTTCACCACAAAGCTCAAGCACTCTGTCTTCCCAGCCATAGAACATTCCGCATACTCCTTGCTCAAGACCGAAGTCTTCTGTACTGAAGTCATGATCACATCCATAATCACTTAGTAGGTATTCCACATCACCAGGGAATACAAAGTTGTTGATATCAGGATGACGAATATTAATCGTATCCTGGCAGCTAGTTGTGTTGCCACTCTCGTCTACTGCTGTCCAAGCTCTATAAATAACTGTAGCAAATTCAGTGCTGCAATCACCTTGAACAACTGTATCCTCATAAGTCATTGTCACATCGCCACAAGCGTCAAAACCACTCACTACAAATGGACCTTCACCTGTCGTAGGTACAACAGTAACTCCTTCAGGTAATGGGAATCCAACTCCGCTTCCGCTGGAACCGTATACCATCATTACTAGGTGTAAATCACCGAAACCGATGCTCGCATAAGTAGACGGATCTGATATTCCACAATCATCGGATGATAGATAAGATGGTCCATCTTCTCCTGCACTGTTTACTCCTGCCACCCAGTCTGCAGGGTTGCCGGGAAGTTCGATATGAACGATTACATAACGTGCACTCAATGGAATTTCTATCTCTTCATCACTGACATCCCAGCTGTATACCGTAGTATTCAATCCGTTAGGAATCGTTACTGCAATATCATCGCCTATCTGTGTTGCTGAGCTCAAGCTGAAGCTTTGTGCGTTCACATCATAATTGGAAGGGTTATCAAAAGTATAGAAACGAAGTGTACTTGGAATATCACTAAAGGACTGATAAATACCAAGATTGAATTTCTCAACGATAAAGTCACCAGGGATTCCCAGTAAATCCATATCAAATACGCGGTAGTAGTTGTTAACCGCTGTTCCCGTTCCAGCACATGCAAGTGCATCGATAATAGATACCGTATCGTGGCTATAGTTCAATACTAAACCATCAACTACTTCAATCTCTGCATCAGGATAAATATCATCACCACAATCTACAGTGTAGCTTCTACACTCAAGATCGGGAATATGAGTATCAAATACTTTAATTTCCGTTGAGCAATTGCTTCCGGTAACATTATCTATAACCTTACCGTAAATAGTAGATCCTGCATGAGAACCATCGAGGCATACCTCACTACCTTGACCTATAATATTGGTAAAGCCGGCATCCCATGCAAGTATAATTGTATATCTGGTATCAAAACATCCGTAAGCACCACCTTCAAGAAGATGTGATGCATTAAGGCAAGAATAGCACTCTTTACCTAAATCAACGTGTATTAAATCATTACAAGCTACTGTAGGATTCACCATTGGATACTCAGCAACTGTAATTATATAGCTACAGAAATATTCATTTCCGTCTTCGTCTACAAATGTCCAGCAAATCTCATGATCGCCTATCGGTAGTGGATCACCATACTCATAAGTACCAGGGCATAGCTCCGCGTAGTACTTACCGTCAGGGCTTGCGCCGCCCATAAATACACGTAGTGGCCAGTGCGAGTTTGCACCAACAGCTTGCATATTCATTGGCTCTGGATCTATCGTTGCACATCCAGTCCAGTATGTCTGAGTTCCTCCACTTCCATTCAAGGATAATGGAAAATCAGAACTTCCTGCTGAGCGCTCTGGTAGCATTACTTCTATGGCATAACCGTCATAGCTTGCGTCTACTTGAGCTGGAGTTGCAAAATCATAACCCCAAATCTCAGTTACAGGACCACCAAGTGGCGAAAATCCACCAACGACTGGCATTGCAGTTGTTTCACTATATAGTAAATCAAGATTAGCCCAGGTTACAGGTGTTCCTGTATTATAACCATAAACGCTGATTGTAATATCACCGCCTTCAAATACCTGAAGGAAACCGGTCTCAATTCCTGTAATATTTATAGTTCCAGATGCACCGCATTCTTCTTTGGAGAATACTTGCATATATCCGTAATCACCAAAACCATTAAGACAAGCCAGACCATCGTCTTGCTGGTCAAATGTATTAATAGTTTCACACATTTCAGCTGCACCGCCGGAACTTCCACAATAACCTATTACTTCAGGAGCAAAATCGTAGAAAAAGATTTCACACTCGCCCGGTTGTAGAGTTACAGTTCTGTCAGCAGGACATAGAATCTCTGGTTCAAGGGTATTTACTACTGTTACTGACATAGTACAAGTAACAGGAGCTCCTGTCTCAAGGTCAATTGCTGTAAATGTAACATTAGTAGTTCCAACAGGATAGTAGTCGGATGCATTCGCTCCGCCGTCATTATAGCTGTTTACAATACCGCTACCGCTTGGGTCAGCTTCCAAAAAGGCTACTTTCACGTTATCAAAACCAGCTCCATAAGCCCAATATCCATCATTATCATAAGTAAATCTAACTTTAAAGTCAGAGTTACTATAAGAGCTTACATCGATGTCCTCAAATCCATTGGTATCTGAACCACTATGTGAAAACACCTGATTCCAGCTTGAACCATTCCAGACTTCTACTCTGAATTCATCACTGGAAATATAAGTATAAGTCCATGCAAAGGACAATCTCTTTGATACTGCGGAACCGCTCATATCAATATCCGGCGTGATTATTGATTTTAGTTCTGAATCACCAAAATCCCAATCATCATCAATTACTGCAAAATTCCCACTAAAGTTTCCATTCAATCCACCATAAAATGGATCAAAAGTACAATTGAAAGCGAAAGCTGCAGTACCACAATTTCCTACGGAACCATTTGAAACAACACCATCTCTGGTTACTGACCAGCCTGTTGGTAATGTTCCGCTATCAAAGCCTTCCTCAAAAATCACGTTTTCTATCATTCCTGACCCCAAGCAATCCTCATTAATTGTTGCAGCAGGAATTGTTACGTATGCTCCACCATCACAATCTGCGACTTCAGCTTCAATTGTGATATCTGCCGGGCAAGTGATTTCACAATCGACAGATCCCACTATAAAATCATAGTCTTCATATTCTGCAGTATATGTTCCACCATAAGCATCACTACCACATGGATCACCACCGGTAGTGTCAAGCCAGTTACTGGAAACACGCATTCTGGTTAAACCAGGCGTTGCATTTGCGGGAACAGTAAATGAACCTGAATAACCACTTGAATAGGTATTGGAAGAGAACACTCTTTCTGATGTTTCAAATACACCATTCTGGTTCCAGTCTACCCAAATAGCACTTGCAAAAGTCTGCCCTGAAGGCGCAAAAGCCATTGAAAAGTTAATGGAAAGCGTGGGAGATTGTCCCGCCTGATGCGTTCCGGTGAAATCACCATACCCATTGGGCTGCATTCCATTATTGTTGTTAGTAATATTCAGATATCCTCCTGTAGTCGAAAAGTCATTAATGTAACCACCACTGTAATTATTACCATTGGCGTCACAATACTGAGCTTGCAGAGATACCATCCCTCCGAGCACTACAACGAAGATCGCTGTTAGTAATGTCTTAGTAAAATGTTTCATAAATATTTGGTTTTGGTCTTATAATTTATTGTAAGTCACTTATCGTTTCAGCTAAAACGCTATCCAATGCACTCAGCGCTGCAGCACCTTTAGGCGCTAATTTCGTCTTAGAAGTGAGATACGCCGGATTCAAAGCATTCTTTACATCTTCACTAGTCGTTCCTTGGGAAGCCCCAAGAATAGAAGTGAAATTGGTATAGAAAACCTGTGCGGCTAAATCCCTCGTACTTTTATGAGTCTTAGCAGCTATCCTCCGCATTTCGATCTTTGAATAAAGCATCGCATCTTCTACCTTAACTGTAATCCCGGAAGCGTCATATCCGGTTCCACCGATATCCTGGATATCGCCGGCAAGAGTTTCCGCTTTAACCGTATTCCCGCTCTGAGAATTCTTTGTTGAAATTGTTGACTGCGCACTTAGCGAACTCAGATAAATACCTGAAAACACTATCATCGACACAGACAAAATGAGTAGTTTGATTCGTCTCATGTTTAATTGATTTTGATATTATTATAATTTGTTAGTTTATTTTAATCCCGGGATTCAGCCATCTGTTTTCCCAACCATAAATAAATCGCTTTTACCTCTACTCTTTAAGTTTCCCCTCAGTCGTAAAAACTAATTTCGATTGAGATAACTCATTTCCTCCATTGATCACTCATCAGTTGTCATAGAGAAAGAGCAGCAAACTACTTAGTAACAATAATTATGCCAATTCTTAATAAAAAAAGTATTAATTCGTAATTCACTGATTAGACTTACGTTATAGATTATTGATAACATTAATATAAAATCGCCAATTGCTAAATAACTTTTATCAGTGGAGTAAGGGCCTGTTATTACTAAATGATCCACTACTATCTATTTACAAATTACAGGCCACATCTTAATTGCTAGGAAAGAAAATGGAGCCTGTCGTCAAATATTCATAAGAAGAAATGTATCTTTGCACCAAATTTCAATAAGGATGCAAAAAGTTCATAATTTCAGTGCGGGCCCATCGATTCTACCTCGGGATGTTTTGGAGGAAGCTTCAGAAGCCATACTGAATTTTAAGAATACTGGCTTATCCATTCTTGAGATGTCTCACCGTTCTGAAATTATAGAGAACGTGATAAATGAAGGTGTCACTTTAGTGAAGGATTTATTAACCCTCCCCGACAATTATAAACCTATTTTTCTCACGGGCGGAGCGAGCTCACAATTTTATATGGTTCCCATGAATCTGCTTGCGCAAAATGGAACCGCTGCATACATAAATACTGGGCGGTGGGCAGAAAATGCATTTGCGGAAGCTAAAATATTTGGTAATCCTATTGAAATCGCTTCTTCCAAAAACGAAGGCTTTACGAGAATCCCTAGGAACATCAAAATAGACAAAGAATATACATACCTTCACATTACCTCAAATAATACTGTTGCCGGAACCCAATATCATAAAATTCCAGAGACAGACTTCCCTATCGTTGCTGATATGTCTTCGGATATATTCTCAAGAGAAATCGACATCAAGAAATATGGATTAATCTATGCAGGGGCTCAGAAAAACATAGGCCCTGCCGGTGCTACACTGGTAATAGTGAATGAGGATATTCTGGGAAAAACAGGTCGGGACATTCCGACTATTCTGGACTACAGAACGCATATAAAAAAGAACTCAGCATTTAACACCCCACCCGTTTATGCAATTTATATTTCCATGCTTTATTTAAGATGGATAAAACAACAAGGAGGTATTCAAGTTATGAAACAGAGGAGTATTGATAAATCTACTCTGCTTTATAAGGAAATAGACAGAAATTCGTTATTTGAAGGTAAAGTTGCGGTAAATGACAGATCCTTAATGAATGCAACTTTTCTGGCTAAATCTGAGGAAATTGAAAAAGCTTTCCTGCAATTCTGTGATGGAAATAATATTGTAGGGATTCAAGGGCATCGCTCGGTGGGTGGATTCAGAGTAAGCATGTATAATGCGATGCCGGATAGCAGCGTTAAGTATCTTGTTGAGATCATGCAAGAGTTTGAAAAACGATGGAGATAAATTAATTAAGTTATTGAATATTTATAAATAAACAATTTGCCGAAAGGCTAAATAAATTAAAAAATCCGTTTTTATGGAGGAGAAGTTTAAGAGTGTTATTTCACACAGTAAGGAGTATGGTTTCATCTATCCTTCCAGTGAAATTTATGAAGGATTAAGTGCTATTTATGACTATGGACCTTATGGGGCCGAATTAAAGAAAAACATCAAAGACTACTGGTGGAGTTCAATGGTAAAACTGAATGACAATATAGTAGGCCTTGATTCAGCGATATTCATGCATCCCAAGATCTGGAAAGCGTCCGGTCACGTCGATGCGTTTAACGACCCATTGATTGACAATAGAGATTCCAAGAAGAGATATCGTGCAGATCAATTAATCGAAGGGTATGTCGAAAAGATCGAAAAAAAGATAGAGAGGGAAATTCAGAAAGCTAGTAAGCGTTTTGGCGATTCCTTTGATGAGGAACAATTCTTAAATACAAGCCAAAGAGTAATCGGCTATCAGAAAGAAATCAGAGAGTGCATGGATCGCTTTAATGAAGCTATGCGTATCAGCGATTTAAAAGAACTTAAGCAGATTATCGAAGATTATAAAATCCTGGACCCGGTAAGTGGTTCCGGAAACTGGACAGATGTAAGGCAGTTTAATCTGATGTTTTCCACACAGATGGGACACGTTGAAGGAGAGGACGCCACTCTTTATTTAAGACCAGAGACTGCCCAGGGAATATTTGTAAATTTCAATAATGTACTCAATACTAGCCGCCAGCAAATTCCGTTTGGAATCGCTCAGATAGGAAAAGCTTTCCGAAATGAGATTATCGCACGTCAGTTCATTTTCCGTATGAGAGAATTTGAGCAAATGGAAATGCAGTTCTTTGTAAAACCTGGAACAGAGCTGGACTGGTATGAAACCTGGAAAGAAAAAAGGATGAACTGGCACCTATCTCTTGGCTTCGGGGAAGAGAATTACAGATTCCACGATCATGAAAATCTATCTCACTATGCCAATGCTGCCGTAGATATCGAGTTCAAGTATCCATTTGGGTTTAAAGAGCTGGAAGGCATCCATTCAAGAACTGACTACGACCTTTCCAGACATCAGGAGATGAGCGGAAAGAGAATGCAGTTCTTTGACCCTGTAGCAAATGAGTCCTATGTACCTTATGTAGTTGAGACTTCTATCGGAGTTGATAGATTATTCCTTGCAGTAATGAGCGCTGCCTATACAGAAGAATCAGTGCCCGATGCAGATGGAAAAGAATCAAGCCGAATTGTACTTAAGCTTCCAGCTGCAATTGCGCCAGTCAAGTGTGCGATATTACCACTGGTAAGAAACAAGGAAGAAATCACAGGTCTTGCAAGGTCCATCTACGATCAACTAAAACTTGACTTCCAGTGTCAATATGATGAAAAGGACACTATCGGAAAGCGATACAGAAGGCAAGATGCTATCGGTACGCCATTCTGCGTAACGGTAGATTTTGATTCATTGGAAGATAATATGGTGACCATAAGAAACAGAGATACTCTCGAGCAAGACAGAATTTCAATTACAGAAGTAAAAGAATATGTCGAAAAAAGATGCAGCGTTATAGAGTTATTAAAAAGCTTATAAGGTTTCATTAAAAGAAGATGTCTTAATAGAAGACAGAAGTTTTAATTAATTTACATAAGTCAGGATATAGAATCAGACTGTAAGAGTCCGGGCTCGTGCTTAATATATATTAAATAGTGGTTAAAGATAAATTGCAATCAAGCAAAGAAGAACTCAACTCTCTAAAAGCCTATGGCGAATCCTTCGGGTCTTATAAAGTGGAGGATTTTTTCAGGAATCCGGAAAAGACTAATTTTCAGATTTCGCCAAATGGCACTACTGTTGCCTTTCTCTCTCCTCACAAGAGGAGAATGAATATTTATATTCAAGGAATTCAATCGTATGACAGCAAGCGTGTCACATCATTACTCGATAGAGATGTAGCTGGCTATGCCTGGTTAAACAATAATACAATTGTCTATGTAAGAGATAATGGAGGCGATGAGAACTATTCATTATTCTCTACTGATATTGAAAGTAATGAGACTAAGGAACTGACTCCATTTAAGGATGTTAAAATCCAGATAATAGACGACCTGGAAGACTTCCCTAACGAGCTCATTCTGGCAATGAACAAGGACAATAAGCAATTATTTGATCCATACAGACTGAATATCGTAACTGGTGAATTAACAAAACTTGCTACCAATACCCATGAAATGCCCATCAGCTCCTGGTTCACCGACCATAATGGCAAATTACGTCTTGCAATTGCGGTTGAAGATGGTGTGAATAGCAGTCTGTTGTATCGTGAAAACGAGAATGAAGAATTTAAAAAGGTTTTGACAACTGATTTCAGAACGAGTGTAAGTCCGATATTCTTCGATTTTGAAGAGCCCCATATAATCTATGTTGCGACTAATCAGAATCGGGACAAATCTGTGATTACCCGCTTGGATTGTCGCACCGGGGAAGAAGTCGGAGATATCGTCTTTGAACATGACGAAGTAGATGTAGAAAGCTTGAGCTATAGTCGTAAAAGAAAAAAGCTGACTAGCATATCCTATTTCACCGATAAACTACACAGAGTAATTCTCGATGATAAAATCAGAGAAATCTACAATGATTTATCCGATTTATTTAAAGGTTGGGAAACGCGTATCGTCAGTCAGAATAAAGATGAGGATAAGTTCATCATCCGCACTTTTTCAGACCGAAGTATGGGTGCTTATTATTTGTATGACAATACAGAACAGACAATCAAAGAACTGGCAAGAATCGGCTACTGGCTTGAAGATGACCGCCTGCATCCGATGAAACCTATTCAATATAAGTCCCGTGATGGAATGACAATTCATGGGTACTTGACTATGCCTGAAGAAGTTGATTCGGATATTCCTTTAATAGTTTTACCTCATGGCGGTCCTTGGGTAAGGGATTACTGGGGATTCAACTCGGAAGTTCAATTATTGGCACATCATGAATTTGCTGTTCTCCAGGTTAACTATAGAGGGAGCACGGGATATGGGAAAAAGTTCTGGGAAGCTTCTTTCAAAGAATGGGGGCGAAGAATGCAGGATGACATAACTGACGGAGTAAATTGGATATGCGAAAACTATCCTATCGATATCGACCGTATCGCCATATACGGAGGCTCCTACGGTGGCTACGCTGCTCTGGCAGGCGTCGCCTATACTCCTGACTTGTATAAGTGCTGTGTAGATTATGTCGGAGTATCCAATCTTCTTACTTTTCTTAATACGATTCCACCGTATTGGAAACCATATCTCAAGATGATGTACGAGATGGTTGGGAATCCGGCAGAAGACGAGGAAATGATGCGTAAATACTCACCTGCGTTAAACGCAGATCTTATCGAAGTGCCGGTTTTGGTAGCACAGGGAGCTAATGACCCACGCGTCAATATAGAAGAAAGTAATCAGATAGTACGCTCCCTTATCGACCGCAACATTCCGGTAACTTATATCGTTAAGGAGGATGAAGGACACGGCTTCATGAAAGAAGAGAATCGTATTGAATTTTATAAAATTATGCTTGGTTTTTTACACAAGCATTTGAATATTTAGAATTGATGAATAAGACTTTAATTTATAGTTTATTTTTTGCTGCAATCGTTATTTTTAGTCTTCAGTGTCGCAAGGTAGAGCCTATTAAAACAGGCTCTTTAGCAATGAATTTCAGCCTTAGTTATGACGGTGAAGACATCGACTTATTTACTGATGAAAAGCCCTATCTCGATTTTGAGATTCTCTTCACCAGATTCGCTACATTTCTATCAGATGCTGTGTTTTTGACTGATGGAGCAGACTATACATTATTTGACACCGAGTTGATCCACTTTACAAGCGGTACTGAAGAAAGAACGAGTATCATCATAAATGATATTCCCGCTTCTAAATATACCGGCCTGGAACTTGGAATAGGTCTGAATTCAGTAGTCAATGCAAAACGACCGGAGGACTACGCATCGGGAGAAGCATTAAACAAGGCTGAGTTTTACTGGGAAGCTTGGGAAAGCTATATTTTCACCAAAACAGAGGGAAAAGTAACTTCCGATGATGGCTATACCAGTTTTGCATACCACACCGGTGGCGATGATTCATACAGGATTGCCAGACTTATGCATGAACTGGAAATCAAAGCCGATGAAACTCTGGAAATGAATTTTAATATAGACTTAAAGAAGATATTCAGAAAGGGCGATTCATACTATAACCTACAATACCTTCAAAGCCTTCATAATCAAGGCCAGTCTGAAGATATGAATACAATTGCTGACAATATCGTACAAGCTATTACTGTAAGTTTCTAGGCATCTTGATTCCGCTAATTAAGATTTTAAAACTTATTTCTGTTTAAAAAGAGGATGCAAGTAAAAGGTCGAGGTCCGTATATTTCATTTCAAATCTCTCTGCCAAATAAGAATTGGTAAGACATCCTTTAAAGATATATACTCCATGTCTGTATCCACTATTGAGGTAAATGAGTCGCTCTATAGAAACCATAAGACCTGCGTTCATTAGTATCGGCGTCAATATATTACTGAATGCCAGTGATGCAGTCCGTCCGAATCTACTTGCTATATTAGGAACACAGTAATGCACCACTCCATGCTTTCTGAATGTAGGATGCGATAATGTTGTCAATTCAGATGTCTCTACGCAACCTCCCTGATCAATTGATACATCGACGATTACAGAATCCTCTCTCATTCCCATAACCATATCTTCAGTGACTACTATCGGACTACGGCCGGTTTTTGAATGGATTGCCCCAATGACAACATCAGCCTTTTCCAATTCCTCTATGAGAAATGCAGGATTTAAAGAAGATGTAAAGAGTTTTGTGCCCAGATTATTTTGGAGACGCATCAACTTGTACACATTGTTATCGAAAACAGAAATTTCTGCTCCCAATCCCAATGCTGTTCTGCATGCATGCTCCCCTACTACGCCAGCGCCTAGAATTACGACCTTTGCAGGAGGCACTCCGGAAATCCCTCCAAGGAGTATCCCTGGTCCATCGGCATCATTGGAAAGCAATTGTGCTGCGGTTAGTATCGCTGCCCTTCCCGCCAATTCACTCATAATACGCACTAGTGGAAATGTACCATCATTGTCCATGAGGTACTCCATTGCGATAGCAACCACCTTCTTATCCAATAATCCTTCTAGGATTTCCTTACTTATAATCGGAAGGTGAAGCGGTGTAATCAATAAAGTGCCGGGTTGTAGGAGTTCCACGTCTTCCATCACAGGTGGTGATACCATAATAATGATATCTGCTTTAAAAACTTGCTCTCTCTCATAAACGATTTCGGCACCGGCTTCACTATAATCGCTATCTGAAAACTTGGATTTTTCACCGAGCCCTTTCTCTATTACAAATCTATGCCCATGGTTTGTCAATATTCCTACTGACGACGGAATCAACGGAACTCTTTTCTCCTCCTTGCCATGCACCTTTGGAATACCTATAAACAGGTGCTTTCCTTTTCCCCCGGTCATAAGCGCTTCTTCTTGGGGCTCAAGTCTCTCTTGCGCAGCGTATCCTCTACGTATTGATGAAAACGGATCGTACATATTCAAATTTCATTTTCCAGTTCCTTAAATATACGGGAATATTCTCAATAATTTATATAAGAAATAAGAACATCTCTTTTTCCTTTCTCTGAAATAGTGATTTGGATGTTTATATAGGCATCTAATGTTTCCTTTACCAGGTCAGGCCATTCAATAAACAAGCAGTAATAGTCCTCATTTTCAATCAGATCTTCTATTCCTGCTCCGATGAGTTCGTCATAAGACTCGAGTCTATATAAATCGAGATGATAAATAGAATTCCCTTCTTCCGTGAGATACTGTTGTACCAGAGAATATGTAGGGCTTGTAACTTCATCAATGACATTTAACATTTTTGAAATAGTTTTCACAAATGTTGTTTTACCGGTGCCCAGATTTCCTTCCAATAAAACTATAGGGAAATGATTTAGCTTTGGAATGACATTCTCGCACACCTCATTCCAGTCTTCTATTGTATTTATAGTGTACTGTTCAGATCTACTCATATTCAACTGCAATCGAAGTTTATATTCAGACAAACAATTATGCGAAGATAAAAAAAAGCTCCGCTACCCGATCGGATAACGGAGCAAGAATGGGTATGCAGCACATTCTTAAAGCAATAAATGCTTCAATAATGATATATACAAATCTTGTGCCAAGATTATACTTTTATTATATATATGGTTATATCTATATCAAAAACCTCTCATTGCACGCGGATAATCAGTGCTTTATGGTATGAAATAATAAATATGAGAGATTACAAGAGGCCTAAAATAAAAAAATCCGGGCAAGACCAATTGCCCGGATAGACCAATAAACCAATAAACCAATAAAACCAAATCTCACGTTTGAGAAGTGATAATAATGAGAATCTTTAATCTACATTTCTATGTAGAAAATTATTTTCAGTTCCTTCAGACTCCTCTTCATCCATAAATATCCCGGATGAAGTTTCTTGAGCGCTCACGCCTTCTAACTTCATATTTCGTCTTAGATATGCTGGTACCTTTTCCAGGTTTTCAAGAGTCTTGGAATTAATTTGTTTCATACTACTTCTCTGATCCTCTCTCCTTTGTTTTTCTTTCATCAGATATTCACTTCGGAGTTCCACATCTATGTCTGATTGCTCTTCATAAGGATCAGTATTTGTACCGGAAATTTTTGGATATTCTTCTACCACATTAACAACTTCCGAATTATTTATATCCAACTCGAGCGTCAATGAACCCTTTTCTACATAAGTCTGGTCCATTCCTGTTTCTTCGCCCAATATTACTACACCTGTTTTAGTAGTTTTTTCCGTAAATCTGCTTTCTTTAAATCCGGTGGCAATAATTGTCACTGCAATTTTATCTCTTAGATCATCATTCCTACCATTACCCCAGATTATGTTGGTTTCAGGGCCGGCAGCCTCAGTAACATAATTAGTAATCTCGGTGATTTCATCCATTGTAATCTCCTTGGTTCCGGAAGAAATATTCAGAAGAATATTCGCAGCACCGCGGATATCGTTATCCTCAATTAATGGTGAATTAAGAGCAGCTTCGATAGCTTTTCTCGCTCTATCCTCTCCTTCCATTTCTGCAGTTCCCATAATGCAGACACCACTTTCACGCATCACGGTATTTACGTCTTCAAAGTCCACATTTATCACTCCGGAGACAGTAATGATTTCAGCAATTCCTTTTGCAGCAGTGGTCAGAATATTATCTGCTTGCGCAAATGCTTCTGTCAGGTGAAGGTTGCCATATATTTCTCTTAATTTATCATTGCTGATTACTATAAGAGAATCTACACTCTTACGCATTTCTTTCAGTCCATTCTCAGCGTATTGCGCTCTCTTTGCACCTTCAAACTTAAATGGCAATGTCACAATTCCTACAGTAAGGATATCAAGCTCTTTAGCAGCTTTGGCAATAATAGGTGCAGCACCTGTACCTGTTCCACCTCCCAGTCCTGCAGTTACGAAGAGCATTTTGGTATTCTTTTCAAGAAAACGCTTAACCTCATCTATCGTCTCCAGGCAGGCTTCTCTACCCACCTCCGGCTTGCTTCCAGCGCCACGTCCATCAGTCAGATCCTTTCCTAGCTGAATCTTATATGGCACTTTGCTGTCATCCAATGCTTGGATATCTGTATTACAGATAGCAAAGTCAACGCCTACAATGCCCTGATTATACATATGGTTCACAGCATTTGAACCTCCTCCACCTACTCCTAGTACTTTGATGATGGAGCTCTCTTCTTCCGGTATGTCAAATAATAATGGCATAATATCTTTATTTAAAGTGGGTAAATATTTTTCTTAAATAATTTCTTCAATTTTATAATTCTGAATCTGGTGCTGCCTCAAAAAACTCCTTAATTTTCTGAAAACTCTTAGGGGAGAACCATGGCCTCTTTCTAGACTTTTCTTCTTGTTCTATTTCCTTTTCTACAGTTTCATTTCCTACTGTAATTCCTTCAGATTCCTCTTTTTGAAAATCCAATCTTCCTTGTCTTTCAATTTCCTTCTCAATCATCTTACTCATCTCAAGTTCAGATTTCTTAATACCTTCTATTAAAAGCCCAATTACTGTAGCATAAGATGGGTTATCAAGTTCCTTGATGTAACCCTGCGCCAGATACTCACTAGGAATTCCTATTCGCGCTTTCATGCCGGTGTGAAGTTCAGTAAGCTCTTTTATATTCTTCAGAGATGCACCACCGCCGGTAAGGACCAGACCTCCTATCAACTTATCTTCATAGCCACTTCTGACGATCTCGGAATAAACATAATCCAGGATTTCTTCAACACGCGCTTGAATTATCTTTGATAGATTGCGCTCTGTAATGCGCTTTTCATCATGTTTTTGAAGTCCGGGAATAATAATCGTTCTGTTTTCCTGAATCTCATCTGAAAGTGCAGTTCCAAACATCACCTTCAACCTTTCAGCCTGGTCTTTCATCACTGTGCAACCTTCCTTAATGTCTGTAGTGATAGAATTACCTCCCAAAGGAATAACAGCTGTATGTCTTAAAATACCTTCATGATAAATTGCCAAGTCTGTTGTACCTCCCCCGATGTCAATGATTGCGACTCCTGCTTCCATTTCCTGCTCATTTACAACAGCATGTGCTGATGCAATAGGCTCAAGTATAAGATCCTTTACTTTCAGATTAGCCCTGGTCATACAGCGATCCAGGTTGTTAATTGCATTCACGGAACCGGTAATGATATGGAAATTAGTTTCCAGTCTGTTCCCGGACATCCCTATAGGATCCTTGATACCGTTTTCCTGATCTACTTTATATTCCTGCGGAATTATGTGCAAAATCTTCTTCCCTGCCGGCAGACCTATTTTATGCATGTCTGCTACCAGAAGATCAATATCCTCTTGAGAAATCTCCTTCTGAGAATTATCTCTACTTCTTGCATTATTCTGCTGAAAACTGTTAATATGCTGTCCGGCGATTCCCAGATGTAATTCAGTTATTTTATGAGGCACGCTATGGCTGATTTTCCCCAATGCTTCATTTATAGCCTTAACAGTTTTATCGATATTGGAAACGACTCCGCGTAACACGCCTTCAGAGGAAACTCGGCCTACTGAAAGAACATGGAACCGGTCATGCATATCGCGATATCCCGCAATAGCACATACCTTTGTTGTTCCTATATCAATTGCTACAATAACTTCTCTGGTTTCTTGAGTCTTCTTCATTTGCACAATATTTTCTTACATTAAATTTTACCATCCTTTTTTTGAGCAACGACCTGTCCACTAAACCGCAAGTCAATTGCTTTATAATAATCCCATCCTTTATGAATGAGTTTCTCTTTATATATTTTCTCCAATCTATCTAGTTTATCAGTCAGATTCTCAGCTGTTCCCATCTTCACAACGAAACTTCCTATCATGGGAATCATTGTAATTGAACCACCTTCATCGATTACTAACTGATCAATATTGGTGTCCAAAAAGAATCTTCCTTTCAATTCTCCCTTAAGTTTAAGTAGATCTTCAAAAAGTTTCTCTTCTTTCACTTTGGTGCTTTTCAGGACAACCACAGGTATACGTGCTGTATAATGTGATGACAAAGGCATTTTATCTCCATAATAATCCAGATAGTAACTACCACCTTGAGCATCAAATATTCTGTATACCGGTTCCTTCTGATAAACTTTAATTTCAATTATATTTTTCCTATTAAGGAACGCATCCGCATTATGTACTTGCGGGTGTTTATTTAACTCCTCTTCAAGCTTACGCAAATCCAGTGCTTTCACTGAATTTACATTCGTCAGTTCAGGCATCTTTGCATTTACATAATCAGATAGATCCTTTACTGAAATCATTGAATTATTGTACTCCGTTGAAGCAAGTTCTATTTCCACACCCTGTACCTGAGAATTCATCTTCTCACTGACCGCTGACAAGAGGCCGATTGTCATAACTGCGAAAATCGCAATCATAAGCATCAACCATGCCTTGGGGTGGACTTTTATGTTCTTCAAGAATTTCACTTCTTCAATAATTTATGCAATTCATCAACTATATCTTTCGTAGCATTGGGCCTGGCCAATTTTCCTATATTTTCGGAAAGAGTTTTTAATTTCTGCTCATCCGATAATAAGGCCATCGCCTTCTGCATCATTTCAATCTCAGTTTTATCATCTCTGACCAGGACTGCTGCATCTTTATCAATCAATGCCATTGCATTCTTCGTCTGATGATCATCTGTTACATTTGGAGAAGGAACCAGAATCGTTGGTTTTTTCACAATACACAATTCTGAAATTGTAATTGCTCCTGCTCTGCATACCACTAAGTCGGCAATCGCATAGGCTAAATCCATACGATCTATGAACTCAAGAATACGGACGTTTTCTTTTTGTAATGCTGTATCTTTTTTAAAAAGCCCATAATCTCTCTTGCCGCACTGCCATATTACCTGTACATCCTCGTCAAAATCTTTCGATTTTATCCAGGATGCAACTGCGTTGTTTAACGTTCTGGCTCCTAAACTTCCTCCAAATATCAAAAGCGTTTTCCCATTTTGACCCCAATCGAAAAAGCGTAATGCCTCCTCTTTCAACCGAGTCACATCAGATAAACCACTTCTCACGGGATTACCCGTAATCCTGATTTTCTCTGATGGAAAAAATTTCTCCATTCCGTCGAATGCCACACATATGCTCTTGACGCGCTTACCCAAGACCTTATTGGTAAGACCGGCATATGAGTTTTGCTCCTGTATCAATGTTGGAATGCCGAGACCTGTGGCCTTCCACAATGTAGGAGCGCTAGTATATCCTCCAAACCCCAGGACTGCATCGGGTTTAAATTCCCGCATTATTCGCCCTGTTTTTTTTAGACTTTTCCAGAGTTTCACCGGAACAGATAAATTTTTCAAACTAAGTCGTCGCTGAATTCCGATTACCGGTAAACCCTTAATCGGGTATCCCGCTTGTGGAACTTTTTCCATTTCCATCCGATCTTCAGCTCCGATAAATAAAATATCCGCGTTCGGATATTGCTTCTTTATTTCATCAGCAACGGATATCGCGGGGAATATATGCCCGCCGGTTCCGCCACCGCTAATAATCAACCTCATCCCAATCCTCCTCTACTTTCGCCACTGCTTCTTCTGGCCCTTTTTCCTCGAGTAAACTCTCAGTATGATTGCTTACAGAAAGAATAATCCCAAAAGCCAAACAAGTAAACAGCATTGAAGAACCTCCCATACTTACTATGGGTAAGGTTATCCCTGTCACCGGTATCAAGTCTATTGACACCGCTATATTTAAAGCAGCCTGGAACATTATGGCAAAACTCAAACCATAGGCTACCAGTATTCCAAATTTCCTTTTACACCTGTTTATCAATCGCGTCACACGATACAGGAACAGCAGATACACCGATAAAAGGACGCCCCCCCCGACTAAACCATACTCTTCACAGATTATGGAATAAATAAAATCACTATAAGGTGATGGCAAAAAATTCCTCTGCATACTATTCCCTGGACCTGCACCCAGAATACCACCTTCAGCAATCGCAATTTTAGCTTGTGTAATCTGATAACTCTCCCCGCCTTCGGTAGAGAAATTCTGTAATCTGCTCACCCAAGTTTCTGATCTCACCATATCGGGATAGAAAGAACCTATAACAAAGAGCCCTCCTACCAGGACAGCCACCACACCTCCTGTTAAAAACATATATCTAAACTTAATCTTGGCCATAAACAGGATTACCATTGATGTTCCAAACAGCATTATCGCTGTTGAAAAGTCCATAGGAGCAATCAGTAGACACACTCCACCGATGATCATCATCAGATTCCCAAATTTCTTAAACTCATCCACTACAAAGTCTTGCATGGAAAGCGTTCTAGCCAGCATTAAAATCAAGGCAATCTTTCCTAAGTCCGACGGCTGAAAAGTCAAGCCGATGAGCGGAATCTTCAACCAACGTCTGGCTGAATTTATTTCAACACCTGCAAAGAGAGTCACTATCAACAATCCTATAGCTACCACAAACATGTATGGAGCCCATCTGAGATAGTGTTCGTAGTGTATTCTATGTGCTATGTAAGCTACGACCAGCCCCAGGACCACAAAGAATAACTGCTTTGTAAGGTAATATTGCGTTGAATGACCGCCCATTCTATATGCCATACTTCCGGTAGCACTGTATACCGCCAAAAGACTGGCGAAACACAGCAAGAACAGGGTGAACCAGATCACCTTGTCTCCCTTTAGTTTGTCATATAAAGCAATAATTCCTCTTTGCATTTTCTCTTATCTTATTTTCAACATCACCATTGTTGTTACCGCCAGCATCACGCCGACAATCCAGAATCGAGTTACTATCTTAGCCTCATGCATTCCCGACTTCTGAAAATGGTGGTGCAGAGGTGACATCTTAAAAACTCTTCTTCCTTCTCCGTATTTTCTTTTAGTATATTTGAAGTAAGCGACCTGTATAATCACAGAAAGGTTCTCGACCAGAAAGATTCCACACAGGACCGGAATAAATAATTCCTTTCGTATGAGAATTGCCAGCGCTGCTATTATCCCACCCAATGCAAGAGATCCTGTATCACCCATAAAAACCTTGGCAGGATAAGCATTGTACCAGAGGAAGCCTATACAGGCTCCCATAAAACCCGCAGAGAACACAAGAAGCTCTCCGACATGAGGGATATAAAAGATGTTTAGATAATTGGCTATGATTGTGTTTCCTGAAAAGTATGCCAGTAAGCCTAATGTTCCACCTATAATCGCTGAAACTCCGGTAGCTAGTCCATCAAGTCCATCAGTAAGATTTGCAGCATTGGATACCGCAGTTACTATAAAGATGACAAGTGGAATAAAGAGTAGCCATACAAATGAACCGGCATTCTCGCCGAATACTTTAAGCAGGGAAGCATAGTCAAGTTGATTTCCTTTAAGGAAAGGTACATTCGTCAGTGTAGTCTTAACGTTTACAAATGTTGTTCCGGGCACCTCCTCAACAATCTGATAGCCATTTGCAACAGCTTCAGCATGAGTGACTCTTAAGGTAATATCCTGATGAAACAACATCACCAGTCCTATAATCAGTCCAAGAACTACCTGACCGAGGATTTTGAATTTCCCTTTCAGTCCGCTCTTTTTCTTTTTAAATACCTTTATATAATCATCGAGGAATCCGATTAAACCCAACCAGACCGTACATGTCAACATCACCAGGACGTATATATTGGTCAAGTCAGCAAGTAATAAACTGGGAACTACTATTGCCAGGATGATTATCACACCACCCATTGTAGGCGTCCCCTCTTTTTCTACCTGCCCTTCAAGGCCTAAATCTCTTATCGATTCACCTATTGTCCGCTTTTTCAAATACCGTATTATCCGCTTGCCGACTAGCATTGACAAAATCAATGAAAGTACAATCGCAACACCCGCCCTGAAAGATAAATACTGGAACAGGCGCGCACCAGGCAAACTATACTGGTTCTCTAGTATATCAAATAAGTGATAAAGCATACGCTGCTACTGTAATTTTTTAAAAAAACAGCGCAGCAGGTGAGACTCGTTTACATTTCCAACCATTAATTACAAGCATACCCGCTGCAACTGTTAAACCAACCTAAATTTGATTATAGAACCAAACCTCATAATACAAAGAGCACTTCATTAAGCACCCTTTTATCGTCAAAGGGATATTTAACCCCTTTTATTTCTTGATACTTCTCATGACCCTTTCCCGCAATCAGAATGATATCGCCTTCTCTAGCAATGGCTACCGCCATTTTAATAGCTTCTCTCCTGTCGATCTGAACCAGTACTTTCCGCATATCATCTACGCCCTTTTTCATGTCGTCTATAATTGCTTCCGGTTCTTCAGATCTCGGATTATCACTCGTAAAAATGGCCTGATCGCTGCTATCTACAGCAATCTTCGCCATTTCCGGCCTTTTGCTCACATCCCGATCTCCGCCGCAGCCTACCACTGTTATGACCCTTTGTGATGGCGTGCGCATATCATTAATCGTCTTCAGAACATTCTCCAGAGCATCCGGTGTATGAGCATAATCGACTATTCCGACAATTCCTGTCTTTGGTTCAACTATGTAATCAAATCTCCCTTCTGCACCTGTCAATCCCGACATTATTCGCAACACTTCTACAGCATCGTGACCCATTTCAACTGTAGCTGCGTACACAGCAAGAAAATTGTAAGCATTAAACCTGCCTACCATCCTGCAGTACACTTCATGTCCGTTAATCTCGAGGTGTAACCCCTGAATACTGTTATCCAGAATCTTCCCTTTGTAATCTGCCATCCTCTGTAAAGCATAGCGCCGTATTCTGGCTGCTGTGTTCTGAACCATCACTTCCCCCTTATTATCATCCACATTTGTGATTGCCAGGGAGCCTTTCGGCAAATGGTCAAACAGAAGTTTTTTGGCTTTGATATACTCAGCGAATGTCCCGTGATAATCGAGATGATCATGAGTAATATTTGTAAATATGCCACTGGAAAATTTCAGGCCGAATGTTCTTTTCTGGTGTAATGCATGTGAACTTACTTCCATCACTGCATGCGTACATCCGCTGTCCACCATCTCTCGCAGCAATCTGTTCAGGCTTATGGGATCCGGAGTTGTATGACTCGCTTCAAGTACAACATCATCTATCTTATTATGCACTGTTGAAAGAAGGCCGGTTTTAAAACCAAGCTCTCTGAAAACATCGTATAATAAGGTGACAATTGTCGTCTTTCCATTGGTTCCCGTCACTCCTATCAATTCCAGATATTCTGACGGATGCCCGTAATAATTGGACGCCATTAAGCTTACAGCTTCTCTACTGTCAGTGACCTTAATATGAGTGACACCATCGAAATCATAATTTCCGTCTTTCTCATATACTATAGCGACAGCTCCGTTTTTAACCGCCATCTCTATAAAGTCATGTCCATCAGCTGTGTAACCATCAATTGCTATGAAAACATCACCTTTGCCAAGTTTACGTGAATCTACATGGATTGCCTGAAAAGTTTGATTTTGTGACCCTTCAACCTTTTCTACAACAACGCCTTGCATTAATTCGTATAAGTTCCCGGCATATTTACTCATTTTGTCAATGAACGTTTATCCTAATATTAATTCTATCTCTTGCCCCAGATTGTCCGTCCCGGGATTTATCGACTGCTTTTTCACTTTTCCACTTCCTACGAATTTTACTCGCAAATTCATATTCTCCAGCAGATAAATTGCATCCTTTAATGCCATCCCCCGGACATCCGGTACTATTTTATCTTCTACTTGAATGGATTTCACCATTAAACTCTTATCATCCATGGCCTCTACATCTACCCAGACCGCATCTCTATGCTCATCGATGTTCACAGCAAGAGATGAAAACAAAGTTTTTACATCATCGATATTGCCGGTCATCGCTGGAATTATAATGTCTCCTTCTTCTTGTTCCGCTTCCGCAAATTCATAATCCAAGATTGTCGCATAGCACTTGTCCGCTATCTCTCTGAACACTGGTCCCGCTACTGTACTTCCGTAGTATCCGTTTTTCTGAGGGTTGTAGATTACAACCGCTACTGAATACTGCGGATTTTCAGCCGGGAAATACCCTATAAAGGAGGCCTGATACTTACTTACTTCTTCGCCCGGCGCTGACAACTTACTCGTTCCGGTCTTTCCCGCAAACTCATAATTTTCAGTGCGCAATCTCGAGGCAGTTCCTCGCAGAGCTACTCCCTTGAGTAAATCTTTAATATTTTCTATATTCTCAGCTGATGCAATTCTTTTCTTTACAACTTCGGGATAAGTCTGTTGCAACACTCTCCCATCCTTCATAATCGCATCAACGAGATATGGCTTCATCAACTTTCCGCCATTTGCAATAGCGTTATAAAAAGAAAGAACCTGTAAAGGCGTCAATGCAAGTTCGTAACCCATTGACATCCATGGAACAGTAGTACAACTCCACTGATCTTCCTTTTTCTTGCCATAATCCTTAATATAAGGTTCTGCTTCGCCAGCTATTTCAATTCCAGTCTTTCTATCCAGGCCAAACTTTCTTATCTGATCGATAAATTCTTTCTCGTTAGCCTTAAAGTACTTTTGCGAAAGCTTAATCATTCCCACATTGGAAGAAATTTCATAAGCATGTCTTGCACTCGTAATTCCCACATTATGCCCTTCAGCGTCATGCACATCTGAACTACACACTCTTATATAACCCTGACCTATATCAACTAATTCATCGGGGTCATACTTCCCCTGCTCCATCAATGCCAGCATAAAAGCTGTCTTAAAAGTTGAGCCGGGAGCAGTTCTAGCACCTACCGCATAATTATATGCTTCTGCATAAGAACCTGAACTCGTCTTGGACAAATTGGAAATTGCTTTAATCTTACCGGTATTCACCTCCATAACTATAGCGGTTCCGTATTCAGCATCGTGTTTTACAAGCTGCTTCATCAGTGCGTTATGAGTAATGTCCTGAATATTCACGTTAAGAGTTGTCCTGATATCATCTCCCCTCTTGGGCTTAATATCTGAAACATCCTTAACCGGTATCCAGTCTCCCATTCCAGCATTCCGCATCAATCGCTTGCCTTCTTCTCCGGATAACACATTATCATAAGTGTACTCCAGCCCTACTTGCTCAGCATTTTCCCTGGATATCCCTATTGTCCGTTGTGCTAATTTTCCAAAAGGCTGGATTCTCTTGGACTTCTGCTCCAAAATTAATCCTCCCGAATTCTTTCCCTTTCGAAGAATCGGAAACTTTTTAATTTGATTCAACTCGTCATAAGTAGCATTTCGTTTCAATAACACATATCTGTTACCCGACTTAGCCCGTCTTTTCTGAATAAGAAAATTTTTATATTCAGCGACGGACATGGATGGATTCACATGTCTTGAAAGCAAAATCGCCAGAGAATCAACGCCTTCATTAAAAGTAGCATCACTAAGGCCTCCTGCCTTAAAATCCATTCGTATGTCAAAGAACTGTATCGCTGTTGCCAGCATGCTGCCATCATCGGCAAGTATATTTCCTCTTTCTGCCTCAATCGGCATATATTTCACATAAAGACTATCTTTCATCGCCAGCCAGTGATCTTCTTCCACAACCGCTATTGTGACTATTCTGTACATAACCAGAACAAAGAAGAGCAAAAAGATCAGTAAAATCCCTAAAGCTCTGACAAACACACCTTCGTGACGATCAACAGCCATTTTATTACTTATCTGCGATTACTACGGGTCTATTATTTCCCCATTTCAATCCTAACTTTTCAACTTTTGCTGCCGTATGGGATTGTGTTGTCGATTGCATCATTTCTGAATGCAAGCTCACATACTCCCATCTCAATTCCTTTGCATTTTCCTTTAGAACCTGTATATGTCTCACTTTCTTCTCCGCTTTATGCCCATTGGCGATATAAAACAAAGCTATAACTACGAGAGTAATCAGAAATGGAAGATGTGCAAACATGCGCCTTGCCTCCATCAATCTAAACCAAAGGGATTTTTGTTTTTTATTTTCTTCAGACCTCATCGTTCAATTTTTTATAGCTTCTCTCCTATGCGCATCTTCGCACTGCGCGCCCTAGGATTCTCTTTTATTTCAACACTTGACGGAACAATCACTTTTCTATTCACTTCCATAAAAGGTTTCTCATCCCGTCTTTCAAAATCGTTTTCCTTTCTATCTGTGGCTTCTCCTTTCTTAAAAAAGTTCTTCACCATTCTGTCTTCTAGTGAATGATAGGACAAAAACACAACTCTACCTCCCGGAGCTACAACTGAAGTAAGTGAATCCAACAATTGCCTCAAAGCCCCCATCTCATCATTGACCTCAATTCTGACCGCCTGAAAAACCTGCGCATAATATCTGGGTTTCTTCCCAACCGCAATGCTTTCCATAATAGCAAGCAAATCATTCACCGTATATATTCCTCCATATTTCCGCGCCTCAACAATTGCCTCAGAAAGAGTTTTTGCATTTCTGATTTCCCCATACTCACTGAAGATTAACTGTAGATTCTGCGCATTGTATTCATTCAGGACCTCAACAGCACTGAGTTTTCTACTTTTATCCATGCGCATATCCAGCCTGGCATCTTCGCGATAGGTAAACCCTCGTGACCGTTCGTCAATCTGAAATGTTGAAACTCCCAGGTCAGCTAAAACTCCTCGCACTTCTGCAACAGCCATATACTCGAGCCATTCCTTCAAGTAGCGAAAATTAGAAGGTATAAATTTCAATCTTTCGTTCACCGGAATCTGTAATATCGCGTCCGGATCCTGATCAAATGCCAACATCTTGGCCTTCTTAGTTCGTTTCAAAATTTCCGTGGTATGCCCTCCGCCCCCCATCGTCACATCGACATACCATCCGTCATCTTCAGTTATCAAGGCTTCAACTGCTTCCTCCAGAAGCACCGGCTTATGATACATCACTCTTCTTCTTTTTCAAAACCTGAACCCAACACCTCCTCTGCCAATGCAGATAAATCATCAGGCTCAAGAGCAATCATTTTATCGTACTCTTCAGGTGACCAAATCTCTATCCGGTCATTCAAAGAAGCAAGTATCGCATCTTTACCTATTCCGGCAAACTCTAATTGTCGATTGGATAAGTTAATTCTGTCTGCACTATCCAAGCCTACTGCGCTTGCTCCTCTCAGAAAAGCTCGCATAAACTGCCTTTCGCTTTTCTTATACACGTTCAGCCCTTCGATCTCTTTTACGATCCGATCCCAAACATGCTTTTCATATAATACAAGACATTTTTCAAAACCGCGAGAAATGACAAAGTTATACACCCCTTTGCCATCCAGCTGCCGTATCAACTGTGTGGGAAGTCGTAAACGACCTTTATCGTCAACCCGGCATTCATATTCTCCTAAAAATGGCATTTCTCTCGTTTATTGATCTTGTATGACCCAAATTTATAATATCTTCCCACTTTCTCCCACTTAATCCCACTCGAAATTACACAATTTCACACAAAATCATTTCCATTTTTATTAAATATTCATTTAGAGTATATTTTATCCTGTTTTTGTGTACATATTAATCATATTTTTAATATGATTATCAGGGTTTTACACATTCATACAGCATATTTACCACTTTTATACACATCTGTTTTTTCACCATATATTATAAGGAGCGAAATGCAATTTACATCAATATTTTATCAATGTATACCTATCTATCAACTAAGGTCTAACATATTAAATAAATTATGATATAAGACGATAAAACAATTATAGTTTAGTGTACAATATTGGGGGAAGAAGTGGGAAAATGAGGGGACTCGCATTTAACAATTGAATAGTCATCTGGGAATTGACTATTGAAGCACAATGGAATCAGTTTATATCCATTTAAAGGCCTAGCTGATACCTATTATCTATAACAGTAAAATCTTTCCGAAAATAGAGAATTCGAGAAAATCGTGGATAAGGACTATAATTAGATGTGAATGGAGAACTACTATCTCTTCTTAAAAAGGCTACGCCACTTCATTTGAAACACTCCAAAGACTGCCTCGCTGACAATATTCTTGGACATCTTGGAAGCCCCTTTCTTTCTATCTGTAAAAGTGATAGGCAGTTCTGTAATCTGAAAACCATGTTGCCAGGCAGTAAACTTCATTTCTATCTGAAATGCATATCCGATAAACTTGATTGAATCCAGATCTATAGTTTCGAGTACCTCCCTGGAGTACCCGACAAAACCTGCCGTGGGGTCATGAACGGGCATCCATGTAATTAGTCTTACATAAAGTGAAGCTATATAACTAAGCATAAGCCTGTTGAGAGGCCAGTTCTCAACTCCCCCACCTCTGGTGTACCGGGAGCCTACGACAACATTTACTTTCTTCCTATTGAGAGCTCTGTACAACCTTGGTAAATCCAGTGGATTATGGGAAAAGTCTGCATCCATTTCAAAGATATATTTATATCCTTTCTCCAGACCCCATTTAAACCCGGTTATATAGGCTGTCCCCAATCCAAGCTTCCCCTCACGCATTATGAGAAACAGCCTTTCGGCAAATTTATTTTGAAGTTCCTTTACTATATCCGCCGTGCCATCCGGGGAATTATCATCGATAACCAGAATATGGAATCCCTCTTCCAAATCCATGACAGCATGAATTATATCAGAAATATTCTCTTTCTCTTTATATGTAGGAATAATTACGAGACTCTCAGACAAGATTATCTAGTTTACTTTAATTAATTCGGAATTAAAAGAACAAAGGGAAATCGGAAGGATAAACTTCATGCATAATAGCGTATACCTTCTCTATAATATCTTCTTCGTTTGGTTTAGTATAATAATCACCATCATCTCCATAAGGAGGTCTATGGGCTCTGGCAGTTAAAGTATACGGAGCAGAATCCAGATACATATATGCTTTCTGCCTTTCAAGTACATCCTGCATCATGTATGCCGTAGCAGCTCCCGGCAAATCTTCATCGACAAATAATACGCGATTTGTTTTCTGAATAGAATGAGCAATTTGATTTTCCAGGTCAAAAGGTAACAAAGTCTGCACGTCGATAACTTCAACATGGATATTCATTTCCTTTAGTTTAGCAACAGCCTTTTCTGCAACCCTTACCATTGACCCATAAGTCACGAGAGTAATATCTGTCCCCTCTATCAGCACCTCAGGGACTCCCAGAGGAACGGTGTATTCACCGATATTTGAAGGCAGATTTTCATGTAATCTGTAGCCATTTAAAGACTCGATAACCAGGCCCGGCTCATCTGACTTGAGCAATGAATTATACATTCCTACTGCCTGAACCATATTACGTGGCACACATACATGCATTCCACGCAGTGTATTTACAATCATCCCAAGAGGTGAACCCGCATGCCATATTCCCTCGAGTCTATGCCCTCTTGTTCTTATGATTGCCGGAGCTTTCTGCAATCCATCACTTCTGTACCTCAATGTTGCAAGGTCATCAGAAAGAGGAGATAATGCGTACATTAAATAATCCAAATACTGAATTTCTGCTATCGGACGCAATCCACGCATCGCCATTCCCAGCGCCTGCCCTACAATAGTCCATTCCCTTATTCCCGCATCAAATACTCTATGCTTCCCGTACTTGTCTTGCAAGCCGGCAAAACCTTGATTCACGTCTCCTATCTGTCCCACATCCTCACCGAATGCATATACGCGATTGTCGTGTTCCAGAATATAATCAAAGTATGTATTCAATATTTTATGCCCTGGCAAACTCTCCGGATTTTCACCATAAATCGCAGGAATTATCGGGACGCGCATCGCCGACTTTTCAGTTTCACTGTATAAATGTGTATGGAAATCGTTCTCAGCTTTCGCAAATGCGGAACCAATCAGCTCATTGAGCTCATCTGCAAATGGCAAGGAATACTTTAATGTCTCATATCTAAGTTGGCGTGCTATCGCTATCAACTCAGAATTGGCAGGATACATCGAACTTTTCAACTCTTTTTTAAGCTTAACTAAATCTTCTGAATCACTATCCTTTTCCATTGCCTGGTCTATCCAGCCCAGCAGTTTATCTCTTAAGGCACTTCTCGGAGCAAATGCATTATTCCATGCATTCTTTTGTCTTTTTCTTGCGTATGCAATGGCTTCTTCACGGATCTGCTCTACTTTTTCTTCGGTAGCAATACCGCTATCGATGATCCACTCTTTCATCTTCTCGATACAATCAAAATCCTTTTCCCATTGCAGGCGTTCAGGAGTTTTATATCTTTCATGTGAACCTGAAGTAGAGTGTCCTTGTGGTTGCGTACATTCTTCAACGTGGAAAATTGCAGGCTTGTGCGTCTCTCTTACCTTGGCAATTCCCGTCTCATACATTTCGACAAGTGCCGGATAATCCCATGCTTTTGCCTTATAAATATCAAAGCCCACATTATCCTCCTCACTAGCAAAGCCCTCGAGTAAAGCACTTATACTTCCCTTAGTAGTCTGTAATTTCTTAGGTACTGAAATACCGAATCCATCATCCCAAATACTCACCGCAAGAGGCGATTGAGTAACTCCGGCAGCATTCACAGCTTCCCAGAATATTCCTTCAGATGTGCTTGCATCCCCAATAGTACAAAAGCATACTTCATTCCCTTCATCAGAGAATTGGGTTTTATTTAACTCCACGGATTCACGATACAACTTAGATGCAAATGCAAGTCCCATACCCCGCGCCATCTGACCTGCAGTAGGTGAGATATCAGATGAAATATTATACTGTTCTGTATGATTAAGCCATTCTCCTTTCTCATTAATCAGTGGAGAAGCAAAGTGCGAGTTCATCTGACGCCCTCCAGAGAAAGGATCATTATCAGCATCTGCATATAATTGGGCAAAGAAATCTTCTATGGTCGAGAGACCCAACGCAAACATAAATGTTTGATCTCTATAATACCCGGATCTAAAATCACCTTTCCGGAACGCCCTGGCCATAGCTACTTGAGGAACTTCTTTTCCATCTCCCAGGATTCCAAACTTTGCTTTACCTGTCAATGCCTCTTTACGACCGAGCAGACTTACTTCTCTACTGATACAACTAAGCCAGAAATCGTGTAAAACTTCATTAATATAAGCATCCTTCTTATCTTTTTCTTCCACCTTTAGGGCCTGGAATTCCACTGTTTCAAGCATCAATATTCTCTTTAAGTCTCATTCAAGACGATGAAATAATCTGAGTTGCAAAGATAGTAAAAAAGTACAGTTTTCTATGAATATGCAAGCTAGTCTTAGAATAATATCCGATATCATAATGTTTAAAAAGCTGCATTTCAATCTACCACCACTCCCTTTATACAACACAGTTCCTGCCTCTTTTAATGCTAATAAAATGTTAAACATCAGCTTTATAGAATTAAATTGAACATCATCTCCGTTTCAGTATTGTAAATATTAACACTGGATTAACATAGAATACCAATGCAAGTCTTTATATTTGTTCAGTGAACTGTTTTATAAAATTTAAAATTTAAACATGAGAAATTTAATCGCAATACTTTGTATCACTTTTATGGCATCATTTAGCTTGAATGCACAGAGTGATAATGCTGTTCAAGGTCCCGTAATGGAATTTGAATCCAATATCGTTGACTATGGTACAATTGAAAAGGATTCTGAGCCTTATAGAGAGCTTACTTTCACCAACACCGGTAACGAGCCTTTAATTATTGAAAATGCCAAGGGTTCATGCGGTTGTACTGTTCCTACTTGGCCTAAAGAGCCAATTATGCCAGGTGAGAGTTCTTCAATTAAGATCAGATACACTACTAACCGTATTGGAAAAATCAACAAAACTGTACAGATTATCACCAATGAAGGAGGAGCACCTCATGTTATCAGAGTTCAAGGGGAAGTATTAAAGCCTGAAGAGAAAAGTACTTTACCTAAGAAATCTTCTGTAATAGAGTAATTAAAAGCGTCAGACTTAATTCTGATTTAAAAATAAAAAGGGCGGATAAACTTGATTTATCTGCCCTTTTTCATTTGCGGAAGCATAAACATTTTAACCTTCCGGCAAATTATCCACCTGCATCCTTCCGGATATTTCACTCAACTCAAATGTATTAAAACCAGGGTCTGTCTTAAACCCAAACCCATAGAGTATTTCCTTAGGTGTAGAGATTTTCACAAATTGATCTGAGTAGATAATTTCATCCTTTTGATCCCATATCAATTCATCAGTTTTCAGCGTATCGCCATTCAGATTATATAGAACCACATTATCACGGGCAAGCACCTGGGAGTTACTCTCATCTCTAATCGCATAATCCGCTATCAAATGAGAATTAACCTGTCCTGCATTATCATAAAAGTCCACATCAATTCCTTGCAAGAATTCCTGCCGGGGATTAGTCGGGTCGAGATGCCTGATCATTTCGGGAGCGCGCAATTTTAAAATTACCTTTCCGCTGTCCGAATAAATCAATTCCACCTCAGTTCCTGTTTCTATCTCCGCATTCCTTTCCTTGAACATTTCATTGACCTTGTTCATATCATTCTGGCAAGAGATGATAGAAAAAACAGAAAGGATTACAATGAAAAATCGTAGCCAATTCATCTGATTCCTATTTTATTTTATAATAGTAAGGTCTCCGGCAAGGTTTATCCTCTTACCATTTACAAACTCCAAGATTGCTCTATACATATAGGTGCCTTCCTGGGCAGGTTGGCCATTAATTTTTCCATCCCAACCCATTGCTGTTTCATTGACCGGAAAATTCACTCTCGAAAAAACTTTATCGCCCCAGCGATTATAGATTTCAAGAATTTTTATCTCCTTGGCAGCGACACCTGAAAATATTGTAAAATGATCATTTAGACCATCCGAATTAGGTGTAAAAGCATTGGGGATGAAATAAGGATAATCCATTGTAACAAACAATGTAGCTTCATCAGTAGCGCTACAGCCATATTCGTCCTCAACACGCAAAGTATATTTAACAACTTCTTCAAGTGGCATTGCAATCGGATCCGGACAATAATAACAGGTCAAGGTACTATCAGGCATCCAGGAATATGAAATCTCTGTTCCTTTTAATCGCACTTCCGAGATAAATTGATGTATTTCACCAAGTCCCAGGTAAGCATCTTCACCTATGTAAACATACTCATCCACATCACAGCAAAAGAGTTCTAGCGGTTCGGTAAATGTAGATACACAACCCTTGTCGGATTCTACGCGTAGCTGTATCATTTTGACACCTGCTTTGTCATAGTTTATAGTATGTGGCCCTTTTCCTTCCGCAGTTTGTGGATTAGCCGCATTTCCGAAACTCCATGACCAGGAAATAATTTCTCCGGTTGCATTCTGAGAAGCATCACTTATAGTTACTGCATCTGTATAGCAGTTATCATCGTTAAGAGTTTCTATTTTAATATTTGGCTCAGGCCCCAAGAACTCAGAAGTTCCACCCCATTCCACGACAAATCCATGGTCGGTATCTGAATAATTATTCACTGCAAGTACATAAGTTTTCCCTTGCTCCAGCATTGCAGGAGCAAGAAAATTATTATTTCCACCCTGACAGCCTGCCGGCTCTGATACATCCCTGTTGCCTTCTCTAAGGCCAGTCGGGCCATGGCAGGGACTGGGATAAAGCTCAGGTATTTCTCCTGCTGCCATACATCGAATTACTATTTTATCGG
This sequence comes from uncultured Saprospiraceae bacterium, assembly GCA_964423575.1. Lineage (GTDB taxonomy): Bacteria > Bacteroidota > Bacteroidia > Chitinophagales > Saprospiraceae > CAYRFF01. The sequence continues at coordinate 5,686 of CAYRFF010000003.1, read as the reverse complement.
AACAATCTTTTAAACCATGTGGCAGTTCATAAAGTACGAAGTCCAGGTCATCTGTTTTGTTCAGAGGTGTAAGAGTAAACTCAAGAGGTCCACTTGTTTTACAAGTAAATTTAAACCAGGTAGAGCTACTCTCATAATTCCCCCCTCCTATGCCATTAAAGAAGCATTCAGCATCGTTCAATTCAGTTGCGTCAACGCCTGCTCCATATACTTTTTCTACCGTAAATGAGCTTTTGTCGCATAGAACAGCTGCAGTTTTACAATCCTGGCCCGGTGTAACCGGTGGGTTAAAGTTATTAAGGCACAACTGGAAAGATCCTCCTTCAGCAGTAGCAGACTGAACTCTGATAAGATAAGTTTCGCCGGGCGACAAACCTCCCCTTCTCAACTCTACAATATTGTTATTTTCATCGTCAGCCTCACACCTAAGGACGGCCAGAGTTCCACCACAGACACCTTGATACAAGCTAATTTCCGGCCTTAGCATGCTACCTCCTTCGGCGTACATCGTTTTACCTGTTATGGTAATTGTTGCATGACTGGCAACCGCTGTGAAGCTAAACCATATATCTTTATTTCTTCCATGAAAACAGTAAGATGGGTCATAAGTACTCGGCGTCATACTATTAGTATTATATGCCCCGACACCGGAACAGAAGTTTCGCGGATTATTTATGCGTATAGCAGTATCACAGGTATTCCCTTGAGCAAAGAGAATATTACCCAAGCCAAGACTCGACAAAACGCTCATAATCAACAGTACAAAGTACTTCATATCGGATTCCTTTTATAAATATATAAACGGCAAAATTAGAAAAAAGGTCTATTCTTCCTTGTTTTCTTCTACCTTTTCATCAAATCTACGCACATTACTTTTCTATCCTTAATAGTTCTTGTATTTTTGCGAAAGCTTAAAACCAGTGAAAAATGAAATATAAAGCAGAAATCCATATTATGCCAAAAGCAGAGCTTCTGGATCCTCAAGGAAGGACGGTAAGCAACAATCTCAAAATGGCAGGAATTGAAGATATGTCCAATGTACGCATAGGCAAGCATGTTCAACTTGACTTGGCCGCAGATTCAAGTGAAGATGCATATACAAAGGTAGACGAGGCATGCAAAAAGTTATTTGTCAATCTTATTACAGAGAGCTACAAAATCGTAGTTAAAGAAAACAAATAAAGCCAGATGCTTTATGTAATTCCGACACCAATAGGCAATCTGGGGGATATCACCTACCGGGCTGTTAAAGTCCTGAGTGCAGTCGACCTGATTCTCGCTGAAGATACCCGTACAACCGGCATTCTGCTCCAGGAATATGGGATTAATACTCCTATGCGGTCATATCACACTAGAAATGAGCATCAAATCCTCCCGGAAATCATCGATTTACTGAGAACTCAAAAGATTGCTCTCGTTTCTGATGCAGGGACTCCGGCTATTTCAGATCCGGGATTCCTCCTCACCAGAGCATGCAGAGAAGAGGATATTCCCATTACTTGCTTGCCGGGAGCAACTGCAATGATACCTTCACTAGTAATGTCAGGGCTTCCTTGCGACAAGTTTCATTTTGAAGGCTTTCTACCACACAGAAAAGGGCGAAATACCAGGCTAGATTATCTGGCAGAACTGGAGACAACATTTGTCCTGTATGAGTCTCCGCATAGAGTTATCAAAACTCTAGAACAACTTGGAGAAATCTGCGGTGAAGACCGCCCTGCGGCTCTCGTCAAGGAAATAAGTAAAATCCATGAAACCTGTATGCGCGGCACAATCGCAGAAATTCTCGCTGAAATGAATAAAATAACAGGACGCATCAAAGGTGAATACGTCCTGGTAATTTCTGGTAAATAATTTTAATTTCACATGTGAATAGGTTGCGAATTAAACGCAGCCATAGCAGCCTCCTTGATAGCCTCTGTAAATGTCGGATGCGCATGAGAAATCATTGCGATATCCTCTGCAGAAGCCTTATACTCCATAGCTACTACTGCTTCAGCAATCATATCAGCTGCTCTCGCTCCCACAATATGAACCCCTAATATTTCATCAGTTGTCTTGTCAGCCAGGATTTTAACCATTCCATCGAGATCCATACTTGCACGTGCTCGTCCCAGGGCCATGAACGGGAATTTCCCTTTCTTATATTCGATCCCTGCATCTTTCAACTGCTGTTCTGTCTGTCCTACAGAAGCGACTTCAGGCCAGGTATAAACAACTGACGGGATCAAATTGTAATCAATCTTTGGACTACCACCAAGCATGTGCTCAACAGCAAATACTCCTTCATCCTCAGCCTTATGTGCGAGCATAGCGCCTGCAACGACATCACCTATAGCATAGATGTGTGACTTAGCCGTCTGTAAATTTTCATTTACAGGAATCTTTCCTCTTTCATCAGTTACAAGTCCGGCATTCTCGAGTCCGAGCTTATCTGTATATGCTACTCTTCCTATAGCAACCAGGCAATAATCTGTTTTCAGTTCGATTGCATCATCGCTGCCTCTCTTTTTAATTTCAACCTTTGCCTGTGTTTTCTGTCCGGTAACCTTCGTCACTTCATGCCCCAGATAAAACTTGATACCAAGCTTTTTAAGAGAGCGTTGAAGTTCTTTGGAGCAATCTGCATCCATCGTGGAGATTATTGAGTTCATATATTCTACAACAGTCACCTCAGTACCTAATCTCGCAAATACACTTCCGAGTTCAAGTCCTATAACCCCACCACCGATTACGACCATAGACTTAGGGACTTCTCTTATATTCAGTGCTTCAGTAGAACTGATAACACGCTTTTTATCATAGTTAAAAGCTGCTGGAATATTTGGTTTGGAACCGGTAGCTATAATAATATTCTTACCTTCAATAGCATCAGGTACATCCTTTCCATCCAGAGCTATAACATGCTCATCTTTAAAAGAAGCCGTTGCATGATATACATCAACCTTATTTTTCTTCATAAGGAATTGAATTCCTTTCACATTGGCATCCACAACTGATTCCTTTCGGTCAATCATCTGATTCATATCTGTTTTAACTGAATCGACGATAATCCCATGTTCTTTAAAATCAGTCGTTGCTTTATGATAATGTTCACTTGAGTCTAGCAATGCTTTGGAAGGTATACACCCCACATTAAGACAAGTACCACCCAAGGAATTATATTTTTCTACAATAGCCGTTTTCATGCCGAGTTGGCTTGCCTTGATAGCTGCAACATACCCGCCGGGACCGGACCCAATAACTATTAAATCGTACTTATTCATCTGGATTAATTATTTATTATAATTGAAATGACCTTTAAGCTTTTCTGTTCAGTATTTATGAGACTTTATTAAACTGCTTTACAATTTTAACCGGCTTCAACAACTGACTTCTCAAGATCATCAGCCTTTTTATTCTGTTTATTTAGCTTTCGCAAATATTTCACCCGTTCAATATCCAAGCCTATAACCAAGTTTCTGCCTTTTTCAGGCTCAAAGTTATAAAACATTACATTCTTAAAGATATCAATTTTTAACAAGCTAGCTACTCCAGTTTTCACATAGAGTTTCTTGGCGTCTTTAGGGAATTTTTGAAGAGCTTCCACATAGGCATCCAGCTCATAATTAAGACAACATTTAAGCCTGCCGCAATGCCCGGTGAGTTTTGACTGATTTATGGATAAGTTCTGGTATCGGGCCGCAGCTGTTGAAACAGTTTTAAAATTGGTAAGCCATGTAGAACAATCCAATTCTCTTCCATCCGTACCTATTCCTCCTATCATTCCTGCCTCCTGCCTTGCACCAATCTGCCGCATTTCAATCTTTACCTTAAATTCCTTTGCGTAAGATCTCACCAGTTCCCTAAAGTCAACTCTATCTTCTGCGATATAAAAGAACGTAGCCTTTTTTAAGTCTCCCTGATATTGTACATCACTTATCTTCATATCCAGAGCAAGAGTTCTCGCGATTGCCCTTGCCCGCACCATAGTTCTATCTTCAATCTTTCTGGCTTCACGCAATTTATTCAGATCCTGCTTATCCGCTTTACGGACAACCTGATTCTGAACCTTACTTTCTCTTACTCTTTTCTTCCTCAGCTGTATGCGCACAAGCTCCCCTTTCAGACTCACCTGCCCCACATCATAGCCTGACCCGGTATTCACAACAACCATCTCACCACTTTCAACGGTAAGATAATGTGGCAGTCTGTAAAATTCTTTAGTCGAGCCATTCTTAAAGCTCACTTCTATTATATCACAGGGATCGGGATCGTCAATTCCCATTAGGCTCATCCAGTCGAATGTATTTAATCTATTATATCCACCTCTTCTACAGTTTCCATTACCACTACATCCTTCTGCAGAAATAGCATCCCCACACACTGAACACTTCATATCACTTCAATTTTCATAAATACAAAAATACTGTATTTCATTCATTTATCTTAATCTAAAAACCTCATGTAGGCGGAATGAAGCAGAAATAAAAGCTAAATCCGCTTTAGCATTTCGTTCCAGAGCATAAATCGACTGATTTATTATTTCATACATCCTGGCTAGTGTTTCAATATTTACTATAGAACTCATGTTAGTTGCAGCAGCTACATTAGCTGCAGATAAACGTGGCACTGTGCCACTTTTCACATAAATCCTTTGCAGGCCTTGTAAGTATTGCAAAAAGTTAATCCAGAAATTCTTCTGCTCTTCCTTCGTAAATTTATTAAACGTAGCAGACCATGCATATAATTTTTCCGCATTTGCCGTATAACAGTCTCGCAACCATGGAACGAGCATTTTAACCTGCTCTGATATATTGTTATTCAACAAATCTATTGACATTGAAGCATTACCATCAGACAACAATACTGCGTTTTCTATATCTTCACGAGTATTTCTCACCTGTACTTTTACGAGATAATCATTTAGCTCATCAATAGAAGGATTCATGACATGAAAATGCTGCGACCTGGACAGAATCGTATTCAACATATTTTCCTCTGTTTCAGCAATAAGAATAATGAAGGTATTATTAGGCGGTTCCTCAATTAATTTTAATAATCTGTTTCCTCTCTCTCCTAATAAATCAGCGTTCCAAATAATAACAACCTTAGGGCCCTCTTCATAAGAATAAAGGTGGCTGAAATTTATTATATCTCTTATTTCACTTACAGGAATCACTCCATTCTTCTGAGCATTATCATTAAAATCCAACCAATTATAATGAGTAATAAATGGAGACTTGAGAATAAACTTATTCCAATCTTCTCTAAATATCTTGCATGTAGCGTCCTTATTGTTGGCAGGCATTACAATCGGAAATGTAAAGTGCAAATCCGGATATGTATATTTGTTTAAATACTTGTTGCATTGATGGCATTCACCACAAGCCTCACCATAATTATTACCACACAATAAGGCAGAAGCAATTGCAAGTCCCATAGGAAACACTCCTCCGCCTTGCTCTCCGGTTAACAGAAGGCAATGGGCCAACTTATTTTCTCTAATAAGCCCTTTAAAGGTATCCTTCAATTCGCTATTTCCTGGAAATTCACTAAATCTCATACTATAAGGTACTAAAGATAGAATAGAAAACTAATGTTTCCACAATTTAGTAGATAAAAGGGAGGAAATTGAATATTCTAAGTAGCAGAAACAAAAAAAGCCCAATCACGTATGATTGAGCTTCTTATAGTAAATAGGCGG
>CAYRFF010000002.1:0-126423 GCA_964423575.1 uncultured Saprospiraceae bacterium | reverse complement strand
TATCTTCCTCTCCAAAAATTTCTCAATGTTGCACTTCACTTTTGAACTTAGGAACTAAAATGGAAGCTGATGATTATACCGGACTTCTGGACTTAATCTGTAATCCATGTAAATCAAAATACAAGTATAACAAGGAAAATTACCCAATTAGTATAAAATCGGACGGTGGACTCAAAACAAAACTATATTATGAATAAGTATATCTTAATTGCAGTCAGTTTTATTTTTATTCTTTCTCCTTCTTGTAAAAAGGACCGGCTATCCGATATAGAAATCACTGATATTACCTGGGAATTAACACATATCCGCTCAACAGATAAGAATAAAAAGACAAAATTCCCTGACGACGCAAAGAATAATATTCAACTGCTTTTTATTGCTGACTCCAATCTTCTCGAATTCTCTGGAATCTGTAATGAAGGAAGTGGGACCTTCTCACTTAATCCGGCGGCAAAAGAAATCGAGGTACAGGAATTCTGGACTACTGAAATGTTATGTGCTTCATATCATGAGTGGGAAGAATATGTAGGTCGAAACATCACAAAGGCCTATAAATATAAAAAGTCAAGGAAAAATCTAGAAATCTATACAGATGGCAAGTACAATTTATTCTTTAAAAGTGTGAATTAAATAGCAGAATTGACCGGTCTTATCTTTTCTTCTTTTTTGACATTGCAATAGAATAAATACCACTGACTAAGAGCGAAAATCCGATCCCAAAGGTAACCCCCGTGCCAAAATAATGCTTATTAGTAGGGATATCCAAGCTCATCCCATAAAGACCTCCGGCCATCAATGCGATGCCAAGTATAATTTTAAGTATTGGTTTCATATACTCATTGTTTTGTCCAAAGATAACAAAGTCTGAAAGTCAATTACTATCAGGAAGCATTTAGCTTACGCAAATATTTTATTGAGATACATAATCTCACATTAAGAACCTTTGTAGAAAGCAACACTTCAATGGCATCATCCGTTGTATATTTATAAGGACATTGAATAAAATCTTTTATGAAACGTACACTTACAATTCTCTTTTTGAGTTCTATTTTCATCTTAAGCGCTTGCAAAAAAGATGATGCAGACGTTATATTGGATAAACTTACTTCCAATCAATGGGAATTAAGCTATTTGTATACTACAGATGGCAATGAAAAGATTATATTCCCTAAGGAAATTGACTCAAAGATTTTGATTCAATTTTCCGATAACACCGACAGCCTCATATTCACCGGGATTTGCAATACAGGTAGAGGAACTTACAACTTCACTTCTTCAATTGAATCATTTTATTTCATAAAAATATCCGACATCTGGAGCACTAGGATGAATTGTAACAACATAGAATGGGAATACTATGTAACTGAAAATCTTCCACAGGCTTATGAATTCAACTTGAAGAATAAAAAACTGGAGATTTACACGCAAGGAAAGTATAATCTATTCTTTAAAAAGCATTGATAAAAGTATAGCAATATAGATTTACCGCATACACCAAACGGGGCGTCATCTCCAATATAGCATTCACCACATATATGACACTGTAAAATCAAATCTTAGAGGATTATACCATTCCCACTTTTGATCAATTCTCGGGTCTTTCAAGTAATCGTTAAATATTATTTTATCTATTTTTTGGGCATTTAAAGCACGACTACTGATACCAACTAAGAATTGTCCAATCTTGTAGTTAATTCCCACATTCAAGAATATTTTATCCAATTCAAAAGTTCCTGCTTGATATGGAAAAACTTCGTTGTTATTTTCTGTGTGGTTAATGCTCCTATAAAGCAGAATATCGGACGATATTTCTCCATCTATAAACCAATTAGCACCTAATTCATAATAGAATGATAAAGATAAAGGCGCATGTATTTTCTTATATCTATTTAGGTTTCGCAAAATCAGAAAAATATCTTTATTAAAATAGAAATGATCAAAAGGTCTCAAAAATGTAGCTTTTTCATAGCCAAGTCCCAGCCCTATAAAACTATAAAAATTGTTTAGCTGCCATACTCTTCTTTTCACATTCATATCAAGATGATAGGTTCCCCATTTTTCAGGTTGCATTTCAAGTAGCATCTCCTTCTCTGAGTAGTCAAACAGTCGTTTATCGTGCTTTTCTATGCCTGCTGATACGGTTGCTATCCATTTTTCTTGCATATTTTGTCCATAACCGACTTGATAGCCAATGAGTAAATATATTGATATTAAGAATCCTAACAGGAATAATCTTCTTTGAGATACTTTTTGTATTTTCATAATATATTATTCACCACATATAAGCCACTGTAAAATCAAATCTTAAAGGATTATACCACTCCCATTTTTGATCAATACGGGGATCTTTCAAATAATGGTTGAATATTATTTTGTCTATTTTTTGAAAATTTAAGACACGACTATTGAAGCCAACTAAGAATTGTCCAATCTTGTAGTTAATTCCCACATTCAAGATTATTTTATCCAATTCAAAAGTCCCTGCTTTATATGGGAAAGGTCCCGTGTTATTTTCTGTATGATCAATGTTCCTATATAGTAAAATATTGGACCTTATTTCTCCGACAATAAACCAATTAGCACCTAATCCATAATTTAATGACAAAGACAAGGGTGCAGATATTTTCTTATATCTGTTTAGATTTCGCAGTATGTCCAGAGCTATTCCTTTCTCAAAATAACGATGATTAAAAGGCCTCAAAAATGTAGCCTTTTCATAGCCGAGTCCTAGTCCAATGAAACTATAAAAATTGTTATGCTGCCATACCCTTCTTTTGACAATCATATCGAAATGATAGGTTCCCCACTCCTCAGGTTGCATTTCAAGTAACATCTTCTTTTCTGAGTAGTCAAACAGTCGTTTATCGTGCTTTTCAATTCCTGTTGATACAGTTGCTATCCACTTCTCTAGCATATTTTGTCCATAACTGACTTGATAGTCAATAAGTAAACATATTGATATTAAGAATCCTAACTGGAATATTCTTCTTTGAGATACTTTTTGTGTTTTCATAATATGTCATTTACCACATATAACCTACAGTTAAATCAAAACGTAATGGATTATGCAATTCCCATGATTTATCAGTACGAGGGTCATTGATAATGTCATTAAATATAATCTTATCTATTTTTTGAGAATTTACTACTATTGAGCTTAAGCTTACTACCCAATTCTTAACCTGATAACTAATTCCAAGGCTTAGCTGAATACTAGCCAATTCAAAGGTGCTTTCTGATAAGGGAAAGATTTTTCTTGAATATTCTGTATGATCAATAGTTCTATATAAAAGTAGTTGCATTACTAATTCGCTTGAAACATACCACATATGATTCAATTTATAAGAAGTCAAAAAAGATTGGGAGGAGTGTAATTTTTGATACTTATTTAATGCTAATAGAATATGATCTGAATTACCTTTCAGAATAAAACTTTGATTAAAAGGTCTCATAAAAGTTGCATTTTCGTACCCAAGTCCCAGTCCTATATAACTATGAAAATTGTTTTGATGCCATACTCTTCTTTTCACATTCATATTGAAATGATAGGTCCCCCATTGTTCAGGTTGCATTTCAAGTAGCATCTCTTTTTCTGAGTAATCAAACAGTCGCTTATCGTGCTTTCCTATACCTGATGATACAGTTGCTATCCACTTTCCTTGCATATCTTGCCCATAACCGACTTGATAGCCAATGAGTAAACATATTGATATTAAGAATCCTAACAGGAATAATCTTCTTTGAGATACTTTTTGTATTTTCATAATATATTATTCACCACATATAAGCCACTGTAAAATCAAATCTTAAAGGATTATACCACTCCCATTTTTGATCAATACGAGGATCTTTCAAATAATGGTTGAATATTATCTTATCTATTTTTTGGAGATTTAATACGCGACTATTGAAGCCAACTAAGAATTGTCCAATCTTGTAGGTAATTCCCACATTCAAGATTATTTTATCCAATTCTAAAGTTCCAGGCTTATATGGGAAAACCCCCATGTTATTTTCTGTATGATCAATGTTCCTATATAGTAAAATATTGGACGTTATTTCTCCAAATATAAACCAATTAGCACCTAATTTATAATATAATGATAAAGACAAGGGTGCATATATTTTTTTATATCTGTTTAGATTTCGCAAAATTCGTAAATTATCTTTATTAAAATAGGAATGATCAAATGGTCTCATAAAAGTGGCATTTTCGTACCCGAGTCCCAGTCCAATGAAACTATAAAAATTGTTATGCTGCCATACTCGTCTTTGCACATTCATATCAAAATGATAGGTCCCCCATTGTTCAGGTTGCATTTCAAGTAGCATCTCCTTTTCCGGATAGTCAAACAGCCGTTTATCGTGCTTTTCAATTCCCGTTGATACAGTTGCTAACCACTTCTCTTGTATATTTTGTCCATAACCGACTTGATAACCAATGAGCCAACTTATTGATATTAAAATTCCTACCAGGAATAATCTTTTGTGTGCCATTAAATCATCATTTCACGTTTAAAAAAACACTTAATTATGTCTTATATTTATTCGTCACAATTAATTTATTTACATAAATCATTTAAAATTTAGACGATTACTAACTCAATCTTGCTGCTTAGGGTAGCAAGATGATAGGTCTAAACTACACTATTTCCTATTCGTTTTATCTATTTTCTTCTTATTCATATTTCCCTCCGACATTCTGACAGAATAATTCTGCTTTAAAATGTCGCTTTGGCAGTATAATTCAATTGGACCAATGTTTGAATAGTATAATATGTACTGCAAAAGAGCAGATGATTCAGTGAGAATGCTCAAGTGGAGAACAGAGAAACATTTGCCGAAAGGCAGTACTAATAATATTGATTAATATAATAAGGAGAGCAAATATAATGACATACGATAATTTCACCATAAAAGCGCAGGAAGCCATACTTAAAGGGCAACAAATTGCTGCCGGAAATAGTCAGCAAGTCGTAGAGAATGTGCATATCTTGCGTGGAATCATGGAAACTGATCCGGATGTCTCCAACTTCTTACTCAATAAACTGGGTATTAATGTGCCGGAACTGAAAAGAAGAACTGATGAACTGATTCAAGCAGTTCCTAAAGTCAGTGGTGGAGACGATAAGCAGTACTTGTCCAATGAGACAAACAAGACACTGCAAAATGCCAAGAAAAGCATGAAGGACTTCGGCGATGAGTTTATTTCACTCGAACTGATTCTCTATAGCATGCTACAAGGAAATAGCAACGCTGCCAAGCTATTAAAAGAGCTGGGAGCAAGTTCTCAAAATTTACGTACAGCAATAAACGAATTAAGAAAAGGAAGTAAAGTGACAGATCAAAGCGCAGAAAATCAATACAATGCATTGAATAAATATGCTATCAACCTGAATGAACAGGCTGAGCAGGGAAAACTTGATCCCATCATCGGAAGAGATGAGGAAATAAGACGTTTAATGCATATCCTTTCCCGCCGTAAGAAAAACAATCCGATGATTATCGGTGAAGCGGGCGTGGGAAAAACGGCTATTGTTGAAGGCATTGCATGGCGTATTGTAAAACATGATGTGCCGGAAAACTTAAGAGATAAAGTTATTTATACACTGGATATCGCGTCTTTGATTGCCGGAGCGAAGTACAAAGGAGAATTTGAAGAAAGGCTAAAAGCTGTCGTCAAGGAAGTCGTCGATTCCAATGGTAAGATTATCATCTTTATTGATGAAATCCACACATTGATCGGTGCCGGAGGTGGTCAGGGAGCTATGGACGCTGCCAATATCCTCAAGCCGGTGCTGGCACGTGGTGAAATGCGCACTATCGGTGCAACGACCATGGATGAGTATCAAAAGTACTTTGAAAATGACAAAGCACTGGTGCGTAGATTCCAGAATGTGATGATCGATGAACCAAGCGTGGAAGATACCATATCCATTCTTCGTGGATTACAGGAAAGATATGAAGTTTACCATAAATTGGAAATTCTGGACTCAGCATTAATAGCTGCAGCAGAATTATCCCACCGCTATATAGGTGATAGATTCTTACCGGATAAGGCAATTGATTTGATTGATGAAGCTGCTGCAAAACAGCGACTGGAACTGGATTCAGTACCGGAAGTAATCGATGATGCGGAAAGAACGGTACGACAGCTTGAAATTGAAAGAGAAGCGCTGAAAAGAGAGAAAAACGATAAGAAAGTAGCTATTCTGGATGACAGAATTGCCAATGCCAGACAAAACCTGGATTCTCTCGTAGCTGCTTGGAAAAACGAAAAAGATATCGTTGATACAGTTCAATCGATCAAGAAAGAAATAGAAGAGCTGGAGACTCAGGCAGAGCGTGCAGAGCGAGTTTCCGATTATGAAACTGTAGCAAAAATCCGCTACGGTGAAATGAAGGAAAAGGAAGTAATGCTTAAAGTTGCTGAGGAAAAACTGAAAGCATTACCTAGCGAGCATCGTTATACCAGAGATACCGTAACAGCCGATGATATAGCAGATGTCGTTGCTAGATGGACAGGAATTCCTGTAAGTAAGTTGCTACAATCAGAAAAGGATAAGCTACTTAGCCTTGAAGATGAAATCGGCAGAAGTCTAATCGGTCAACATGAAGCTGTAGTTGCAGTCTCGGATGCAATCCGTAGAAGCAGAGCGGGATTATCTGATGAAAAAAGGCCTATTGGTTCCTTTATATTTCTCGGGCCAACAGGTGTAGGTAAAACAGAGCTTGCAAAGACACTAGCTTCTATTCTCTTTAATGACAAAGATGCAATCACGCGTATCGATATGAGCGAGTATCAGGAGAAACATTCTGTTTCCCGATTAATCGGTGCGCCTCCGGGTTACGTAGGTTATGATGAAGGAGGTCAGCTGACAGAAGCAGTAAGACGTAAGCCCTACTCTATTGTTCTTTTGGATGAGATTGAAAAAGCGCATCCGGATACTTTCAATATTTTGTTACAAGTATTGGACGATGGTAGACTTACTGATAATAAAGGTCGTATTGCCAATTTCCGCAACACAATTATTATCATGACTTCCAATCTGGGTTCGGACATAATACTTGAAAACTTTGAGGATCTGGCTGCTGTCGGCGAGGATAAACGAGAATCAATCATAGAAGCAACTAAGCTTGAGGTATTTGAAATGTTGAAGCAGAATCTCAAGCCTGAGTTTCTAAACAGAATCGACGATAGAATCATGTTTACACCACTTTCACAGGATGAAATCAGGAAGATTCTGATGCTCTTGATGCGCGATGTGAAATACAAGTTACACAGACAAGGCATGAAGATTCATCTGAGTGAAGCTGCCGCAGATAGTCTTGCGATTCTGGGATATGATCCTCAATTTGGAGCAAGACCTATGAAGCGAGTACTACAGAATGAGATTGTAAATCCATTGGCAAGGCAGATTCTGGCAGGAGATTTCGGTGCAGGCGATGATATTTACGTAGAATCCGATGAGGCAGGTTTCTATTTTTACAAAAGAGAACCTGATGGATTTGTAAAGGCAGTCGATGCACTAGATTTGCCAGCTCATCTCAGGGATGAGCTGTTGAGTCTGGATGAAGAGGAATAGTTCACGAGATCATTGTGTTAGTTTTGGTCTCACTAAAACCTGAGGATTTACCTAAAGTCCTCAGGTTTTATTTTTTAAAGTCCGCTTATTTTCCTGATATGACCGAATTATAGCAATTGATATTCTCTGAACCTTTAGAGATATCCTTAGTTTTGTTAGCAAGTAACCAACAATCTTAATTATTTTAATGATGGCGACAAGTATAGAAAATTTAAAAACCTTCCCGGACCATTCCAAAGTATGGCTTTATCAGAGTAATCGTCCTTTAACTCCAGAGGAAATGGAAAGATTGGATGCTGAATTAAAAGAGTTCACAATTGACTGGGAATCTCACGGTGATTTATTGCCGGCTACTGCCGCAGTACTTAATCCTTATTTTGCCATGGTTGTAGTGGATCAGGAGCGATATGGCCTTTGTGGTGGTTCTGTAGATGCCAAGTTCAGATTCATGAAAGAAATCGGTGAAAGATATAAAGTAGATTTCTTTGACCGTATGAGAGTTACAATCAAAGAAAATGAACAAGTCAGCCAGATTCCTTTTGCAGAACTTAAAGAGCATGCCAATGCAGAGATATTTGACCCGCTGGTAACTTCCATGGGGGAATTCCGTCAAGGATGGCCAAGACCTATTGCAGAGACGAAGTATGTGAGGTTTGTGAAACAGTAGTAAGTAGTTTGGATTCAGGAATCAGATATAAATAAGGTAGTCAAATCGTAAAAATCTCCTTTACAAGCTAATCTAGTCCTATCACACTTATTCCATTTTTCTCTTTTCACCTTGAGTATGAATTTATGCAATTACAAACAAGGTTTTTGAAAATGTGTCAATGGTAGCCCGCGCATTTCGAGCGGCCTCAATAACCAGGATCTTTAAACAATGAAACGGAGTTTTGTTTCGGCGCACGAACTCAACAGCATAGGGTTCTTCTGTACGCTACGCTCCCATTAGAATGACCAGTGATTATTAATTTTCTTTTGCCTTATTCTCTATCTTAATCTTTACACTAATTCCAGGGTCGATTATATTAGGCAGTGACAAACCTACCTGATTTTATCTACTTACATTTTCGATTGTACTCAAGATAAAGGAATTTGAGGATAGACCATTTCCAGAATAAATCAAGTAGGTTTTACAGAATTTCAAATACAGATGTAGGGACGCACGGGGTTCATTGAGCGAAACGATATCTTGCTAATGTGTAGGGACGCACGGCCGTGCGTCCCTACACATTCAAATACTACCTTGCTGTCGAAATGCCGTGCGCCCCTACACATTCAAATACTACCTTGCTGCCGAAATGCCGTGCGCCCCTACACATTTAAACGTATCCCTTAGAGTCGTAATGTCGTGCGTCCCTACACATAGGATGATTGCTTTTCCTCTCGAAATCATCCCTACGCATTCAAGTGCTACTTCCCAGTCAAAATCGTCCCTATCAAACAAATCTTCTATATTTCAGTCTTTATCCCACAAAAAATAAATATTTTGCGGCTCGGTTACGTTACTACCTTTGAGTAATTACTTATTCGCCTTAAATAGATTAATTTCGATATAGATTCACTTTAAACACAACGACTTTTCATGCGAGGATTTTTATGGTCTTTCTTTATTGTTTTCCTTATTTCCCATCAAGGACTGGCACAGGATTCTCTCCGTATTGGAGACGCATTTGATTATCTTTCTTATAAAAGCCTGAAAAAGCATATTGAAACCAAAGACCATTATTTCTCAGCCTCGGATGTAGGAGTTGTCAGATGGAACAAAGACTATTCTTTTAAACTGTTGTCCAAGGTCAATGGTCTGAGCGATGTTGAGCCGGAGGTTCTAGCCTATGATTCCAAGACAGATGCTGTTATTATCGCTTACGCAAATTCCAATATCGATATTCTCTATCCGGAACAAACAGTAAACGTGCGGGATATTCTTACCAATCAAAAAATAATCGGTCGGAGAACAATCAATAAACTCATTGCGGAAAATGGGATTCTTTATATCGTCGCAGATTATGGAGTATCTTTATACGACCTGGAAAAAGCTTCTTTTATCCTTACCTTATTCACTGATGATCAGACCCGGGATTTTGTAATCACTCCTACAGATTTTTATATAAGTACCTTGAATGAGTTTTACAGATTCTCGCGAGCAAGGGACGTAAGCCTAATGGTAACCCTTACGCACTGGAACAAATTAGGTGCAGATAATCAACTTCCAGCCATAATGAAACCGGGCAAAATCGGAGTAAATAGTACTTGCATTATAATTCAGGACGGAACTGATTTACTCAGGGCCAATCTCGATGATTTGCAATTCAGCCCTTTGAAGAGTCTGTACGAGACCGATGAAATTCCATTTATAAATTCACGGGAAGATGAAATTCAGATTGGCGTACATAGCAGCGCAACAAAAGACCACATCCTTAAAGTCGGCAACAATTGTGAAATCACTGACTCGCTAAGGTCTTCCTGCTTCAATGCAATCACTGATTACCTTGAAACCAAGTCTGGTGAAATCCTCGTAGGTTCTGCCTGGGCCGGATTCTATCACCTGGACAAAGACGGGGCTTGTAATGTTTCAACACTTCCCGGCCCTCGAGGTGTGCAGGCATACGATTTGACTTTCTGGAATGATACTCTCTACATAACTAATGGAGGTTCAGACAAACTAAGATATTTCCCTCAGCACCGCGCAGAAGGCTTTGCATACTATGACGGAAAACACTGGCATAATCACTCTAAGCTATTAACCCCGGAACTCAGTGAAAAGAACTTCGGAGATATCATGCAAGTAATACCCAGCCAGGATGGAAAGAAACTATATCTCAATTCGGCATGGAAGGGATTTGCAGAATATGATTTTAACAAATTTAAAGTGTACGACCATACCAATAGTTGTCTTGAAACAGTCGGCGACTTTGATATGACGGTGCGTATACCCACAATGACAATGGATAAGGATGGTAACATCTGGATGAGCAATTATTATGTGGACAATGGAATCAAAGTATGGGGAGCCGATGGAAGCTGTCGGGCAATAAAAACACCCGTAGGTCCACAACTTGGTGAGATGATATTTGATCAGGAAGGGAATCTCTGGTCCTGCATTATCGGAAGCGAGGGAAACATCCTCATCTATAATCCTGACCGCGAAGAATTTAGAATTATCAGTAATTCCAATAGTATCCTGTCAGGTGATGCTCGCTCGCTTGCGATGGATAAAAATGGTGCTGTCTGGGTCGGTGCAACCAATGGTGTTTACGTCTTCTATGACGCTTTTCACGGAACGGGCGTGCGACCGGTTGTAGATATCAATAAGGATGGTCAGGGAGATTACCTGCTGATGGATCAGTTGGTTACTGCTATAGGAATTGATGCAGCTAACAGGAAGTGGTTTGGGACGCAAAATGGTGTTATAGTTCAGTCATCTTCAGGCTTGGAAAATGAACTGCGATTGACGACAGATAACAGCGCTCTACCTTCCAATCATATAACGAGTTTTGCCTTTGACGAAACCAGAGGAATCACTTATATCGGAACAGACAAAGGCGTTCTCGCAGTAAAAACAGTTGCAGTCCATGGTAAAAAGGTACACAGTAAAGACGTTTACGCATATCCCAATCCCGTAAGACCGGATTACAATGGTCCGATAGCTATCAAAGGCCTGGCTGAAAATGCACATGTACGCATTGTGGATCAGCAAGGTTTTCTTGTTAAAGTTCTCGAGGCTTATGGGGGCCAGGCAATATGGGATGGCACCAATCTCAATAATGAAAGGGTTTCAAGCGGAGTATATCTCGTATTCTCTTCAGGCTATAGCACCAATTTCAAACCGGATGCTGCCGCTACTAAAATTTTGGTAGTGAAGTAGTTTTGAGGCTGAGACTAAGATTTAGGTTGAGCTGTTGTAATGTTTTCTATCCAAAGTTTCTAACTATCCGGGACATCCGCCAGTATACTCATTCATCTTATGACCAGATAAATATTAGTTTGCTTTTCAGCAAATGTTGCTCTGTGCCCTGAAAATCCGGCTAAGTTCCTAAAAATGGTAAGTACTACAAACAAAAAAAGCCCTGATAATTCAGAGCTTTTGGAGCGAGAGACGGGATTCGAACCCGCGACTTCAACCTTGGCAAGGTTGTGCTCTACCAGCTGAGCTACTCTCGCATTTTTCATTTCAGAAACATACTTCCTGATTTCGAGCCGTAAAGGTAACCTTTTATATCTGAATTATCAAAATAGATTGCAAATTTTATTTTAATATTCTACCTAACATTTGCCGAAAGGCTGTATAATACGATGTCGTAGAATTTTCAGACAATCAAATTTAATTACCCCTACTCCTGCGTTTATTCTTATCTTTGCAAAATTGTATATATTCAGCTGAACTTTCCGTTAAGACTAAGTGGAAATTCGATTATAGATAATTTTATGAGAAGAATACTGATTTTACTTATTGCTGTGACAATAATCGGCACCGTGGGCTGTCTCAAAGATGAGATTTATGATAGAGGTGAGCTCATTTCCGGAAATTATTTCCCCCTTGAAATCGGCCGCGAGACCGTTTATCAAATTGATACGATTTACTTCTATATCCAATCAAATATAGTAAAGGATACCGTGAGCTGGATGGTGACCGAGACTATAACCGATACAACACATAAGGCTGATGGCAGGGTCCTATACAACTTAAAACGCAGCAAACACAAAGCGGGGAAATCGGATATCATATACGATGCAGCCTGGAGATTATGGCAAGATGGAAATGAAATTATCCGTCAGGAAGGAAATCTCCCCTATGTTAAAATGTTGACGGATATCAGAACTCTCAGCAGATGGAATCCACATAAGTACTTTGATCCGGAATCGGTAGAGTTTAACATCCGCGCCAATATGATAAAACCTTATGCTAATTATTCTCACAGAGCGTATATCCGAGAAATCGAAGAGTACAGCAACAATGGAACTCAACTGGACAGCACTCTGCTAATTCTACTTGTCGATGAAGAAGACTTGTACGAAAGAAGATATATTACAGAAAGATATGGAAGAGATATCGGACTTCTGGAAAGTATGGAAATTACCGTAAATACTCAATGCCGTATCAAAGGAGGAAATCCCATTGATTGCGAAGATATGGACTGGACAGATAAAGCAGAAGAAGGTTACATCACCTATAAACAAATTCTTTCATGGAAATAAAACTTGCAGATTTCACATTTGTCAGAGTAGGAGTTCTGGGCAGGACCAAAGGTGTAAAAGGGTTAATTTTCTGCCACTTTGATGATGAGTTTCAGGACCTGGAAGAAGATATAGAATATATCTTTCTCTTCGATGGCGGCAACCCCTACCCGCTTAAAATCACTGATCGGCAATGGTCTAATGGTTTCCTTGTAAGGTTTGGCGATAAGTATTCCTTGGAAGAGTTGAAATTCTTAAGTGACAACAAGGTGTACGTAAATAAGAAAGACATACCTGAGGAATTACTGGAAGAGTTCCTTGCGCATGAATATTCCGACCTCATCGGCTATTCATTTGAAGATGAGAATAGTAATATCGGAGGGATAATAGATGATATTCTGGAGTACCCTCATCAATTCATGGTTTCTACCATTATTAACGAAAAAGAACTCCTCTTCCCCATCCACGATGAGTATATCAAAGAAATTGATGATGAGAAGGAGCATATCACCTTTGATTTGCCGGAAGGGATTTTTGACATTAATGAATAAGCCTTAATCATATTACAGAAACATTTAATATATTTGACAAAAATATAGTTATTATGAAATATTTATTATCTATCCTATCCGTACTTTTTATTATGTCTTGTGGTTCAGAAACCCCTAAGGACACTGCACCGGAAAAAGCACCGAGCTGGGTATTTATGGAGGAGTTGCGTCAAATTCTGGCAACGAAAGCAGAAAATCAGAATGGCGTATTTAATTTTCTGTCAGAGCAAGCTCTCTGCGACATCCTTGATGCGCATAAAATTGAAGAAATATTTGATATACCGGCAGATAGAGTTTCCTATCACAGACGCGACTATATTTTTAAAAGTCCAATTTCAGCTTCCTGTGCAGCAATCTTCCTGGATAATGAAAACATTGAATCCAAAATCATTCTGGAGATGTATTGCAACCCCAAAGTCAATCCGGGAAATCACGTAGGTGACAACTTTATTTCTCAGCAAATGAATATTGATTTAAGTGAATTCTTCCAGGGAGATGATTACAAGTACAGAGAAGTTTCGGGAGTCGGTGATCGGGCAGTTCTGAATCCGGGATTGGGAAAGCTCATCTGGTATGTAGATAATTATGTCATCTACACTCTTCAGTATAATACAGGTTTACAAGATAACTTACGACATCTGGAAGAGCTGAAGATTATGGCTGAGTATATCACGAGCAGAACACTGGAAACTCTGCATTAATTCAGTATATAAGTCTGTCCTCAGTTATTACCGGATGAGATTAACACAAGTCTGTTCAACTGCTTAAAACCTACTGAAAACAACATTTCGCTAGAATTGTGTAGATTTGTATCTGGAATCGATTTATTGATCGAACTGATTACTTTTAAGTAAATAACACAATTTATGGTCGGAGCATTATCATCCTTAATCGTCCTGGGTTTAATTTTGTCTATATGGGTTGTGCCTATTTTAATTATACTCTCCTCCAATAAAACTACGGGAGGGGAAAAATTGGCATGGATTATCGCTGTTCTTTTTATCTCCTGGTTTGCATTTATCTTTTACCTTTTACTTGCACCGATTAAGAAGAAGAATTAGGGGAAATGAGCGTAAGGTTTCGAATTGGCCCATTTACTTTCGGTAAAAGTGGCACACGATTCAGTGTATGGCGACGTGGTTCCGGTGTATCTATCCCCTTGCGCAAGAAGAAAGGGCGCTCCTTTGGTAAGCTTAAATTCGGACCCTTTAGTTACTACTTCGGAGGGAAGTCCAAAAAGAAAAAAGTACAGGATGACAAGAAAGCTATGATTGAACAGGCAAAGAAACGACATGCTAATGCATACGAACCATGGACTACTGAAACTGATGAGAGACTAGTAGAATTATTCAGAGAAGGTAAAACTGTCACTGAACTAAGTGAAATATTTGAGAGATCTGAGAATGCTATCCGCGAGAGAATTAATAAATTATTGTTACAGTAAGAGAATCCATAGAATCTTGACTATATGAATAAACAGAGCACTGCAGCTCAAGTTTTCTTAGAAAATCAACATAAGTATTAACTTATTATTTTAATTTAAGAATCATAGCATATACAATTAAATATCATTACTTTACATAAAGTTAAGAACCGTACAGCGGCCTATATTAAGTAGTATTATTATTGTATCAACAATTAATTTAATTAGTTATGTCTGCATCCAGCATTTCTCATAAAATCCTCCACTTCACTTTAACAAAAATATTCATCGGCCTTATCGTATGTGCCGGTTTAGTAGGTTTTGCACAGATGGGATTGGCTGAGCTTCTCGAGACAACAAGTTTGAGTACAGACTATCAGAGTCTCATCGCAGGAGTTTTTGGAGCGGGTCTGACAATCTCTGCTTATATCTACCTTTTTAAAATTTATGAGAAAAGAAAAATAGCTGAATTTTCCACTAGCCGCATGGGCAACTGGCTTATAAAAGGTTTATTACTCGGAGCGATTTTACAATCACTTACAATTCTCTTTATATATATAAAAGGCGGCTATACTGTCCTTGCCATAAATCCGATAAATTATATCATCCTGCCTTTCACAATTAGTTTTACTTCTGCAATTATAGAGGAAGTAGTTTTGCGTGGAATAGTCTTCAGAATACTGGAAGAAAAGCTGGGGAGCTATATTGCTCTAGGTATTTCTGCTCTTCTATTTGGTTTAATGCACATAGGGAATCCAGGTAGTACGTGGATAGCTTCAATCGGACTTGCAATACAAGCCGGATTATTACTGGGTGCGGCATATATCTATTCGCGGAATTTATGGTTTCCGATTGCTATACATTTCGCATGGAATTTTACTCAGTCGGCAATATTCGGCGCAACAGTATCTGGCTATTCTCTTGAACGTACATTAATCAGTTCAGAAATAAGCGGAGCAGACTGGTTCACGGGCGGTTTATTTGGTCCAGAAGGTTCTATTCAGGCTACAATATTTTGTCTGATAGCCACAATAATCCTGATATACCGTAGTCATAAAGAAGGAAAGATTATAAAGCCGTTCAAGCGACTTCCGCCCTTCTAAAGAAAATCGTTCGTCCTCTTTCTGACTTATATGCTAAAAAACCTACCAGATTTTTCCAATATTGCTACGTCCGTATCTTTTAATTATATTAGAAGATTCATAATAAAGGACTAACAAATCTGGTAGGTTTAAACATAACTTTACCATTATAGACCAGTTCTTAGTCTTTAAGTATATAGCTTATCCAGAATTCTTCTTAATTCCTGCATAGCTATCCAAGAATCATATAATCACAAGAATACTAAAACTACTCCACCACAATCTTCCTCGAGTACAGCTTACCTTCTGACTGTATCGTTAAAACATATATCCCGGAAATTAACTGTCCTACACCTATCCGTTGAGTCATGCCATTTATCTCGCCATGTCCTACTGACACTCCATTCATGTTCACAATTTGATATTCTCCACGGACAGAAGATGGATTTTCCACATGCAGAACTCCAGTATTGACAGGAACGGGATAGACATGCATATCAAGACCTTCAATCGCTTCAACTCGAGAAGGTTCCAGTATTTCAACATCTTCACAGAAAATATCAGAACCATTTACGTTGGAAGCAGTAAGGCAGACATGGTATATACCTGCTTTGTTATACTCGTGAATAGGATAGCGCTCTTCTGAGCTATTACCATCATCAAAGTCCCAGTGCCAGGCCGTAGGATTATGTCGGGATAGATCGCGAAAATCCACTCTACCCTGTTCCATTTCCGTCACATCATGACGGAAAAGTGCTTTCACTTCATTATCCAGTCCTAAAGAATCGCAGGCACTTTCATCCATCGGCCCCATATCAAAGTCTATAATATACGGTGCTGACAACTGGTGTTTTACATCCGGTGGTGCTTTTAATCCTTGCAAGCGTAAGTCTGCATCTCTCCCTCGTCGATGCGGCTTATCAATTACACTTAACCAGATTTCAGAAGCTCCGTGTGATATGTATATTCTACCATCCGGACCATAAAACATGGAATTAAATGCGTAACCGGTATCGGAGCGTCTAAGTGTATCCGGTATTTTGACTAAATTTATCTTAGTCTGATACCAATCCTCTACACTTAAATCAAACTGATCCAAAACATAAGATGAATTAACAAAAAGATATCTTCCATCCGGAGAAAGAGCAGCCGAGTAGAAAGGAACTGGGTTTCCGGACGTGCCAAAATCCAATGAATCCTTGGGGATTTTCTGTGTTTCAACTTCTTCAAATAAACCATTGCAACGATTGAAACCCATGAGAACAATGTCTTGTGCATACTTATCATTGGGGTCGCTATAACGTCCCCTCAAGTATGCAAAGCGAGAGGAATTAACATGAAAATTTCCCATTGAATAACTGGAATTTACCGTAGTAGCCGCGTATTCCGTTTCCTGTTCATGTGATTTCCATAAACCTGTTGAGTCTAAAACAAAAGCATGAATCTTGTGCTGATTCATAATTAACACCCACCAGTCTCTTCCATTGGCATGACGAATAATCTGTGGATAATAGGAATCATTTTCTTCCATGTAAATATTGGGAGATTCAGGGTTTAATAAAGTATAGTTCCCACTACTATCTCTTATTATCTTATTGTAGAAAGACATGGTTGTAGGCCAAGGAACATAATTTACAAACGATGATTTAAATAAATATACCTGAGAACTGTCTCCCGGATCCGGAACAAATACCGCATAAAAAGGATAATAAAGTCCTTTGGACTTTTCTTTATAATCTTCTATTTCATCATCCGTTAGATACATCTTATCCCCATTTTCAATGAGTTTCAATTCCTTGCCATATATCGATATCCCATCCGTAAATAATTCCATATCACCAGTATGGTGATTTGTCCATGTTGCCGTAGTGCCAGCAACCCAACCATGTGGGAAAGGCAATATATTGTGCTCTACGATACCCGTATCACTGAAAGTCACCATCCAGACCTTAGTATCCGCTCCCCCCGCAATTGCATTTCCGAGAATCCAATTACTGTTTTCTTTCTGAGCCATCATCTGTGGGATAACCCCACAGATGATGGCAAACAATAAAATATATTTTAAGCGTCTCATTGTTTTATAAGTTTAATGCTTTGATATAAGGTATTGTCAGGAACAATTATATATGTTCCCGATGACAAACTTGTTAAATCAAGTTGAATTTCCATCACCTCCATTAGACTTACTGATTGCTGTAAATTTCCCCGCATATCGTAGATATTGATATCTCCGGAGTACGGCGCCTCAAAAGCTAATGTCGTATAATCACTCAATGGATTGGGGTATACACGCATATTTACTCCCCCGTCCGCACTTCTAATCATAGGGGGCTCACAACCATAACTCAGTTCATTTACGGAACCTAATGCTTCAGATATAATATGATAAACTAAGGCTGCACCGTGATATTTATCTACACAAGCACCATCAAAACTAAATACTTTAGCTGTATCAGCTGCGGTCATCTGGTCAAGATAATAACGAGCATAGATACTATAAGCATCTTTATACTCAGAAGCAACAATATTCACATCTGATAAGGATTGAAAAGTAGAAATTACAGTTGACAATTTTCCGTTTCGAGTCTGAATATAGTTATCCATCTGGTCTTCCAACTGTGATTGTGCAGACTGCAATGCCGCTAACTGATTCTTCCGATAGATGACAAGGTCTTCAAAATCTAAATCACCTGCATAATACGAACTATCTGCTTCAGAAATCAATCCAAGGTAATTCAGAACTTCTTCACGATAATAATTTATCAGATATGCCGCTTGAGGAGTGAATTCAAATGCAAGATTAAAGTCTTTAATTGCATTATAATATGCAGAAATACTATTGCTCTCACAATCCTGAACAAAGATATCATAAACCGATCCGACCCCATAGCTTAAATTATTATCTTTAATCTTGCGATAAAGGTCTAATGCCTGGTACCATTGTGAGCTTAACGGAGAACTATTCATTTCACCGATGGCAATTAAACTATCTGTTTCATTAAATATAATAGGGCTTGTTCTATCAGGACAACTTGCGCTTGGGTCATAAATTCCCGATTGCTCAACAAGTTCAGGGGGATCCGCATTTACTGGAAAACCCGGATGCCATTCGTCGCCATAGGAGTTAGTATTAGACCCAACTGTAATTGTACTCTTTTCAACTGCAAAAGGATGGAATACAGTATTTCCTTTATGCTCAACTTTCACATCCTTATCTGGATTAATCGGAAACCAGCGATTGTTCATATGATATTGCGGACCAGTACTGGAGCCGGCTTCATAATGCCATCCAAGATAATTTTCTCTTGCTATATTTGTTCCTATTATCAATTCACTTACACCTCTCCAGTCAAAACCTTTATCTCCATATTTCACTTCATTACAAGTAACAAAGCTATCTTCCATTTTTAAGTAAATTATTCCTAGGCCTACTTTTTTTGGTGCATCACCAAAAGTAATGTTGTTCTTGGAGGTATTTACATCAAAGCCTCCTGACACTTTGATTCCATAGGTACCTCTTGCTATAGCTCCAGTGGTCTTGTAATCATTAGTAGAGATTTTTAAAGTAATGTCTCCCATAGACAATACCCCATTTCCACGCCCTCTAAAAGTATTTCCATAGATATCAAAATTATAAAAATTGAGGGCATCATCAGAGATATCTCCTCTATTTCTTGAGCTATATATCCCGGTTGATTGTGGACCTCCATTAAACTCGATATATTCAATAGCTCCATTTGGGTAGCCTCCACTAGAAAATTTGGTAAAATTGGAATTTGTTAAATATATTCCCTTTTCATCATAATTCAACTCATTAGTAACCGCTTCAAGCCAATGTAAACGCACACCTTTAAAGGAGGTTTTACTATTGTATGTACGATGTACCCGAGCATTCATATATCCATCAATCATCGTTAACGGATAATCAACATTTATAAAGTTGTAATCTTTTATATCTCCCCAGCCATGCCATCCAATTGCATCTAAATGATTATATCGATAAGAAGTCTGGCTACGTTCTTGATCAAGATTGATGGCAATACCATAACCCTCATAAGGATAGTTGTATGCAGAAGTTTCTTTGATATTATAAAACATAACGTTTCTGGTTCTTACAGGCCCCCCAAAAGCAAGTATTCCATTAGCATGGTTACCTATAGAGCTAAAAACACAGCCACTATGATATAGCTCTATTTTAGTTCTATTGGAATAAATCGCAGCAAAAGATTTATTGTCTGGTGAAAAAAGAAAGTAATGTTCAGATAATACCGCAGGTAATAAGTTCCCATTGCAGTTAAAATGATTTACGCCAGTAATAACACTTGGCATTGTATAATTCCGATCATCATGATCACCCATAATACTTACGAAATTTTTATTGAATTTACAATCCTTTACTTCAAGAGTAGAACCACTTCTGGCTCTAAAAGCAATATATCCATCTTGAATATAACTATCATGTACACGCATAGTAGCTGACGGTAGTATTTCAAATTCACCCCACAGATTATACTCGCCATGTATATATGAGTTAAACACTTGCACTTCTACTCCTTCAAGCACAAATACTTTCGCTCCCGGAGCAATTATAATTTCGCATTCGTCAAATATTAGTGGGATATCAATATCAAAAAAACCACTTACATAGATTTTCATATTACTTACAGTTTGGCCAATTGTAAAAGCATCTGACGCACTTACTTTTGTGCCGACACCTACCGTTTCAATAAAAACTGTATTTATACTCGGTGGTGTCCAATTAATCTGATTTGTCAGTCCCCATATTTCACAGGGACCAGGCTGACCTTCTCCTTCACCATTTCCAGGGTTTACAGGTTGTTCAATATCAGTTCCACCAGGCGGTTGCGCAATAATATTTTGATTAATGGTTAAAATCCCCCCCCCGCAAATAATAATATCAAAATAGTCTTTTTAACGATATTATTGACTAGTAATGTTTCATTAATACTTCTCATATTGTATAAATTTAAGCGTTCATAAATGTTCTATCATTCCAATAATACTCTTTTTTTATCAAATAACCAAATAATTTAGCTCTTAAATCACTTTCAATCCAGCAAACTAAAAACCAAGCTTAATATGAGTAATGGGAGTATAGATAGTTCTCTTCTAATTATTTAGCAATATTTTGATAAGCTGAAACATGTTTGCGAAGAACGGTTAAAATAAAGAATCAATTGCGTTTTACGTGCTTTTTAGGGACAGTATCATGCCTTAACCATATCCCAGAACAACTATCCGGTACAATCCGACCTCCTACTCTCGCACATGCTTGTACTTAAAGAAAATCGCAAATAGTACCGCCACAACTAGTGAATACCCTGCAAAAATAAACCAGGATGTTTGCCATCCGCCTAACTGACTTACCGGATCAGCTTGTGACTCGACATAATGATTTACAACCCAGCCGGCAGCCAGCATACCGATAGAAGCGCCAAAACCATTAGTCATCATCATAAACACGCCTTGAGCACTGGAACGCAATCTTTTATCTGTTTCCATATCGACAAATAAGGAGCCGGAAACATTAAAAAAATCAAAGGCAATTCCATATACAATCATAGAAAGGATAAACATCCAAACTCCTGACCCAGGGTCGCCGGTTCCAAAAAGTGCAAAGCGGAAGAACCAGGCTATCATCGACATAAGCATTACTTTTTTAATCCCAAACCTATGTAAAAAGAACGGAATCAATAGAATGCACAAAGTCTCAGATATTTGCGAAAGCGATATTAAAGCATTAGCATTGTTAGCGCCCCAGGTATTAGCAAATTCAGGAATTCCTTTAAAACTAGTTATAAATGGATTGGCATATCCATTGGTTATCTGCAGAGAAACACCGAGGAGCATAGAGAAAATGAAAAAGACAGCCATCCGACGTTCTTTAAACAGACTAAATGCTTCAAGTCCAAGCGCCTCATACAATGTCTTTTTCTTAGTACTTCTATCCACAGAAACAGCTGGCAGAGTAAAAGCATATACTAATAAAATCAATCCTAATACCGCAGAAACTATGAATTGATTATAGTTCGTCTGAAAGCTTGAGAATTCGGAAGAGCTTGAAAAATCAAAGCTAAAGCTACCGTTCATCATTCCTGCAAAGTTAACAAACAACATCGCGAAGATAAATCCGACAGTACCTATAGTCCTTATAGGGGGAAAATCTTTTATCGTATTATAACCATTAGCAACCAATACACTATAAGCAACAGAATTAGAAAGTGCTATTGTCGGCATATAAAACGCCACACTTAGAGAGTACAGAGTGAATAAGGGCATAAATTGCACCGCAGCCCCGGTCGACATACCATATAATCCGGCAGATAATAAGAATGTGGCTGCTAATCCATGGCATATCCCCAATAATTTCTGAGCAGGGATCCATCTATCAGCCACGATTCCCATAATCGCAGGCATGAATATGGACACAACTCCCTGCATTGCGTAGAACAATCCAATCTTGGACCCTAGACCGACAGAGCCCAGATAAGTTCCCATGGATGTAAGATATGCTCCCCACACTGCAAACTGTAGGAAGTTCATAATAGTCAGACGTAGTTTTATATTCATATTCAGCCTTAATATGTGAAACGGACAATTACCTGATAATTAGAAATCACTAAAGTAAAGTAATTTTATTAATATCAGAGAAATTAATCTCTCATTCAGTGCAATAATAGACTTGAAAGCCGGCCAGGAAAGAATTTATCATAAGAAAAGGCTCGTATGTTTTTAAACGAAGAACCTTCTTATTAGATTTGTGCAACCAGACTTTTAAATTCAATGATTAAACAGAGTTTTATTATCGGAATTACGGGAGGTAGCGGCTCCGGGAAAACCTCTATACTTCGAGAAATAAAAAACAACTTTGATGAGAAGGATATATGTATAGTCTCGCAAGACGACTATTACAAGCCTAGAGAAGATCAGGCAGAAGATGAAAATGGAATTAAAAATTTTGATCTGCCACAATCCATCCTTCTTGATGAACTATACGAAGACCTTTTGACACTCTGCCGTGGCGAACAAATCCGCAGAGAAGAATACGTATTCAATAACAGCGAGCAAGTGCCTGAGATAAAAGTAATCAATCCGGCACCGGTCATTATTGTCGAAGGACTATTCGTCAATATGCACGCCAAACTCTACAATCATTTTGACTTAAAAGTATTTGTGGAAGCCAAGGATCACCTCAAGATTATTCGACGTATAAAACGTGATAGAATTGAGCGCAACTACCCCTTGGACGATGTTCTGTACCGCTACCAGCACCATGTACAACCCGCTTATGAGCAATACATATTGCCATTTATGCACACGGCTGATATCGTGATAAACAATAACTCACATTACAGCCCCGGTCTAGCAGTACTCAAGGGCTTTCTGAAAGACTATATCAGGAATCTAAAAAAAGAAGTAGTTACGGATTGAAACTAAATGATGTTGATGCCGGAATCATCTTGCTTTTTCATGCTGCGCTGTAAGGCATCCATAGCAATTGTCTCCGCCTGTGGGAATAGTGCTTCTGTTCTTTTCAATACGTCCTGTTCTATCCATCTTTCGACGTCCTGCACCGTCTCACATTGATCGTCCGTTAATGTATATACGACCGCAATGCGCATATCCCGTATCTGTACGTGATATCTTCCGGTAGCTCTGAATATGGAAACTTTGAACGTAGGATGTGGGTATTCTTTAATAATTCTCATTATTCATTCTGTTTTAAATTATCTGTAATATATTGATTAAGTTTGATATATATATCCCTTATTTCTTTATATGATTCAAGCTTTCGCAAATGTTTTTCAATCACTACTTCATCTCCGCGCACTGCCGGACCGGTAATAACCTCTGCTGCATCATGATTTAACAGATTGCTATAGGTTCGTTCCATCAGCGGTTTTAAGTATTGCATTGGCAAGCTTGCGTCATCCATTAACTTCTGAGCGATATCACTCAAGGCCACTGAAAAATTGCTCACAATTACAGCAGCTACATGCAGCTGCTCCCGTTGTGCATCATCAGCATCCTGAACCTTGTCACTAATCCTTGTTGCTAACTTGTGCAAAATCTCCTTGTCCTTCTTCTCTACCCAATCTATAAATACAGGAGTCTGCTTAAAATCCACAGTGCTTCCTTCTGCAAAGGTGTTCAGGGGATAAAAAACACCGCGATGTTTTACGCTATGAAGTTTGTTGATAGAAGAGAAGCCGCTCGTATGAACGACAATTTTGTTTTCCCTTATCGGCAATGGCAAGGAAGCCTGAACGGTTTCAATGGCATCGTCGGAAACAGTCAATACATAGACGTCAGCACTATGACTTATTTGATCATAATTACTCACAGCTTCGGCATTACATAGTTCAGCTATAGCTCTTGCCTTCCCTATCCTTCTTCCATAAATCTGAACTATCTGAATTTCGTTTACATGGAAAGCAACAGCAAGTTGATTTGCCACTTTTCCACTACCGATTATTGTAACAGTATAATTCACTGTGAAATACCTTTAAGATTGAGGTCTACGCAACTTGTCTTTGACTTCGCTTTTGCCTTACTCTGATTATCAAACTTATCAAAAACCCACCTAAAGACATCAGCATACCGAGCCATACAAAGTTAATTCCTTCGATTACAGTTGCCTGGAATACGATAAAATTGGACTTAGGGACATCATCAGCCATTTCAAAGTAAATCGGCTTGTTATTCAAAGTCTTCCCTTGTGCAATTTCAAAGTGAAATTCTTCTGTCTCAGGCTTGATATCTTTAATTCTGGAATAAATACCATATCTCAGATCAAGATCTCTGATTCCGCTCACCTGCCTGTCTCTTATCAGATATAGAGGTTCAATACGGGATGTTTTCCCATCTCTTCCGGTGATATCAAGGATAGCTGTTACGGCCAGGTCACCTTCTTTCATAGTATAAGCAGGATGATCAGGCGCTGTGTTTACCCCCTGGAAAACAATCGTAAAACCGCCATAATTTATGCTATCTCCACGCGTCATAGCCACGGTCTCATACTTGAGCTCAGAATCATCCATTACGATATTCTGAATCGTGGTATCCCTCAATTTTATCTTCACACTCAGATTTTCCTCGCCATCAGGCAGGTTATATACAAGTGGCCCTCTCATGAATAGTGAAGGTGTAAGTATAAAAGTGCTATCCATCTTTTTGTCATACAGATGAAAATCAATGCTCAGCGGGTAATCATCTTCCCTCGCCTCAAGATCTTCTACACCTGCTTCGGTGCGCATATTATGCATACTTATCACAAATCTCTCAGTATCGATAGTATCGTTTACATATCCTTCATATTTCACGTAGTTCAGACTATCATCCATTGTGGCAGCTTTCTGCAAGTCCATCATAGTAGAAGGAAGTCTGGTGATTCTCGTAAATATATCGGAAATAAGACCTCGCTTAATCGCAGGGTTTAAAGCTTCAATATCCGTATAATCGCTGGTATAAATAACATTGGGAACGAGCAGGAAGGAATCCGTAACCGTCTCCATATCTTTGGCTACCTTTTTCACGTCAATAAAGAAGTGACGATACTGATTTTTTATAGTGTCTGACCTATATGTGACGAGGTAGTTATCGCTCATCAGCATAGGTTCACCTTTTAGCAGGATAAGATTCTTCTTGAGAACCTCATTCTCCATACTTGTTAAATCTCTCTGCACAAACATATTGCTGGAAATCACCTCCTGGTTTAGACCGGTATAGATAATTCCAAACAATAAGATCCCTACTCCCAGATGGGATACTGTACTACCCAATAGACTAAAGTTTCTTTTACCGACAGTAAAGAATGCAAGAGTGTTCCCAATTATGGCATACCATGCAGCAAAGAGTAGCAATTTATACTGCCAAGCATTGGCATTGATGATATAACTACTTCCAAAGGCAAAAATCGCAGCTACCACTGCAGTTCCTCCTATCTGAAGTAATATTTTATTTCTTTGATTTTTCCAGCCCATTCCCCTGAAGCGGAAGAATTGAGCTGCAGCAGTCAGGACACCAAGAAGAATACCTATCCACAACTGATGCTTGTTAAAATGTGTCACCGGATCTTCAATCACCATGTTTTCAAAGGTGGGATCAAAGAGCTGAACAATCTTATTTATTACCGGTAATGAAGTACCATAAGTTATCAAGGCTGCGGATATCACGATAACAAGTGCGCCCAAATAAATCCAAAACTCCCTTGAATGCAATGGCTCCTCTCTGGCAGGAACCGGAATACTCCTTCGTCTGTAAAAATAGAGACCGATGGAAAGCAGAGCAAACACAGATATGAGAATAATCAACTGAGTTTCCAGACCCAGCTGAGTAAATGCATGCACCGACGTATCTTGCAAGACCCCGGAACGAGTCATAAATGTCGAATAAGTCACCGCGACAAATGCCAGCAAATAAAACACATAGGTACTGCGTAAAGAATGGCGCGTCGACAAAACTATCACATTGGCATGCAAGCCTGCAACCATGAACAACCACGGAACCAGCGACATGTTTTCAACCGGGTCCCATGCCCAGTACCCGCCGAATGTAAGCGCTTCATAAGCCCATGCTCCGCCCAGACTTATCCCAAAGC
This sequence comes from uncultured Saprospiraceae bacterium, assembly GCA_964423575.1. GTDB lineage: Bacteria > Bacteroidota > Bacteroidia > Chitinophagales > Saprospiraceae > CAYRFF01. Next base: position 99,985 of record CAYRFF010000002.1, on the reverse strand, counting down.
CCAATGCAAAAGAAGAGAACAATGCCCAGTTACGTGCGGGTTTCAGCCAGGAAATATATTCTCCCCTGATTAAAGAACTTATCGCATAGGCAAAAGGAACGATTACACTGGCAAATCCAAGGAAAAGTATAGGCGGGTGAATAATATTCCAGTAGTTCTGTAACAGTACATTCAATCCCTGTCCCTGGATAACATCAAGGTAATTGGGATTGGAGAAGATAGGCGCATCCATGGTATCCCTCAATAGTACAAAAGGGCTACTTCCTATACGAGCTGCATAATCACCTACCTGAACATATATACCCAGAATCATCGTTGTCAGAATAACCTGACACAATGCAATTACAGGAATAACGAGGTTCTGCCATTTATCCTTCTTGCGCAATAGAAAAGCACCGAGTATACCATTCCAAAACATCCACAACAGGAAACTGCCTTCCTGTCCCTCCCAGAACGCTGATACTATATACATCATCGGCAGCGTATCTGAAACGTGAGCCTGGACATACTTATACTCATAGTAGCCCTGGATCATTATATAAAAGATAGTCCCTATTACAACAGCTATTGATATAAGTTGAATTAAAAAACTCCATCTCATCAGCTTAAGCCATGAGTCGGAGTCGTTCTTTTCAGCCAATAAACCACTGATAATAGCCACTAGCCCTGAAACAAAAGCAGCAATAACCATTGAGTGCCCCAATATTCCAGGAATAAGGTGCTCTCCTACATATTGAATACTATCCATTCTTTATTTTCTAATTAATTCTCCCTGAGAAAGGCTTCTTCATCCTTATACTTCGATGGGCATTTCATCAACATATCCGTTGCCAGGAATTCGTCATCTTTATAACTTCCCGTCAATACAACCTGTTCGGAAAGTTCAAAGTCATGTGGTTTCTCACTAAGCATCACTACCTTACTCACTTCATCCCTATTGTCTTTGAGATAGAAGCTGAAATAATTCGGGTCTTCAATAGGATCATAGATAATAGGCTTATCCTTCTCAAGAGTACCCGTAATTTTCATTCTGACACCGCTTAATCTGGCTTCTTCAAATGTACCATACGTACTTACCTCATCTGATGCATATATCAGTAAGCCAATAGATACAGCAACTAGCACAAGGAGTATGACATGTATTCTTTTCATATTAGCAAGTTTTCTGACAACAAAAGTAATAAACTTCTCCTTTCTTACACAGCATGAAACAGCTTTCTACACATATATGACAATTCCGTGATTTATAATAATTTCCACGGCTTATCAGTTAATTAGATATGAAATTTGAGATTGTTTTCAGGACGTTTTTGTCCGGATTTTCATCAAATGTTGATGAAGACTACAACAGAATACAATCGGGACTTATAATTCAAGCTCACTGGAAATCGTATTTAGACCGATGCAAGAGTGATTATATCCCAAATTCACAATAAAATATTTATAGCAAATTTTTCATTTTCTCAAACATATATGATATATTTGTAATATGTTATTACAGGAAGAACTTCTTATCGAAACTGAGCAGATTAAAAATGAGGCGGAAACCCTCATTCAGCTGAGCAATGTAAATCTGTTTCACAAGGACAAAGCTGTCCTCGCTGATGTCGATGTAACGATACGGAGCGGTGAATTCTGTTACCTTATCGGCAAAACAGGTTCAGGTAAGTCTACCTTCCTTAAATCCTTGTTTGGTGCATATCCCATTAAAAACGGAACAGCATCAGTCATGGGATTCGATATGTTGAATCTACACAGGGAAGATATTCCCCTATTGCGCAGAGAAATGGGTATGGTTTTCCAGGAATTCCTATTACTGGAGGACAGGACAGTATATCACAATCTCAATTTTGCTTTAAAAGCGCTGGGATGGAAGAAGAGAAAAGAGCGCGACGCCAGGATTACCGAAGTTCTGGAAATCGTACAACTCACTGAAAAGCGGGATTCTATGCCCGGCAAACTATCAGGCGGAGAAAGGCAACGTGTGGCAATTGCCCGCGCAATCCTCAATAAACCTGCCCTCCTTATAGCAGATGAACCCACCGGAAATCTCGATCCGGAGACTTCAACTGATATACTCTATCTATTTAAGCGACTCAACCACAGCTACAACACTGCTATCCTCATGGCTACGCATGACTACAACCTGATTGACAAGATTTCGGGACGCATCTTCCGCTGTGAAGATATGAAGGTTTATGAAGCCCTATTTTAGCAGGTTTTTAATTTTCGCTTAAAGAAAATATTCGAGGTTTAGGTAACCACTTGTCCAAAGATTGTAAATTCCCCGGGCTCAAGACAAAACAAGAGATATCAAAAGCCACACAGTCTGCAATTTTTTCTTACATTTGCAAATATTTTTGACTTTTTCAGGAATTTAATGAATTGTCTGTTTCATATTATCATGAACAAAAGAATTAATTTATAATGAAAAATATTATTGCAACATTATTATTTATAAGCTCTTTAGCTTTTACAAATTTTGCCCAAGTGAACAAGATAGATTTTATAGAATACGATCTTGATAACGGACTGCACGTAATTCTGCACCAGGACAGGTCCACACCACTCGTAGCAGTGAGTATCATGTATCACGTAGGTAGTAAAAACGAACTTCCCAATAAAACCGGATTTGCGCACTTTTTTGAGCATCTCCTTTTTGAAGGAAGTAGAAACATTGATCGCGGTGAATTTGCCGAATATGTAGAAAAGGCCGGAGGAACTCTGAATGCCAATACTACTCAGGATAGAACCTATTATTACGAGATTCTCCCATCTAATCAATATCAACTAGGGCTTTGGCTGGAATCTGAGCGTATGCTTCATGCCAAAGTAGATAATATAGGTATTGAAACACAGAGAGAGGTCGTGAAAGAAGAAAGAAGACTCCGCGTTGACAACCAACCCTACGGAACCGTAATCTCAGAAATATTCAAGCGCTCATTTAACAAGCATCCATACAGATGGCCGGTAATCGGTTATATGGACCACTTAAATGCAGCTTCGGAAGAAGACTATACAGGTTTCTATGAAATGTTCTACGTTCCCAATAATGCCGTTCTCGTACTGGCAGGCGACTTTGACATCGAGGATGCCAAGGCACAGATAAATAAATATTTTGGCCCTATTCCTAGAGGCACACAGAAATTGCGTTTCCCAAATATTGAAGAACACTGGTTAAATGGAGAAATTAGAGATACGATATATGACAATATCACTCTTCCTGCTGTTATCCAGTCTTATAAAGCTCCTAAGCTTAATTCCGATGACTATTATGCAATTGACATGGTTTCACGAGTATTGAGCCGTGGAGAAAGCTCAAGAATGCATAGGACTATCGTAGATGAAAAACAGGAAGCTATTCAGGTATTTAACTTTGCATACGGACTGGAAGATGCAGGCTTATCAATTGTATTTGGTATTGTAAATATGGGAGTTGAACCGGATGTTCTTGAAGCTTCCATGGATGCAGAAGTAAACAAATTGAAAACTGAGTTGATTTCCGAGCAAGAATATCAGAAACTTCAGAATCAAATCGAAGCGAGCTTTGTATCAGGAAACTCTTCAATGGCAGGTATCGCCTCAAGTCTGGCGACATACTATACCTTCTATGACAAGAATACCAATATGATTAACGAAGAAATACAGAAATATCAGGCGGTAACACGTGAAGATATTATGGCTGCTGCCAAAAAATATCTTAACAAAGATAATAGAGTCGTTCTGTATTATCTCCCTAAGTCACAAATGCCGGACGTACAGCCTGACAATAAATAATAGAATAAATATCACAACATATAAGACAGATTATTATGAAATACATAAATCAATTAATCTTTTTAACATTTCTGCTTGGATTTATTCATTGTACCCCTAAAAATGTCAATAAAACCATGGAAACAATCTCACAAAACCCAACGGATCAAGAGTTTAGAAAAACAGCTCCTGAACCTACTGCGGCTCCGGTAATCCATATAGAGGATTTCTCAGATTTCACTCTGGAAAACGGACTCAAAGTTATCGTAGTGGAGAATCATAAGCGACCTACTGTCTCCTACTCTATCAGAGTCGACAGAGATGCTATATTTGAAGGAGACAAGGCTGGTTTAACGCAGATTGCAGGAGGTCTGATTAACGCAGGAACTACAACACGTTCCAAAGCAGAAATCGACGAAGCTATCGATTTTATCGGTGGTAACCTTTCAGCTTCAAGCACGAGAATCTTCGGTAACTCGCTTAAAAAACACTCTGCAACACTACTGGATTTAATGCAGGATATTCTTTTGAATCCTACATTCCCGGAAAGTGAGTTTGAAAAGATCAAGAGACAATATAAATCAGGAATTGAAGCAGATATGAATAGTCCTGAGTCCATCTCCTCAAATATTACGGATATGGTTGTTTATGGTAAAAATCATCCTTATGGCGAATTTGCTACGGTTAATACCATAGAAAACATTAACCTTGACGATGTTAAAAACTACTATAACACTTACTTCAAACCCAATATCTCCTACCTGGTAATCGTAGGTGATATTACCTTAGCAGAAGCTAAGGAGCAGGCGAAGAAATACTTTGGTCAGTGGAAACGCGGTGATGTAGCTCAACACAATTACGAGACACCTACACTGCCTGATGCGCGTAAAGTAGTATTTGTCGACAGACCTAATTCTGTACAATCGGTGATTAAAGTTGCCTACCCTGTACAATTGAAGGAAGGCGATAATGATATTCTAGCTGCAAGAGTTATGAATAACATTCTCGGCGGTGGAGTATTCTCCGGATATTTGATGCAGAACCTTCGCGAAGATAAAGGATATACTTACGGAGCACGTTCAAGCCTTTCTTCTGATAAACTCGTTGGGCAATTCTCTGCTTATGCAAGTGTAAGAAATGAAGTTACTGACAGCTCGGTAGTTGAGTTTTTGCGAGAGCTTAATAGAATCAGAACTGAACCGGTTAATGTAGATCAGTTAACCATGGTTAAAACCAATATGAACGGAAGTTTCTCCCGCTCCCTGGAAAGACCTGAATCTATAGCAGAACAAGCTTTCAACATCTTTAAATACGACTTACCTAAGGACTATTACAAAACCTATCTACAAAGACTTGATAAAGTAAGCGTAGAAGATGTTTTAGCTGCCGCTCAAAAGTATATACAGCCAAATAATGCGATTATTTCAGTCGTTGGAAACCTGGATGAGGTAGCAAGTAAACTGAATCATTTCTCAGGAGATGGTAAAATCGACTTCTACAACGCTAATGGCGATAAAGTTGAAAAACCTTCCGACAAAGAAGTGCCTCTGGGACTTCTCGGCGAGCAGATTTTATCCAATCACATTAATGCTATCGGTGGAAGATTGAATGTTTTCCCTATTAACTCTCTGCTCTGGGAATCAGAAGTAGAACTAATGGGACAAACCCTTACATCAGTAGAGATGTGGAATGAGCCGGATCGCTACAGACAAGCGATAATTATGAACGACATCGTTTTCCAGGAAATGATTTACAACTCCGGCAAAGGAATACAGAAGTCACCTCAAGGAAGCGCTGAGCTTACCGGTGATGATCTGGTAAGGCTGAACAGACAAGCACATGCCTTCCCGGATAACAAATACGCCCAATGGTGGAACTACGAGCGTGAAGCAGAATTGGAAATTGTATCGATTACTGACCTGGACGGTGAGGATACTTACAAAGTAAAACTCAGCTTCTCCAATGGAGATGTTCAGTTCAACTACTACTCCGTCGAATCCGGTCTTAAATTGATGGAAAGCTCCACAATGGAAGGCCCGGACGGACAATCCATCGTAGTGAACAAGAAGTTCTCTGACTACAAGAAAGTGGGTGATTTACTTTATCCACATACTATTTCCATTGAAGGTGCAGGTCCTATTCCTATGACCTTTAAGACAACTAATATCTCAGTCAACTATGAGTTTGATGAAGATATTTTCAAAATCGATTAATCGATAGAGATAAGAAAATTCAAAGTCCGATTTCAGAATACTGGAATCGGACTTTTTTATTTGTATACAGGCTGGAATGATACGGCAAAATCCTTATCTTTAGACTTTAATAAATACGAAACATTTTACCACATCAGTCTATAATTTAATTCAGTTAAGATGCCGTCAAAAGATAAGATTCAGATTTTCATTACAGGAGGAACATTTGATAAAGAGTACAATTATATCACCGGGGAACTGTATTTTAACGATACCCATCTACACGAAATGCTCGTGCGCGGTCGCTCTACTATAAAAACGGATATAAAGACTTTGATGATGGTGGATAGTCTTGATATGACAGATGCAGACAGGAAAATTATTTCATTTAATTGTGAAATGACAAACTATAATAAAATCCTGATTACTCACGGGACTGATCGTATGGTAGAAACTGCGGATGTACTAGCCCACAATGAAAAATTGAAAGACAAGACAATCGTTTTAACAGGTGCTATGGTTCCGTACGCTTTCGGGAATTCATCTGATGGGTTTTTCAACCTAGGGAGTGCCCTAGCCTATTGCCAGTCAATGCCTGCAGGTATTTACATATCCATGAATGGAAAATGCTACAACTGGGACAATGTAAGGAAAAATAGGAAGACCGGCTTTTTTGAAGAGAAAAACGAATAAAACAAGTAAGTTATACGTTTCAGCCTAATTCAAAGGCAGTAACCTATTAAGAATTTCAAGAATATATATTCATTTAGTAAGCACTAGTTGCGAATATTTCCTATTTTTGCATCAATGGAAACCATCATGATTATGAATGCAAGAATTCAAGTATTGATTCTCGTCCTTTTCCTGGGATTCAGTTTCAATCTGTCCGCGCAGGATAACGATTTTGCCTCCAAGAGTGGCTTAAGTGTTAAAATGGTGAAAATCGGATACGATGCACCTTATATAGCAAATCATTTCGGCTGGATAGATTATGGAAATGGCTTTGAAATTGCCTATAACTATTCCCTGTCTGATCAATTCCGACTTTATGTTCCTTTCCGTATGGCAGTAGCTCCGTTCTATGAAGCACAGACTCATACGCGCATGGCAGGTGCAGATGTAATTCTCAAACATTTTCTCCTGAAAAACCCTCAATTATGGGATCCTTATTTTATGGCAGGAGCCGGAATTATTTATGAAAATGGTGGAAATATTCATGGTGCAATTCCATTGGGTGTAGGAATAGCTTTAAATATTAATAAGAATAATCAGCTTCATTTTGACCTGGCCTATCGTTTTGGCTTAGCAAGTGAGAAAAGAACAGCAATCCAGGCAGGCATTGGATTTACAACATTCTTTGGCAAGGTTCAGGAAGAAATTCACTGGACTGAAATCGACAGCGACGGAGACGGAATACCGGATCACCTTGATGAATGTCCCGATATTCCTGGATTACCTGAATTTAATGGATGTCCTGACACCGATGGTGATGGAATACCTGATCATCTCGATGAATGTCCAGATGTACCGGGACTAGCTGAATTTAATGGTTGTCCGGATAGCGATGGCGATGGCATTCCGGATCACTTGGATGAGTGTCCTGATGTTCCGGGACTAGCAGAATTTAATGGTTGTCCTGACACCGATGGTGATGGAATACCCGATCACCTCGACGAATGTCCTGACGTAGCTGGATTACCTGAGTTTAACGGTTGCCCGGATACAGACGGTGACGGAATACCGGATCATCTCGACGAGTGCCCTGATGTACCAGGTCTGCCCGAATTTGATGGATGTCCTGATACAGACGGTGATGGAATACCGGATCACTTAGATCTCTGTCCTTATACTCCTGGACCAAAATCGAACTTTGGTTGTCCTGAGATAGAAGAAGAAGATAAAATTGCGTTGGAAGAAGCCATGGAAGCAGTCCAGTTTGAAACTGCAAAAGCAACCCTTAAGCACGAATCATTTAAAGTACTTGACAATATAGTCAGGATAATGAATACATATCCGGACTACGATTTACGTATTATAGGACATACGGATAACGTGGGTAGTGCACAATCTAACTTGATTTTATCGCAGAACAGAGCAAGATCGTGTTATGAATATATCGCTTCCAGAGGAATATCAACCTCTCGCCTTTCCTATGTAGGGTTTGGAGAGTCACATCCTAGAGATACTAATAGTACGGAGGCAGGAAGAGCAAAAAACAGACGTGTAGAGTTTAATCTATATGTCAGAAAATAATATTTATGTTTTATAGCGAAAGTATTCATTCTATTTATTACTTTTGCCGTTCTACATTAAAAGTGTGTAAGAAATTGACAAAGGAACTGCCCGGGTGGTGGAACTGGTAGACACGCAGGACTTAAAATCCTGTGGCCCTATAGGCCGTGCGGGTTCAATTCCCGCTCCGGGCACCTTTTGAAATCTTATGCTGTAACCTAATCATAGTTTAATTATTCTGCTGTGATTTTGCTTTTCTCCTAATCGTTCAGAATGAAAAAATACATCCCCAATACACTTACGAGTCTTAATCTTAGTTTTGGGATTATTGCTATTCTCGTCGACAATCCTCTATGGAGTGTAGGATTTATTCTTCTAGCAGCTGTCTGTGATATGTTGGATGGTTTTGCTGCCAGGAAATTAAACGTAGTCTCGGAGATTGGTGAGCAACTGGACTCATTTGCTGATTTAATAAGTTTTGGATTTGCACCTGCTTTCATTTTACAGAGGATAATAAGTGAGGACTTTTCTTTCAGTGCAATTATCGTCATTTCTGCTACTTTATTTGCGGCACTACGCCTCGCGCGCTTCAATCTGATGACAGAGTCGAAGCCGTATTTTATAGGCCTCCCTAGCCCTGCATTTGGAATGGTGGTTCTCGGACTTATTTTGACGACAGTCTCAGACTTTACATTATCAATTTATAGCTATACTATCATAAGCCTGGTTTCAGCGCTTTTAATGGTATCGTCCATTCCATTCCCGGCTTTCAAATCTTTTCGAGATAAGACTGTTTCTTTCATTCCGGTGATACTGGCTGTAAGTGCCTTCATCATCATGCTATTCGTAAAATTCCACTATTCCCTACTGATAGGAATGCTGGTATATATGCTCGGAGCAATCATTTTCAATCTTATTAAGAAGTAATTCTTTTGCTATCCTAGTTAGAAGAATTCTATTCCCGGATTTCCAAATAAAAAAAGTCCCAGGTAAATTAATTACCTGAGACTTATGTTCTTTCCGTAATTTATCAAAATACCCGGAAGTTCAGTATAGAAACGGGACTGAGTCCTACGCGTCTACATTGGCATACTTGGCATTACTTTCAATGAATTCTCTTCTAGGAGGTACTTCATCACCCATAAGCATACTGAAAATACGATCTGCTTCAAGTAAATCATCAATTGTAACTTTCTTCAGGGTGCGGCTGGCAGGATCCATGGTTGTATCCCACAATTGCTCTGCATTCATCTCTCCGAGACCCTTATAACGCTGAATCTTAACGGACCCATCATTTGCACCACTTCCAAGTCGGTTTATCGCTTCAACTCTTTCATCTTCATCCCATGCATATTGGAAAGACTTACCTTTATGTACCCGGTACAATGGAGGAGCAGCGATATACACATATCCATTCTCAATAAGAGCTCTCATATATCTGAACATGAACGTAAGAATAAGCGTAGTAATGTGGCTACCATCGACATCCGCGTCACACATGATAATCACCTTGTGGTAACGTAGATTACTGATATCCAAGACCCTTTCTCCTTCATCATTCTCGGTAATTTTAACACCCAGCGCCGTAAAGATATTCTTTATCTCATCGTTCTCGTATATCTTGTATTCAAGCGCTTTTTCCACGTTGAGGATCTTACCTTTCAGAGGAAGAATCGCCTGGAAATTTCTATCTCTACCCTGCTTGGCTGTACCACCAGCAGAATCCCCCTCCACCAGGAACAGTTCGGATTCTTCCGGATCTTTACTAGAACAGTCCGACAATTTACCGGGCAAACCGGCACCTGACATTACACTCTTACGCTGAACCATCTCGCGTGCCTTCCTAGCGGCATGACGTGCAGTAGCGGCAATAATTACTTTATCGATAATCCTCTTTGCTCTACCAGGATTTTCTTCAAGGTAATGCTTGAGAACATTTCCTACACAGCGAGATACAATTCCGGTAACCTCGGAGTTACCAAGCTCTCCCTTGGTCTGTCCTTTAAACTGTGGATCCGGAACTTTTACTGCGACTATCGCTGTCATCCCCTCTCGGAAATCCTCACCTGCCACATTGAACTTCAGTTTACTGAAGAAACCGTTATCCTCTGCATATTTTTTAAATTCACGGTGAATAGCACGCTTAAAACCATTCACGTGTGATCCTCCCTCATGAGTTTTAATGTTATTTACGAAGGAGAATATATTCTCGGAGTATCCGGTATTATATTGCATTGCAACCTGCACATCCACATTTTCCTCGTTACCCTCAACATAGATAGGCTCATCGAGAAGAGGCGTTCTGGAAGCATCAAGGTATTTAACAAATTCTTTCAGTCCTCCTTCGGAGTAAAACTCTTTGGTAAGGAAGCTCCCATCCTTAACCGTTTCCCTTTCATCCGTCAACTGAATGCGCAGCCCTTTGTTCAGGTATGCGATTTCTTGCATCCTTACGGCAAGCACATTAAACAGAAATTCATCCGTTTCAAAAATCGTGTTGTCCGGCTTAAAAGTAATTTTAGTTCCGGTATTGGTTGAAGTCCCAATTTCATCTACAGTTGAAGTCGGCTTTCCATAAGCGTAGGTCTGCCTGTATAGTTTATTGTTTCTTTTAACCTCTACTTCAAGGAACTCAGAAAGTGCGTTTACAACTGAAACCCCTACTCCGTGAAGTCCTCCGGAAACTTTATAAGTATCTTTATCAAACTTTCCACCTGCGTGTAATACTGTCAGAACGACTTCCAAAGCAGATTTCTTCAGCTTTTCATGTTGCCCTACAGGAATACCACGACCATTATCCGAAATAGTAATGGATTTATTATCGTGAATAGTAATATTTATATGGTCGCAAAAACCGGCAAGATGCTCGTCGATGGAGTTATCTACTACTTCCCATACCAGGTGATGAAATCCCTTTACATCGGTTGAACCGATATACATCGCCGGTCTCTTTCTTACTGCTTCCAGTCCTTCCAGCGCCGTAATATTCGACGCTCCATAATCATCATGTTTTTGTTGTGGTGACATACGTTTCTTTGCTTAAATTTAACATGCAAATATACGGAATTTTAATGACTTGACACAGTCAAAATCCTTATAAATCCGCTATTTATGCATTAATTTTAATAATAATTCCTCCGACAGTGATAAAGCTTGAATAATGCAGATTTACAATGTCTGCACACACATGTTAAACGCCTAAGATTAAGAAAAAGAGGTTAAAATAGCAGACTGAATAATCAGCATATTTCTACGGTAGGCTTTAAATAAAAAAAGGAATCTCGTAACGGAAATTCCTTTTTAATGTGTGGGAGATGATGGATTCGAACCAACGACCCCCTGCTTGTAAGGCAGGTGCTCTAAACCAACTGAGCTAATCTCCCTCTTGTATGATGCGCTAAGCGGATGCAAATATAAAACATCCTTTTTAATCAACAAATATTTTATGCATAATTTTATTATTTATTTTTCCATTATCATTAACTTCTCCTTTTGTTATACTATTCACAATTTGCTCCGCGTTCATATTGAACTTTTCTATAAGAAAGTTTTATATTGTAAAAAACTTTAATATAAAGGCTCTTGCTGAATATCGATTATCACAACATAAGGAAATGGTTGATGCGTATCACTATTGCAGGTATCGCATTGATAAGTCTGTTTCTGATAACAATCCAACTGATGGAACCGACCATCGGCAGGACGGCAATTGCTAAGATCCAAAGCCAGTTAAAAGTACACTCCTCCATTAAAGATTACCGTCTGAGCATCTTTAAAGAGTTTCCCAGGCTTTCTCTTATTCTCGATAATGTAAGTCTCGAAGGCGCAAACAATACCGACTTCCTTAAATCAAAGGAAGTGAGTTTGAAGATGAATATCTGGAATCTCTTGCGGGGCGAATACGTTTTTGAAAGCATCAGTCTTAAGGATACTAAAATTGATATTCTTATTGATAAAGATGGTCAGGGCAACTGGGATATTTTTGAATCTTCAGGAGACACATCAGCAATCAATATGATATGGCAATCAGTCAATTTTAAAAACACCACGATAAACTATAACGACATAAAGAGAGATGTCATCACGAGCTTTGATATTGTGTCCGGTTCACTCAAAGGAGTTTTATCCCATAGCCAACTGAGAATATCACCAAAACTCAACCTAGAATTTAAGGATGTTGCGGCTGACAAGATATACTATATCCAGAACCTGGAAGCGAGTATCAAATCAGGAGAAATACTCATTGATACCAAGACTTCCTTTTATAAATTTGAGAACTTGCAGATTTATACTGCCAAATCGGATGTGAGCTGCAAAGGCACTATTCATAATACTGACGAGGGGATATTCTTCGATCTGAATTTGGAGACCGACAATGGCAATATCTCAGCAATCAAAGCTGTCTTACCGCGCTTTCTTACAGAATCGCTGGACGACTATAAAATCACCGGAAATTCTACTATACTATGCACGTACTCAGGGCTTCTCACCGATCGCTATTCACCTGACTTCAGCATAGACTTTAATGCGAGCAATACAGGTATAAAACATCCAAATATGCCCCACCCGCTTAAAATCTCAGAAACGGAAGGTAGCATGAGAATTAACAAATACGGTAAAGGCAGTTTCAATATCAAGAGCTTAAAAGGCTCTTATCAGGGAAAAGATATAATAGCCGGTTTTTCTCTGGAAGATTTTGATAACCCCACTATTAATGGCGAGTTATCAGGGCCACTGCCTCTTCAGTTGTTTCAACCATATTTCACGACATTTGATGTGAAGGCAGGAACCGTGGGAGTATCAGACTTTGCAATCAAGGATCTGGCGTTCAAGAAAAATTCAATTGATTACAGCCTGTTAAAAGGAGCAATTAATGCTAGTGGTCTTGAATTTGAGTATAAAGGACAGAAAATACTCGTACCTGTTTTGGAAGGAGAACTCCATCAATCAGACGTCCTTATTGTCGACTCGAGTACTATTATTTATGCAGATTCCGACATCCACATAAACGGCTCAGTTAAGAATTTTCTGGGTAGAATGTTCTACCCGTCCAGGAATGAATTGGCATTTGATGTAAATCTATATTCTGACAATCTAAATCTTCTGAAACTAGAAGGACTTTACCACAATATCGCCACTACAGAAGCCGTAGTAGAAAGTGATAACGACGGCGACAACTCCCTATTTGCGGAAGCGATAGGAAGATTCCGTGCCAAAATCAATCACCTGACCTATGATAAAGTAGTAGCGAGTAATTTCTCAGGCGATTTATTTCTATATCCCGATGCATATAAACTAAAAGGCTCGACAAATACATGCGACGGACAAATCACTCTTGATGGAAATATAGCAAGGAAAGAGCAAATGAATTTTAAGGGAACGCTGGATTTCAACGGGATTAATGTCAAGACCTTATTTAAACAATGGGACAATTTTCAGCAAGACATCATTCACTCAGAACATCTGGAAGGAAAGCTGTCCGGAAAGTCACTCATAGATTTGCATTGGGATATAAATGGAGATTTCCTATACGATAAAATGGGCTTTATAAGTACCATGAATATCGATGATGGCTACCTGAAAGATTTCACGATGCTGGAATCCTTTTCGTCATTTGTAAATGTGAAGGATCTCCGTAATATCCGTTTCAACAAGCTACAGAATGTAATGATTATAAGAGAGGGCAATGTCTATCTCCCGGCAATGTTTATACAGTCTAATGCATTGAATCTCAAGGTTAACGGAATTCATACACTGGATAATCGCGTCGATTATAACGTAAAGGTCAACGGAGGACAGGTGCTGATTAAGCGTTTCAGAAATTCCAGTTCGGAAATCATACCGGCTAAGCAGGATGGCTGGTTCAACCTCTATTATACCATCACCGGTACTTTGCCGGATAATTTTAACTATAAGCATGATAAAAGAAAGGTGCTGAGCAGTTTTACTCAGAGTCTCGTGATGCGTAATGACTATGAAAAAATCCTTAAGCAAACCTTTCCGGATCTTGAGTCAATTACGGAGCCGGAGAGCTGGCAGTCGGCAATTTTTGACGAGTCAGATTTTAGCAGTTTTGAAACTATAGAAGGCTTTTGATTTTCATCAAATGAGCGCTCGTTTTAATCAAAGCAATCAGACAAAACATCTTAAATCTACGCGTAAGAGATTACTCCTATTCTTATGAATAGATGACATAAGCTATTGCAAAAGAAGCAATCAGCAGAGCTGAATATAGTCCATACAATCTCAAGGGAAGGACCTTCTTCAGTTGAACGCCATGGCGTTTCTTTAGCCAAAGGTATGAAAGAGCTTTTATAACAAAATTGGCAATAACAGAGCCCCAGACAATTCCGTAAAGTCCAAACTCAATCGCAAACCATATACTTAAGCCCAGGTTGATTATCGCTTCAAGAATGGAAAAGCGCAGTAGAATCCATTCGTTATTCTCCAGATAATAAAACACCTGAATTATCACAATATGGAATATCAGGATAAGCATATAAGTATTGAAAATGAATGCAGAAATCACAAAGTTTTCATCATAAGCAACCTGATATAATATCGGACTTGTCAACATGAGAATAATTGCAGGAATAAAAATAAGATGCAGATGCTTCTTGATTTCCAGTTGAATTTCAGCCGATTTCTCTGATATACTCTTCTGCTTTAACTTCGCCATCAATCCCTGTCTGAGCCCGGTGAGCAGAATAAGGAATATCGGAAATTGGCGGGCGCCATACCTAAAATATAGGAACACCGATTCATCAAAGTGATACTCAACTACCCATAAATCAATAAAAGGCATTATCCCGGTTACAAAGGAGTGTAATATAATAGGTGTCGCCACTACAGCAAACACCTTCATGCCTTCCCGCAGGTACTTTTCACCGCGTATAAACCAATGCACGTGAATTGTCCGCAGTATGAGAATCGCAGACATAAGTGCGAGCATGAGATCAACCGATCCGTAATAGATCGCCAGACAAACTGTAATCGCCTGAATTCCGTAGATTATTGTGGAATATGGAATAAGCAGACTACTCTTCTTTTTCTCGATAAATATCCAGTCGTATTGTTCCGCTGTTATCGTAAAAAAGGTAAATACTGCCAGTAGGCTTAGACGCACCCATCCAAATCCTCCATCATCGGAATAAAACGTATAGGCAACTAACAGCACGAGTATTGAAACTATCGCATATAAATAGACTGTATAGAATCGGGTTTTAATGGAAGACTTCTCATTGTCCGACCATGCAAAGGCAGCTATCTTTGTACCATTCAAGACAAAATACCTCGAGAATTCCGATAGGAAAAACATCAGTTCAATAAGACCGATCAGAGCGTGCGGGACTCCCATTTTTACGAGCACTACGCCTTGCAGGAATACACAAGCAAAGCGAATCATACCACTGAGCTGCAATGCTCTGGTACTCTCATCACTCGACATAAATTTTTGAAGTAATTTCTGCATTCGGCTTTAAAGGTATTGAATGTATATCAATTCCTATCCTATTCCTGTGGTTTTAGACGTTAAATTGAGCAGCGAGAAAGAATTTGCATAGAAAGGTTACACAAAGAAAAAGGAGAATGAAATTCAATTCCACTCTCCTTCATAATTCTTATTTGTCAGACTAGGATTTTAGGATCCGCTGGTCTGTTTAATCAGGCGTGACGTTTTAATGCGGTCGCCATTTGTGTCATGTATACTTATAAAATAAGTTCCTTCTCTCAATGATTCTACAGAAATGGTTCCACCATGTCTCCCTGCCAGGTTTTCTTTCAGCATCTGTCTTCCAAGAATATCAAAAATAACCACTTCCCCTATATTGGAAGGTGATTTTATATTGATATAATTTACTGCAGGATTAGGGAAAATTTCTACATCCGTTCTTGAAACGGCTTTCATAGTAGATACTCTCGTCTCTTCAATAAACACAGCTTTCATAAACAGAGAATCACTATTATCGATATCATTTCTGTATAACTTTACATAAACAACTCCAGAATCTCCGAAAACTCCATTTCTTTCAAGATGAACGGTCAATTCTCCTCTCTCAAGAGGCTCCATATCAAAATCCTTGGTAAATACATGGGACAAATAACAAAGGTTCTTATCACATACTTGATATCCCCAGTTACGATTTCCTGAGTAGTCGATTATTTTCTCCCAGGTAATGCTCATATCTTCGTCTATGGTGCTTTGAATAAAGTTAGTTTGATAAATATCCTGTTCTTCTGAATCCTTATCAAAAGTAACTCTAACTTCTAGCTCATCCGCCTCCAGTGGAACCGGAATCAACTGTGCCTGAACATAGAGCAGAGAGAAAATTAAAAATAATGTAGTAGTAAATATTCTTTGAATCATAGGCTTACAACTTTAATTATGCCCAAAGTAATCATATTTATTATAAAAAGCGGCTTATATCTATAAGTTTAAGAATTCATTAAGATTTGAAAAAGAGTAAACAATCAGCTTACTCTTCTTCATATCTTATTCTAACCATCTGTTTATCAACGCACTATTATAAGAGGAGTTCCGTAATACAGATTCTTACCTCTCATCTCAATAATATATCTTCCCGGAGCAAGATCTGAAACATTTGCAGAAAGTGTATTCACCCCTGGATATAAAGTTCCACCGTGAATATTTTTCACTCGTTGTCCGTTCATATTTATTATATACACTTCTGCATCAATCGCTTCTTTCACATTTATATCAACTGAAGTATAGTCCCTTGCAGGATGAGGATAGACTTTAACTTCATTTACAAGAACATTTGCTTCTTTGGAAGCGGTTTTATTTTCTGCCTTTGCTGAGTTTAGAATAAACTGAACATCCTTATTTTCAATCCACACACTTACACTTAAGCGGTCAAAATTTTCCACTGAATGCTCAATGTTATGGTTAATCCTGTTTCCTTGCAATCCATTAGCAGGCTTTCTGTAATTCCCTTTAAATTCATAAGTGAATTCAAATTCCTCCTCAACGCCTAGTTCAGTATCTGTAGAAATTGCAATTCCTTCATTCCCTGCTAATAGCTTCTTAACAACACCCAGAAAGTAAGTTTGTCCATTAGTTGATACGTTCTTAAACGTAGTATCTTCTACTACCGCTGCCATCAGAACAGAATTCTCAATAACTTCGGATAGTAAAGTATACGAGCCTTTAACAGTTACTGTCTGTGCTTCTGCATCAACCCAGTATTGTACGTCACTAAATTCAGCAAAAGCTTTCTTTTCCAAAGCAGTTTTAAACGCCGGTACTGTCATGGAGTTAGGATTCTCAACATAGCTTATTCCATCGACGCGAAGCTCAGGAACTGCGTTAATTCCATAGAAGCCTCTTCTTGCAATAAGTTCATCAGTCGTATACGGATCTCCATTACCTGGAAAATCCTGCTGATATTTGATGTAGTGGACATCTTGATCAATCTGATTATCCACTATACTCATAAATCGCTCATTCCCCGGCTTACATGGAGGGCAGGAACTTGCTGTAAACATTTCAGATAAAGCTACTTTCTGGAAAGCATTATCTTCATCGATTACTGAAAATCTCTGGCTAAGTTCGCCACCATCGTACTCTTCGCCATTGACACCGACCATTTTAATCGTTATTGCTCCACCGGGTGCCTTTACAATGGATGATGGTATATTAATACTTATCGCGCGCGTCTGCATTGATGGGATATTGATTGCACTTCTCTCAATAGTGTCGGAATCTACGCCATTGTTGACCACGTATGTAATACTTCTTATAGACTCAGTTCCTGTATTTCTTATACTTTGTCTGTATGCAACCGTACCACCGGATTTCGCAGTAACGTAAGGGTTGTTATCCACTACAGAAACAGATGCAGAAATAGCTACCGAAGTTTCGACTAATTCAACATTATCTACTAGAAGATAGAGCTTATCATTACTCACACATCTAAACGCTATTGATACAGTCTGGCCAGCGTATTCACTCAATTCCACAGCATATTCCCTCCAATTATCGCCATTTACCTGGGCAATGTTGTGGATTCTCACAAAACTATCCGGCTCTACGGTATTAGTCGTGTCAATCAGAATTTCTAATGTTTCCGGATACTGACTCGTGTATGACATTGCATCAAAAATCAAGAAAATCTTTTCAGCATCTTCACCGAGCTCAAGATCAGAGAATATCATCCAGTCATCTGCTTTACCCGGGCTGGTAAAATATGAATTGGACAGTGCAAAAAAGTTTATATTATCCATCGTGAAAATCCCCCAGGATCTCGTCTGTGGAGCTTGAGGATGCGGAGTTCTACCATCTAGGTCCAAAAGTGTAACGTTGGCAGGCCAACCACTTTCAAAGTCAGACAACAAAGTCTCTTTGACGTCTTGGGCTTGTACGTTATTTACTGTAAAAAAAGCAAATACCGCTAAAAGTAAAAGTAAAGTTTTTTTCATAAGGTTGTTTTTTGTGATTAGTTAATACTTATGACAATAAATTCCCTATAATTTATTGCTATAAATACTCACCAAATCTAAGGAATAGATTGTAATAAAAAAAAGAAAAACACTTGATACTTAAAGTTCCACTACTGTAGCCTAAATAAAATTGTGTGTTTCACTCTTTGTAACGGATTTTCACTTCTTGGCAGCAAAACGGTAATCTAGAACCATCAAATTATTGCTCAAAAAGATCCAAATAAGTATTCCCCGGCATCCTTATGACAAGGATTGTTATAAGGCCTGTATTTTAATAATCTCCCATCAACCTTCTCAAGAACCACTCAGAGAGCAACAACAGAGCGAGTAATCCACCTATCCACTGCATAGCAATAAGCGGTTTATTCTTTTCGGTTGTATATTTCACCTTCTTGGCATAGGGAGAATCTTTCAAAGCTCTTATTTCAACTGGGATATCTTTATCGGCAGTCCACATTTCGCCTCCGGTTTCTTCCGAAAGATGTCGCAGGAGGGCAAAGTCCGCTTCCAAATCCAAATATTCCTTTTGAATTTCACTCACGATGAACTGGCCGGATGCTCTTAATTGATTTCCATCAAATGTAGTTTCCGCTGTCCAATTATATGTGCCTGGATTGAAATGTCCGGCATCGAGACTATAGTTAGAGTTTAATGGAGTAAACGCATAGTCATATTGTCTGCCTTCTCCTGAAATCACGATAGAAATTGAGGGATCGGTCTGCGCCTGATAAGCGTCATTGTATATATTTGCTGTAAAGCGCACCTTGTCATTCTCTTCATAGACCTTTTTCTCTGACTCCACGATAAATTTCCTCAGATCCTTGCGGGCACTTAAGAATTTGACAATTTGCGAAAGCAGATTATTGAAGTTTTCATTATTCTCATTTTCCAGATAATCATACAACTTCCAGCGCCAAATCCCCTCGCCTGCAATCAACGCCGATTTAAGATTGTTGCGATCATTGATGGCAATAAGCGGTTTATCTGTTTTAATCTTTCCGACAACCTGATTCAATAAAATCTGAGCTCCTGTCTCTGCTTTAAAGTCACCAAACGGTACATCCAAAGGCGGATATAGTACAATCTGTTCTTTTATTCTATCATCGAGGTCAAAGAAGCTGAAATGAGGATTTACAGATGCCTGAACCTCATCATTTTGTCTGGTATTCTGCTTGATAGCGATGATTGATTGTAGCCTGTTTAATTGCACGATATCCGATTGCGCACCGACAAGCCATATCACCGGAATCTTTGCATTTTCTACCGCGGAAAGAAGACGATTGCTACTTTTTCCGCCTCCGGGAATCTGATGCAGAACAACAAGATCATAATCATTCAGATTATCAGGAGAATCAGGTAACACATACTTTTCTACATCATAATTATCAAATGCAGACAAGCCGGATTCAATCGCTCCGATATCAGGATGCGCAGAGGAAGCGACAATCGCTATTTTCTGTCTCGAGTCGATGACATCGATAAAAATATCTTTGTAATTATTGGCTGTGGTTAATTCTCCGGGTATCGGAGGTACTGAAACTCGGAGATGCTGAACACCGACACGGCTTGCCTTAACTCTGAATGATACAGAATTAAAAGAACTACCCTCTCTTATCTTCATTTGCTCAGTTTTCAATAGCTGTCTTTCTCCGTTTCCATCGACGTTATAGAGATTTACACTGTGATTTTGTGCTTCCATCTTCTCGCCTATAACATCGACTTCGAGCGGGAATTCATCACCGAGATAGGCAATTCTATTATGTAAAACCTGAGCGACCTTCAGGTCACTTTTCTTGGTAGAATCCCCATAAGGTATCGTATAAATAGGCGTTTTCATTCCGGTAATGGAATATGCCGGGCTTTTACCCTGATTATATATCCCGTCAGACATCAATATAAGGCCTGCTAATGGAATGCCCTCGTAGCGAGATTTGACGTAAGTCATTACCTCATCAATATTAGTAGCCTTCCCTGCAAATGTTATTTTACCATTCTCTTCTATCCTGTCACTAAAAATGAGCGTATCGACTTCAAAGTGCTTATTCAGTTCCACCAGAGTTTCATTTATAGACTGACGCACTTCCGCAGAATCGGATACAATCGGCGCAACCATAGAAAGTGTATTATCCACTGCTACTACCAGGCGCGGCTCTTCCACATGTGAATCAAAGTACTGGATAATCGGGCCAAGAATCAGAAAAGCAAGTATGAAAACTGTGATTCCCCGTATAACAGCCAGGGATATGACTTTCCATCGATCCGCAATCTCAGAAAGTCTGGAGCGATAATAATGAAAGTAGGCATATAGGATTCCCAGCGCTATACAAGCGATTATCAGCCAGGGTGAATAATCAAAATGTACTAAATTAAAGTCCATAAGGTATTTCTTCGATTCGCAAAGATTACAATTTTAACGAGAATTAAAAGGATTAAACTACTATTATGCTTACACTGTTCTCTTTTAAATGAGAATTCTTTTTAAGTCTACACTCGTTTAAACATTGTTTTTCAATATATATTTTAATATTACGTTCAATATTGAATTCCTTAAAGAATAAACTCAATGATAATCCGTAAAATTTCTCTTTTGGCAGCCGTATTATTTCTGGCGTTTTCAGTGAAGGCTTCCTATATTTTCATACCGATGGACGAAGCCCAAAGGAACCATCTAAAAGCCTATGGCATCATGTATGATGTCCTGGATAATGGCATCACAGGCTGGTGGCTGCTCAATTATGAGGGAGGTAGCTTTGCTTTCCCTTACGCCCGTGAATTTGAAAGGGAATGCATCACGAGAAATGTATCTTATCGCATTATCAGTGATGCTGAGTTTATGCATATCAGGGAAACGATAGGAAATCCGGAGATCAATGAAGAAGTAATAAAACTTGAAGTAGCTCCTAAGATTGCTGTTTATACTCCCCAGCTCGATCAGCGCGGAGAGCGAATTCATCCCTGGGATGATGCAGTTACTCTGGCACTTACTTATGCCGAAATACCCTATGAAACAGTTTACGACCGGGAAGTACTTGAAGATAAATTGGCAGAATATGACTGGTTGCATCTGCATCACGAGGATTTTACAGGCCAGTACGGTAAATTCTATCGGGCTTATGGCTCTACCAAGTGGTACAAAGATGATGTAGCACGCATGGAAGCGCTTGCTGCCTCTCTTGGCTTTTCCAAGGTCAGCGACCTGAAGCTTGCCGTGGTGAAGAAGATTAAGGAATTTGTCGGCGGTGGCGGTTTTATGTTTGCAATGTGTTCTGCGACCGACACTTATGACATTGCTCTTGCGGCGGAACACGTAGATATCGTTGATGAGATTTTTGATGGTGACCCTATGGACTCTGACCCTGATTCCAAGCTCAATTTCAGAAATACCTTTGCCTTTGAGAATTTCACTCTAGAGAAAAATCCGATGATTTACGATTACTCTTCTATTGACAACAACAAGAGGAATGTTAAACCTGAACAAGATTACTTCCAGCTTTTTGACTTTTCAGCAAAATTTGATCCGGTTCCTACTATGCTTACGCAAAATCACACGCGTACAGTAAAAGGGTTTATGGGGCAGACGACCGCATTTGTCAGGGATTATGTCAAGTCCAATGTCATAATCATGGGAGAAAATAAAGCAGCTAATGAAGTGCGATACATCCATGGAAAATTTGGCGAAGGCACCTGGACTTTTTATAGTGGCCACGACCCTGAAGATTATCGTCACCTCGTAGGAGATCCTCCGACAGACCTGGAACTACACCCCAATTCTCCGGGATATCGCCTCATCCTGAATAACGTGCTATTCCCGGCTGCAAGAAAGAAAGAGAGAAAGACCTAATAATTAATAATGGGCCGACTATCTCTTGACAATCAGCCCATTATTAACAGTCTTTCATTAACTCAAACAATTCATCCGCAATAGTCTATTTAAATGAATTGAGCACCGGAAGTAATGACAGCACCCATATTACGACTTCATCTTCACAAACTTCTCAGCCGCTCTTGAGCCATCTTTAAAATCTATATTTATAATATAAATCCCTTCCGGCAGTGTAGATATATCCACTTCATCTCTTACCATTACGTCAGATTGAAGTTTTACACCTGATATACTATAAATCGTGTATGATTTCATCAGTTTCTCACTCTCAATTTTTAACTGATTCTGTGCCGGATTAGGATAAAGAATGAATCTCTTCTCCTTCTCTACGTGCTTTACAGCAGTACTGAGGCCGAGACTGTCACAGGGACTATCCTTTAAAGCACCGAGACTATAATTCATATACAAGGGAACACTTTCTTTATTTATATACGGTAATGCAAGCCCATTCTGCTCAAATTCACAGGCAGGCCCCCGTCGCTCCGGATGATGTATCACATGCATATAGGATGAACCGTCAACCGCTGCGCTGATATAAATCTTCCCATCAGGTGCCAGGGAAGACCAGGAAAATAGCGAATGACGTCCTACTCCTTCTGTATTATCATCTATTGCCTGAGACCAGACACCTACAGTATCTCCCGTCATCCACCATTCCTCTTCCATTAAATCATATTGTACCAGTATCGATGCATTATGCACATATAAATATCTCCCGGAAGCAGAATAATCCACGTCTATCCCCCCATAAATATTTAAATCATCCTTTCCAATATCTATCTCCCCCTCTCTTAAAGACATAGTACCATCACAGCGATCAAAATCATATAAATGAACATATCGTTTATAGTCCGGATCTCTCATATCAACGCCTACAGTAGTTAGCATAGAGCCTTCAACACTCGGTCTGACATACGTAATACTGTTATTCCTTTCATAACCGGGTAGAATTACTTCTACATGGTCTAAGCTAAGTCCCTCAGGGCTTAATAAAAATACATAAAATCTAAAACAGCTTTCATTTTTACAGAGAGCCACAGCATTCATCCCTCCGGCAAGTACCCACCAGTCTCTGCCATTTCCATGACGTATTGCAGATAAAGATGTTCCATTAGCCAGATACTCATCCCAGTCATGCATAATAAGCTCATTCATTTTTATAATTTCCCAGGTATTTTCTGAACGATTTCTCTGAAGCTCTGTATAATACAAACTATCAACCCCCATATATATTATACCTCTCGTAGGATACTGGTGCACTATCCCAAACCGATCATCTGCAAGTGGTAAAATGACCATAGTACCGGCAGCACGTGTCCCGGTAGTAAACCCATATCTTTTTTCAAAACCTCTCACCTCACTCTTTGCCCAATAAGTTGGATTCAGAATCTCATCCTTATTTATTATTTCACCATTCCCATCAAACAAATGAAAACCATCCGAGTAAAGAAGCATTTCTCCTGTTTCAGGATCACAATATGAAGTTACCGCAAGTAAATCGCCAGAATGATTGACAGTATCGACTTTGACTAGTTCTCCATCCTTAAATGTCAGCAGATTGGCACTTTTGCTTGTTTTAGTATTACTCCCAACAATCCATGTATCCCTTTCATGCTGTGCCAGAAGCTCTCTAGTAAAGCAAAAAAGTAAACTGAATATGATAGTTGAAATCAATAAACTTTTCATAATTTAATAGTTTATTGGATGATAATTTTTTCAGTTAGGTTTTTAATTTTCAATACATACACCTTAAACATACGGAATTATTTTATAATTACATTATTTTGTCAAAATTATTACCAAATAATCCATCTTTTCTCAATTAGAATAAGTGCATTTTACTCCATTCATTTCAAATTCTTTTACGTTTAAATATATGCGGAAAATTATATTTATCTCATAAGGAAGTCTTTTAAACATAACCCATCCACCAAAATAAATTGGTCAATTTATTTCTATTTCCAAGCTCAATATCTAGAAATCTATAATTAAAGCGCATTCCATAGTTGTAGTATGTAAGTCCTCTAGGCCTGTAGGCCTGTATTCTTTTAGTTTTGATTAGTTATCTCTTAGATTCTGTAATTCTAGGTAATTTCTTTAGGGCAGGAAACATTATGGCTCTCATTAGTGGCCACTGTAACAAAAAACGCAACCCGGATTTCCTCCGAATTGCGCCTATTCTATAAGTGTGACTCCGGAAGGATTCGAACCCTCAACCCTCAGAGCCGAAATCTGATGTTCTATCCAGTTGAACTACGGAGCCATATCTCATTTGCGAAAGCAAAAGTAATGACTTTAATTCATATAATACAAAACTTGGATTGCTTAAATGCTTGCAGACAGAAAGAAGAAGATTCCACTACAAACAGGCATTTATCTCTTATGGCCTATCTTCGCTGTAAACCGCGCTATCCCGCGCTTCTATCTTCAGGTTAGTCAATTGAATACGGACAGCCATTTCGGATAGTTCCTGAAACGGTAGATGATTGCTTCTGACTCGATCCCCCAGAATATATTGCTTCTTCATATACTCACGGAAGAAACTCATATCTTCATTCTGCTCAATTTCTGCTTGTAGAGCAGGAAGAGTTTCAACTGCTTTTGTTTCACGTCTGTTTACTTTCTTGCTTACACCATCCACATAATCAGATAATCCCTGAAGATGATTCAACAACTCTTTTCCGGACATGGTGCTGATAGCCGTATCGATAGCATTATCGTGCTTCCATACAGTTTCATCTATCGCCGCCCCACCCGGTGTATCTGCAGAATCATTTACCTTCAATGAATCCTTGGTACAAGATGAAAGGAATACAATACTTAAAAATAAAATACCTACTCTAAACATACGGGCTTAAATATATTAAATTAATCTTTAATATAACAAAAACAATACCAGTTTTCTTTAATTCAGATTATGACTCGATGTAATTGTCTGTTAAACGCAAATCTATAATATATGTTGTATAACAGAAATTTATTCATTGATATTCATAAGAATCGACAACAATATCTCTAAATGGGTGAAAAATTGTACATTTGAATCCTAAACTATAATAAACTTATGAAAAAACTTCTTATTGCCGCGATAGTCATTGTAGTTCTCGGAATCTTAGCTTGGAGTCTATTTGGTGGAACATATAACTCAATGATTGAAAAACAGGAAATCGTTGAAAACGCCTGGTCCAATGTCGATAACCAGTATCAACGCAGAACCGATTTGTACAATAGCGTAGTACAGACGATTCGCGGATCTGCTGAATTTGAAAAGAGTACTTTGGATGCAGTAATAAATGCGAGGAAACAAGTTTCTGACATCACCCTTTCCGTCGATGATTTGACAGAAGAAAATTTAAAGAAATTCCAGGATGCACAGGCACAACTCAGTTCCTCATTCAGTAGATTACTAGCAGTAGCAGAAGCATATCCTCAATTACAGACTACCGGTGCTTTCCGGGATTTTCAGGCACAGATTGAAGGTACTGAAAACCGCATAAATAAAGCGAGAACAGACTTTAACGAAGTAGCCAGAGAATACAACACTTATATCAAGCAATTTCCGCGTAACATCGTGGCCGGGCTGTTTGGCTTTTCACCTCAGGCCTATTTTGAGGCACAGAAAGGATCTGAAGTAGCCCCTGAAATCAACTTCTGATGCGACTGCTGGAGGACTACTTCAATAAGGATGAAAAAGCGCTGATTTCTCAACGTATCCAAGATGCGGAGAAGAAAACTAGTGGAGAAATACGCGTGTATTTTGAGCGTAAAACCGGTAATTTTTCTCCGAAAGAGCGCGCAGTGGAAATCTTTTCGCTACTTAAAATGGATAAAACCGAGTTGCGTAATGGAGTTTTATTCTACATTGCCTTTGACGACAGGAAATACGCAATAATCGGTGATAAAGGTATTCATGAAAGAGTGCATGATGGTTTTTGGGAGGAAATATCAATAGTCATGCGCGACAACTTTACCCGTGGCGAATTCATTACGGGTCTCAGTCATGGTATTGATGAAGTCGGTGAACAATTAAGGAAATATTTCCCCATAGCAGAGAATGACGTAAATGAATTACCCAATGACATAGCATTTGAAAAAGACCTATGGAATGAAGAAGAATAGATTTCTGCTTCTCATCTTACTTTTTATTGTTATAGCTGTAAGAACTGCTATCGCTCAGGATATTCCCGAGCGGCCTACTCCACCCCGGCTCGTCAATGACTTTGCCGGTCTTCTTTCTACTGATCAAAGAGACAAACTCGAGAATAAGCTTGTTTATTACTACGACACGACCTCCACCCAGATAGCTATAATTCTTGTCAAAACGATTGGCAACTGGGAAATTGCGGAGTTCAGTTATACACTCGGTGACAGATGGGGTGTCGGGACAGGCAGTATAGATAACGGCATTGTAATTACTATTGCAGAAAAAGAAAGAGAGACCTTTATTGCAACCGGTCGGGGCATTGAAGGCGCTATACCGGATATATATGCGCATCGCATCGTGAACAATGTAATGATCCCTGAATTTAGCAAAGGGGACTTTTATTCCGGTCTGGACGATGCCACTGATGTTATTATAAGTCTATTGCAAGGGGAATTTTCCCCTGTCCCCTATATTTATGACGACAATTTTGATAATAGTTTTCCGACAGGTGCGATTATCTTCCTGATGATTATAATAATTTTCATAATCGTAGTAGCAAAAAACGCTGATACGCGCAGCGGTGGCTCCATTGGAAGAGGAGGCTGGCATGGTCCTATTATTACAGGTAGTTCAGGTTATTCCGGCAGAAGTTACAGCAGCGGAAGATCTAGTAGCAGCAGTTCCGGCGGACGCAGCTTTGGAGGATTCGGAGGCGGCAGCTTCGGTGGTGGAGGTGCAGGCGGAAAGTGGTAATTTCTTATCAGTAGAAATCTATATGCTAAAGATTAACAGTCAGGATTCTAAATACGATAGTTAAAGGTATAAGAGCCTAGCTTTCATAGAATAAGCTTGACTTCAAATTTAGAATATCGCAAAGCCCACCTAGAATAATCGAATCGGGATAAAGATTGAGATAAAGAATAAAAGAAAATAACAACCGCTGACCCTTCCATGCATAATTTTTGCGATTGCAAACAAGATACTACTTGCACTACCAATAGCAACTACGTTCTGCCTTGGATAAAACAGTATTTTGGAAAACTCAGGTAAATGAGAATACGAAATGCCTTGGAAGGCTAGCCTTTAAATTCAAACTCTATCATCGGCAAATCGATAAGCTGAGCTTCCTCGTATGAAATTTTCCCAAAGCCCAGAAAACCACCGGCAGCCTCAGCAACGTGGCGCGCTAAAGACTTGATACTATCGTAATACAAATCGCCGAAATCAATATCAACTTTCTTCAGAATGTCTGTCAAGCCAGAAAGTCGATGGCTTAACTCAGCAGTTCTTTCGTCTGTATTATTTGGCAGTTCTTCCAGCAATTCTGCAAGGCGCTCATTAAAATCCTGTCCTACTCGAGCATAAAACTCACCCAAAGCATCCGGATTAGTAAAGGATCTAATCTTGGTAATGTTTTCAGATTTCTGAAGTTCCTTATCCCTTATCTGCCCATCGCTACCTGCGATAAGAATAGTAATTAAAGCAATACTATCAAACAAAAGTTGCTCTTCATCTCTATCGAGTTTTTTAAGGGCATTTGCCAGCATGGTTTCTTTCATCTTCTTTTAATTTTCAACACAAAAATAAGAGTTCCTTTTAATTATTATAATATCCTCAGCGTTTAATTGTTCCCGTCCGGCCTACTATTTGTCGATTTAAATATAAAAAGGTTTTTCGCAATAGAAATCGACTTTTCGCCTCTCTCTCACTTTCTGAATTTTGTATACAATTTCAGCCCCGTTGAAACAAGCTTATTTAGCTTACGCAAATGTCAAATATTGAAATAAGAAATAAAACTACTTAGATATGAAAACTGTCTTTAAATTTGACTATTTTAGAGATTTGCCGAAAGGCAGATCAGAAGAAGATATAAACAAGTGGAGGTATATTTATCTTTCTATAAGTATACCCGAAGCAAGAACCAGTAAAACAGTAAACAAAGAATGAATAAGAAGGCGGAATCAACTCCCATGATGAAGCAGTATTTTAAGCTTAAGGCCAAGTATCCTGATGCTATATTACTGTACAGAATCGGGGATTTTTATGAAACCTTTGCTGAGGATGCCCAAAAAGTTTCGGATATTCTCGGTATTGTACTTACCAGTCGCAATAACGGAGGGAGCGATATCGCCCTGGCGGGCTTTCCCCATCACTCTCTGAATGTATATCTCCCCCGTCTGGTAAAAGCCGGTATGCGCGTTGCCATCTGTGAGCAACTGGAAAAGCCTCAAAAAGGAAAATCCGTAGTAAAACGGGGAGTTACTGACGTAATCACGCCCGGACTGACCATGGATGAGGAGTTGCTCGACAATAAAAGCAATAACTATCTCGCCTCGATTCACTATGCCGGACTGGATGAATACGGAATAGCATTTCTTGACATTTCTACCGGTGAGTTTCTGGTAGGACAAGGAAATTATATTGATATTGATAAACTCCTGCAATCCTTTAAACCCAATGAAATTATTTTGTCCAGGTTGAAGGAAAAGGCTTTTTTCAACAAATTTGGTGGCACATGGTATACCTACGGCATCGATGACTGGGTGTATAACCTGGATTTTGCAGAAGAAAAATTACTCGACCATTTTAAGGTTAGCAGCCTGAAAGGATTTGGTGTAGAAGATATGATAAATGCGCAGATAGCAGCGGGTTCCATCCTACATTATCTCTCAACGACAGAAAACACGCGCATCAATCATATCAACAATATTCAACGCTTGCAAAAAGATGGCTTTGTGTGGCTGGATAGGTTTACTATAAGGAATCTTGAATTGCTTGACTCCCCTTTCCAGACAGGAAAGCCATTAATCGATGTCCTCGATTTCACAAGGACACCGATGGGCGGCCGCTTGCTTAAAAAGTGGATTATTATGCCCTTGATCAGCGTTCCTGAAATCAACAAACGCCATAATATCGTTGATTTCCTGGCAGGACACAGCAGAGTACGGGAAGATCTGCGGGAGATATTGGGTAAGTTTGGTGATTTACAGCGATTGATTTCCAGAGTTCCTATGGGGAAAATCCATCCCAAGGCAATGAAACAGCTCTCCACTTCCCTATCCTATATTCCTCAGGTAAAAGAATTGATGGATGCATCGGAAGTTGATGACATACTGGAAATCAGCGGACGGTTTATAGACTGCGAAGATATACGTCAGCAGATTGATAAAACAGTTGTGGATGATCCCCCTGCCAATTTCAACCGGGGAAATGTCATAGCTGATGGTGCTCATCCTAAAATTGACGACTACCGCTACACAATCAAGCATGCCAAGGAATTACTTGCAGATATTCAGGCAAAGGAAGCAGAAGCTACCGGCATAGATAACCTTAAGGTAGGTTTCAATAACGTTTTCGGCTATTATCTGGAAGTAACCAATAGGTACAAGAATAAGGGCATGGTGCCGGAGCACTGGGTAAGGAAACAGACCTTAAAAAATGCTGAACGCTATATCACTGATGAACTGAAACAGCTGGAAGAGAAGATCCTTCACGCAGAAGAAAGAGCATTGGAACTAGAGGAAGAAGTATTTAACAATCTTATAGAAGATGTATCCAAATACGTGAAAGAAATCCAGGCAAATGCAGAGATAATTGCAGAATTTGATTGTCTGGCATCATTTGCGGAAGCTTCTGTAAAACATCATTACAATCGCCCCACTATCGATGAAAGCAAAGAAATAGATATCATCGACGGTAGACATCCGGTCATAGAGCAGTTTATGCGCCTGGGTGAAGAATATGTCCCCAACGATATTTTCCTCGACAATGATAATCAGCAGGTTCTGATGATTACAGGACCTAATATGAGTGGTAAGTCGGCTATATTGCGTCAGACTGCCCTTATCTCATTAATGGCACAGATGGGAAGCTTTGTTCCGGCGGCAAGAGCCAGACTGGGCATTGTCGATAAGATATTTTCACGTGTGGGGGCCTCCGATAATATTTCCAGCGGTGAATCGACTTTCATGGTTGAGATGAATGAAACTGCCAATATCCTCAACAATATTTCTTCCCGCAGCCTGATTTTAATGGATGAAATAGGAAGAGGGACAAGTACCTATGATGGAATTTCTATCGCCTGGTCTATAGCGGAGTTTCTGCATGAATCTCCCCATCAGCCCAAGACATTATTTGCCACTCATTATCACGAGTTGAATGAGCTGGAGAAAACCTATCCAAGGATTAAAAACTATCATGTTTCAACTCATGAAACGGGAAGAGAAGTCATTTTCCTCCGGAAGTTAAAGAAAGGAGGTTCTCAGCATAGTTTTGGTATTCACGTAGCCCAGATGGCCGGTATGCCGACTTCTATCCTGTCTCGTGCAGAAAAAATCCTCAAGCAGCTAGAGCAGAAAATGGGTGATTCCGACTCTGAGGCTTCAATCAATATTCCGGCGCAAGAGTTTCAATTACAACTTTTTGGAAGCGCGGAAAGCAATAATGAAGACTATGAAAAGATTCTTGCCTATCTCGATGAAATCAATGTAAATTCATTGACACCTATTGAGTGTATGCTGAAGTTGAAGGAGTTGAAAGAATTCGTAGATGGCGAGTAGTCAGTCAAGTCCTGGTCTTTGATCTAAAGAAGGAGGAATATCTCTATTCCCCCTTCTTAAAAAAGAACCTACAAAACTCTCTTAATGATGAATAATCAGTTTGTGCGAGTAAACTGTATTCTCCTTATATGCCTTTAGAATATACATCCCATCAGGTAGGTCAGGAAGGTTAATTCTATTACTCCCGTTGGTCAATTCTTGAGTATGGATCATTTGTCCCAGTTGATTGAATATTATACAATTCATACTTTCAGGAACTTCTACAGATAGTACATCACTGACCGGATTAGGATATATTTTTATATCGCTTTTACCAGCATATTCTTCACTTACTATGGTCATTTCATAGCAAACTGACATTTCTTCACAGTCGCCCTTAATAATATAGACTCCATACACTCCATCTTCCTCGGGCGTATAACTACGATCTGTTGCGCCGGGAATCGGTTCATTATTGGTGCAATCGATCCATTGATATACAGCATCAGGTTCCTCTGAACTTAAAGTATTCCCGGTTATAGTGATGGCACGATTAATCACACCTCCCTTAAAGTCAATTATAAAAATCGAATCGCAATATTGAGCACTTATAATCGTATCTCTATATATTCCCGGTTGCGAATAAGTATATTTACCACTGGGCGACACATAGTAATCACAACTGAATATTTCCCATTCAAAAACAGCCTCTCCCAATGTCAGATTTATGGTAATGACACTATCACATCCCGCTGCATTGGGGATGACATCCTGGTAGGTTCCTGATTCTGTATACACTTGTCCACTAGGCGAATACCACTCATGACAGTTGACTATGTCCAGGGTAGAATATGTTGCATGATTCAATTTTAAATCCAAAATAATGGTGCTATCGCAACCCGTCGTGGACGGCAGATCTACTACATACACACCTGATTCAGAATAAACAGTTCCCCACGGCGAATTATACTGTTCACATTCTGTAATATCCAGATTAATAACCGGTTCCGCTTCAATTGTCAGATTCAAATAAATAAAGCTATCGCATCCGACACTATTGGGAATAATGTATGAGTAAAACCCTGATTCAGTCAAAATCTCGCCATCGGGAGCCTCATAAGAATCACAGGTTACAACTCCCATCTGATATACCGAACTATTGAGAATAGTCAGATTTATATAAATTAGATGTTTGCAGCCATGACTATTAGTAGTTACATCGATGTACTCACCTGACTCAGTCCAGATATGCTCACCGCTAGGGGAAGTGTATTCATCACATGCTTCTACAGTGATTTCCTCCTCTGTGTAAGGGAATATGAGCAGTTTTATAGTGATAATACTATCGCAACCTAAGGCATTGGGGATGATATCCTGGTATAAACCGGTTTCAGTCCAGTTCTGTCCACTAGGTGAAGTATAGCTTCCACAGCTTGAAACCTCGATGGACTCTTCTGTATCATGGCAATTCACAAATTTCACAAAAAAACCATCCATTTCTCCGCCAAAAGCAGGCTGATGTCCATTACCGGTTGCAATTCCGGAAGCTGAAACTGTCGACCCTGCAACATAAATTGTGCCGTCATCTATTACTTCTACCCCATAAGCAATATCAAGGGCTTCACCTCCATAATACGTGCCCCATTCTCGTATACCGGACGCATTCATTTTTACGAGATAGGCATCGTAGTTGCCGGCTTTGGACTCTTGATATGCATCTGCTGTTGCAATTTTAGTGTCCGAAAAAGTAAAGCCAATTATGTAGGCAGCTTCATCAGTCGCAAATACTCCAATTCCATAATCATGGCTTTCTCCACCGTAATAGGTTCCCCATATACGGCCGCCATTATTTTTAAATTTAATTAAATACGTTTCAGTTTCAGCATCTTTGGTACTCTGATGAGTTCCACCGGTGGCAATCATCGTTGAAGAATTACCATAGCCTATTACATATATTTCTCCGGAAGGATTCAGAGATAGATCCATAAGGAGGTCCTCGCCTGCTCCACCATAATACGTACTCCAGATACGGGAACCCGAGCTGTTGAACTTAGCCATAAACCCATCACTGCCTCCACCACCATAAGTGGTCTGATGTCCACCGGTAACGTCCAGACCGGCAACTGATGTTGTATTCCCACAGAAAAAGATATTTCCTGCATTGTCAAGATCGATTGCCGATGCTGTCTCATCCCCCCAGGATCCATAATATGTCCCCCACTGTCTCGTACCGGAGCTATTAAATTTAGCGATAAAAGCATCCTTTGATCCTTGGCTCAAATAGGTCTGATATGCATTTGGACTCGCGATACCAGCTTCAGAATTGGTCTCTCCAACAATATAAACGTTTCCATTATTATCGACACTTACATCGTAGGCATGGTCATTTGCATTGCCTTGCCCAAAGTGATCTGCACCACCATAGTATGTTCCCCACAGTCTTGTACCTGAACTATTAAATTTCACGAGGAAAGCATCTGTAGACACCCCGCCGATACTAGGCTGATGTGCGCCTGTTGTGGCAATTCCCGCCTGAGAATTGGTAGCACCACACATATATACGTTCCCGCTTGCATCACAAGCAACACCATAACCAAAGTCGTTCTCGCTGCCACCATAATAGGTACTCCATATACGTTGCCCTGCACTATTGAACTTCACAAGGAAGGCATCATTCTGCCCTCCCAAGGTAGTCTGATGCGCACCTGAAGTCGCAATTTTACTTGTCGAGAGTGTCGAACCGACAACATATATTGCATCCGAGCTGCTATATGCAATTCTGTTCAGATTATCATTGCCACTACCACCATAATAAGTACCCCAATCAAGTACAGGTGTAGGATCTATAACCATTTCCTCGCCATTCCATGTGGTGGGGATTTTAAAACTGAACGTTTCTGAATCAACCTTTTTGTATTGTATATTGATAGGTTCTCCACTAGCGGAAAGCCAGCTTAATGGAATTGTTTCCTTAAGAATCCCCGGTTCTATATTGAGAATAATTTCTTCATCGACCAAGTCAGCTGTATTCCCTGTATACTTCCATTGAATAAGTGAGGGATCAGCGCCTTTATGGACAATGAAATTATATTTAATGTCAGTTTCCCGGTTCTGGATAAACTCAAGGTCAATTCCCGGGTATAAATCCTTGTATAAAATTTTCCCATAGTGCCTTATTCCGGTAAGTCCATCTTCAGGAATATTCCCGCCATAATAATTGATATAATCTGATGCCGGATTCATAGCGATAATCTGTGGATTTATCGCTGCTCCCAAAAACTCAATTTCAACACGATGAAATGTAAATTCCACAGCTTGATTTGGGACAAAAAAACTATTTCCAAGGAATTTCGAAGCAAGTTCATTTACATCCAGCGTAGGCTTGTAACTGTCATAACTAAATCCATTTGCCTTGAGCTGAACATTCATACCCTGTGTTCCCGGTAATAAAAACAATACTTCCGGGTTATAATCATTATTCTGATTCATAACCTGGCCTTTATTCTCTATAAAACCGTATGGTTTGTCATTTTTTACAGATGGCTTATCATTCGATGCCCAAAGACTTGAAGAAACGAAGAGAAACAGTACTGCTATTAAAAGATTTCTCATAATTAAAGTATTTAAAATGTACAAAATTGTTACTGATAACCGGGAATCATCTCCCGATTAGTACATAATACTTTAAGTGATGTCTTTTAATTCAAGAGACCGATTTTATGGGCACTTGAAATACTGTTATAGTTAATTTGCAGAGCTGTGTAATTTCTCAGGCAAATTTTCAGTTGAGCAAGTCAACTATAGATTAGTGTAGAAATCCACTCTAAAGGTAACGATATATTTGCGATATTTTCAAAATTATTTTATGAAGCAGTATAAATCATATTTAATATAATCTATTCTTTGTAGGGTGTGGAAGCCAAATATTGTGCTCACTACATCTAAAAACATGCATTATTTAAGCTTAAAATCTCGACAAAGTTGCGAGTAATACAGTAGGGAAAGCAGATTCTCCTTTCCAGGCTCTACACAGACTATTTCCTGTTTACCAGGAATATTAAATCCTATAAAATCACAGCCTAATTTTCCTACTGCAACTACAACAAAGAAAAGTATTGCGAATCATTGCTCATTAATTCTGCACTTTCATTTCAAAACATTTCCTATCTTACAGCTGGAAAGATCAACTTGCAGTTATTATTTTTTAATAGTAAACAGCAGAAAAATGAAAAAATATAGTTTACTCCTGATATCGTTGATATCAATGATTTTTCTATTCCCTGACACAAGTACGAGCCAAAATATCATGCAAGTGGACGCCTATACTTATGTGGCGGGTATTCCATCAGATGAATTTGAGTTCTTTTCAGCTTCCTCACAACACGGCAGGCAGCGGCAGAATAACTGGTGCTGGGCCGCTTGTATACAAATGGTACTTAACTATCACGGTCTCTACATTTCCCAGGAAGAACTTGTTGCAAAGGTTTATGGTAACCTGATGGACCAACCTGCCAACGAGCAACAGATCATTTACGCCCTTAGTGGCTGGGCTCCCAATGTGATGGGTGGATATTCACAGATTTATTGCCAGTCAGGCTTAAACAATCCCAATGAAATCACACAGAACCTAGCATACAAGTGGCCATTAATCGTGGGAATGAGCAATCCACAATTAAATATAGGCCACGCCTATGTCTTAACGGCAATATACTATCAGGTCGATGCATATAATAACACGATTCCGATTAAAGTAGTGGTGCGCGATCCATGGCCGGACAGTCCTTCCAGACAAGAACTGAGTTGGGAAGAATTTACGAGTCGCTTATTGATGGTTATCAAAGTATGGGTGTCGCGCTGATGGCTCCATTTTCATTGTGGCAGAAAGAACCACACATTAAAATTCCCCTCCAGGTTCCTGAGGAAGCGAAGCGCACTCGAAGGATGGAGGGGTGGTCCGCCTCGGGCGGAGCGGGGTGGTTTGTAATGAGTGGACTTATTATGGCACACGAACCGAGTGGCAAGAGATTCCTTGCTTTTGTTTTTTGTGAGCACACCCCATCCCCAGCCCTTCCCCACGTTAGGCGTGGAGAAGGGAGTTTAGCTTCGTTTTTAAATCGGCAGAAAAGAACCACACATTAAAATCCCCTCCGCCTTTGGCGGATGGTGGTCCGCCTCGGGCGGAGCAGGGTGGTTTGTGATAAGTGTACTTATTATGGCACACGAACCAAGTGGCAAGAGATTCTTCCTTCACCCCACTTCGTTCTGTTTTGTCAGAATGACCAGTGATTCTCATTATGCTTAGCGTATTCAACCTCACCTGAACCTTACTAATTTAAAAAAAATTAACGAAATAATTTTACAGTATAACTTCTTGACATTCTTAATCTTATATATAGGCAATAAATATATTTATAAACAATTGATAAAATAATTTTGGCAATACGGATTTTATTACGGTACTTTGGCGCAGCAAAAGAAGAAAAAATGATTAAGTATTATACAAATATGTGTTATATGCCAATGTGGAGAAATCTGCAGGGGACGCTATTTGTATAACTATGTAAAAATATAAGATATATACAATTAAAAGCCTCTGCAGTGAAAAACCGCAGAGGCTTTTTTTATTTCAGAATATACCAGTTGTTAATAAAATTATCTTTTAGTTACCACATGCCTTTAGGCTGTGGATTTTTCGCGATAATTCGCATGTAAACAAGAAGCAATGAACTTCAATACTTATTGTCCAAAAGCTATGTGTATGATGATGAACATGATGATGATGTTCCCCATCCCCTATTGCCGTAGATCAAGGAGTATTATGAAGTAAAAAATGTACCATTTGTAAAACTCTAAAGTCCCTTCGGCAAACTGTGTCGGAGGGACTTTTTTTATTTAAACAAACAAAAAATAACAATAGAAATGAGCAATTTAAAATTTGAAACACAAGCACTACACAGCGGACATGATGTAAACACAACAGCAGGAACCAGAGCTGTGCCTATTTATCAATCGACATCCTTTGTATTCAAGGATACCGATCATGCAGCAGGCGCATTCAACCTCTCGATTCCAGCTTATATTTACACCCGTCTCAATAATCCCACCAATGATGTACTCGAGCAACGACTTGCAGCACTTGCAGGTGGAATCGGAGCCGTGGTAACGGCATCAGGTCAGGCGGCAATTGCCACCACTATACTCACGCTATTACGTGCAGGCGATCATATCGTATCTTCCAGCAGTATTTATGGAGGATCGTATAATTTACTCAATGTAACTCTCCCCCGTCTCGGGATTAAAACCACTTTTGTCGATCCGGAAAACCCGGAAAACTTCCGCGATGCGATACAGGAGAATACGCGGTTAGTATTTGCGGAGAGTGTAGGAAATCCCAAGCTTGACATACTGGATCTCAAGGCTATTTCAGCTATTGCAAAGGAAGCCAGAATACCATTTGTGGTAGATAACACTGTCGCCACACCATACCTCTTAAAACCTATTGAACATGGAGCTAATATCGTTATCCATTCCCTTACCAAGTATGCAACAGGTAACGGGACCAGCCTCGGA
Organism: uncultured Saprospiraceae bacterium; assembly: GCA_964423575.1. GTDB lineage: Bacteria > Bacteroidota > Bacteroidia > Chitinophagales > Saprospiraceae > CAYRFF01. The sequence continues at coordinate 62,212 of CAYRFF010000002.1, read as the reverse complement.
GGGGCAATTATCGACGCGGGGACCTTTGACTGGAGTAGTGGGAAGTTTCCTGAATTTACCGAGCCATCTGCGGGCTATCATGGTCTGATTTATCACGAGGCTCTCGGCAATGCAGCTTTTATTGCCAAGATACGTGTTGAAGGACTCCGCGATCTCGGTTCTGCTCTCAGCCCTTTCAATGCTTTCCAGATAATTCAGGGACTTGAAACGCTGCCCATCCGCATCCTTAAGCACAGTGAAAATGCTCTTGCCCTTGCTAAGTGGCTTGAAAGGCAGGAAGAAGTTGCATGGGTCAATTATCCGGGCTTGGAATCCAGTGAGTATTATGAGCTTGCGCAAACTTATTTGCCGAAAGGCCAGAGTGGCGTCCTTACATTTGGCCTCAAAGGCGGCTTCAACGCAGCGAAGATTCTCGTCGACAATGTGAAGCTCTTCTCGCTCCTTGCCAATTTTGGGGACACGAAGTCGCTCATCATCCATCCGGCATCTACGACGCATCAGCAACTCAGTGACGAGGAGCAACTTTCAGCCGGTGTCAGCTCGGATCTGATACGCCTGTCCGTAGGCCTGGAATCGCTTGAGGATCTCAAGGCAGATCTGAAAGAGGCAATAGTTTTAGCTTCTGCAAATGTTGAAGCGGGGATTCATTAACAGTTCAGACACAGCGGGCGAAGCCGCACAGAAGCTCGGCTTCAGCCTGTTGTCACACAAATTCAATTATACAGAAATAGCGAAATGCTCACAGAAACAATTCAGGAAATAAAGATTGATAATATCTCACTAGGAGATGGTAAAACACATCACTTCAAGCTCACCTGGCAGAGCTTTGGGAGGGAATTAAATACAGCTCCACTCGTACTCGTCAACCATGCACTCACAGGTAATAGTGAAGTTGCAGGGGAAAAGGGATGGTGGAATCGTCTCATTGCACATGGCGGAACCATAGACTTAAATGAGTATACCGTGCTTGCATTTGATATACCGGGAAATGGTTATTTACTCGAGGATGAGAAAATCCCGGATTATTCCCTTCTCACTACTTCTCTGATCGCTGAATTATTCTGGCGCGGGCTGGATACACTGGGAATTAAAGAGGTTTATGCAGTTATAGGAGGTAGTCTCGGTGGAGGTATCGCCTGGGAAATGGCATTTTTGCGACCCGATAAAATTCGGAACCTGATTCCCGTTGCAGCTTCTTTACAGGCATCAGACTGGCTGATAGGAAATGTACTGGTGCAGGATAATATCCTCAACAACTCCCCCAATCCGGTTTACGATGCACGTATGCACGCTATGCACCTGTATAGAACTCCGGCATCATTTGCCGAAAGGTTCAACAGAAAAATAAGAGCAGAAGAAAGTCAATATGAAATTGAAAGCTGGTTGAAGTATCACGGCGAAAGCTTGGAAAAGCGATTCAGTTTATCCTCTTATAAAATCATGAACCATTTACTGAAAACCATAGGCGAAGGGCTTGAAGCGGAAGATATTATTGCATTTGCGAAAGCTAGTACAATGGATATTTACTGCATTGCCATCGACAGTGATTTTCTCTTTACCAGAGAGGAACAATGGCAGGCATTCAAGCTAATTCAAGAACATAAACCCAATATTTACTTCGGTGAAATTCAGTCCATTCACGGGCACGATGCATTTCTCATCGAGTATAAACAATTGAATCATTTAATTAAGCATATTTTTTAACACAGAGGAATTAAGAATGAAAGTTTTAAAGTTTGGTGGAAAATCCCTGGCTTCCGGGAATACATTTGATAAAGTTATCGAGATTATCAGAACTGAGGCACAAAAAGGTCGCATTGCTATTGTTGTTTCAGCTATCGGAGATACGACAGATACGCTGGATCAGATACTCAATCTTGCGGCAACAGGAAAGGATTATCAATTCATGTACGATGATTTCAAATTGCGTCCTTACCACCTCAAGGCCGATTTAAGCAAGGAATTTCAAACATTGGATCGCCTGTACGAAGGTGTATCTCTGCTAGCAGATTTTAGCCCCAAGGTCAGGGATGAAATTCTGGCTCAAGGAGAAATAATATCGGGAAAGGTGCTCTGCGCTGAGTTACAAAGACAGAATTTGAATGCATTTGCAATTGACAGCAGGGAGTTTATTGTTACTGATGACAACTTCGGAGAAGCACAAGCTATCGAATTCACTTCCCGGGCCAGAACTCGCTCCTATTTTAAGCAATTGAACGGTGACTCAATTTCTGTCGTTACAGGTTTTATCGGCTCGACGGAAAATGGCGAAACTTCAACACTTGGGAGGAATGGCAGTAATTATACAGCCGCACTACTCGCTAATTTTCTCGAAGCAGAAGAACTGAGAAACTATACGCATGTAGACGGCATATTCACCGCCAATCCGGATCAAGTCCGTCAAGCAAAGAAAATTGAAGAACTCAATTTCAATGAAGCTAACGAACTGGCAAATTTCGGTGCTTCAATACTGCATGCAAAGACCATATTACCATTGGTAGAAAAAGAGATTCCACTGCGGATTTTAAATACCTTGAATCCGGCTGGGAGCGGAACATTGATTTCTTCCCGCCCTACACCCAAGGGAATAAAATCACTGTCCATTGACAAGGATGTTGCACTTATCCGTCTTATCGGACGCGGTCTTCTGGGCAAAGTAGGAGTCGATGCCCGGATTTTTACAGCGATGGCCAAGGAAGGCATCAGTATCGGCGTAATATCCCAGGGTTCATCGGAACGAGGCCTCGGATTTCTGGTAAAAAGTAAGGATGCGGAAGCAGCAGTACTCGCCTTGCACGAGGAGTTCAAAAACGATTTCTTTTCCAGGGATGTAAGCGAGATAAGCGCAGATGAAAGTATCGCAGTCATATCTATTATCGGGCAGGATTTGTCTACATTCGATAAAGCTTATTCAGCTTTAATCCGCAATAGAATAGTGCCTGTTCTTTTCAATAATTCAATTACCGGAAACAATGTGAGTATTGTCGTCCGAGAAGCTGATGCGGAACGTGCGCTGAATACAATTCACGGAAGGATCTTCGGAGTTACCAAGACGATTAATCTGGCAATATTTGGTCACGGCTTGGTTGGAAGCACGTTAATCGACCAGATTATTGCATCTGCAGCAAATATTGAAAAACGCAAGGGCATCCGTCTTAATATCTTTGCAGTAGGAAATTCCCGTAAGGCTGTATTTAATGAAAATGGTCTCGAAGCAAATTGGCGAGATGAAATCGAAAATTCGGCAACCCCATACATCATCGAAGATGTAATTGCATTTGCTGACAAGCATCACCTCGAGAACCGTATTGCGGTGGATAATACAGCTTCAGGGGACTTTATCCATAATTACATTTCTCTTGTTAAAGCGGGCTTTGACCTCATTTCATCCAATAAAATTGCAAATACAGCACCTTATACTTTCTATAATAAGCTGCGAAATACCTTAAAGACGCACCACAAAGAATATCTCTATGAAGCTAATGTCGGTGCAGGGCTGCCCTTAATTGACACAATTAAACTACTGCATCTGTCAGGTGAGAATATCACAGGCATACGCGGTGTATTCTCGGGCAGTCTTAGTTACATTTTTAACACTTACTCTGAGAGTAATAAGCGCTTTAGTACAGTTCTAAAGGAGGCTATGGAACGAGGTTATACGGAACCGGATGCCAGAGAGGATCTGTCCGGCAATGACGTGGGAAGGAAGTTATTGATTCTGGCGAGAGAACTGGATCTCAGAAATGAGTTTGATGAAGTAGTAATTGAGAACTTAATTCCTAAGGACCTCAGAGAGCTAGATATTTCTGGTTTCCTTGAACGGCTGGAGGATTTCGATACTTACTTTGATAATCTCAAGCAAAACCTAAAGCCGGGATATGTACTAAAATACATCGGTGAGTTATCCGGAGATTTACAACAAGACAAAGGCAATCTCTCCTGTAAACTCGTTGAAGTTCCTGCAGATTCTGCCCTAGGGCAACTAAAAGGTTCGGATAATATCTTTGAAATTTATACTGAAAGTTACGGTGACAATCCCTTACTTATCCAAGGAGCAGGCGCAGGTGCATCTGTTACTGCACGTGGAGTATTTGGGGACATTTTACGTTTAGCAGTAGATGGCTAATGGCAATCTATCGAGGTTTACCCTGATTGAGAAATTAAGGATATAACAATTCAATCTCTATTCGAAAAGGTTTAGTAGACTTTTGTTTCTATAACTTAAGGTCGGGAATCTATAAAAACGATGATTTTATAAAACGTCGCAGAAATTAACAACGTTTAAACTTACAGAAACACGATTTTCAAAATTAAAACTTATTTTAGATGAAAAATATTCTTAAAATTTCGAGCTTATTAATATTCATATTCTTTGTAGCAGCATGTAACAAGGATACTGATCCGACGGATAAAGATTTCTTTATCGGAAAGTATGAAGGTTCAATCGCATACATAAATGATGATGGCGACAGAGAATCTCACGATAATGGGTCTGTAACTGTAATAAAAATAGCAAGTAATACAAAATACAACTTTCAGTTTTCTAATGGGATTCCAAATTTAAATGGAGTCGAATTTAAAGAAGATGGCGACAAGAGACTTGTCAATATCGACTTCGAGGAAGGTATCAAATATGTCGAAATCAGCGAATCTTCTTTAAGAATCCTCTACAGTAAAGATGGTCAGACCTGGACTGCCAATGCTACAAAATAAAATTCTTATCAATTAAGAATACAGGGATTAAATGTGCATCCGGATTTATCTTTATATGTTACAGCTCTTGGAGATGAGTTCGGTGCACCACCCCGTCTAATTCACTGAATTTCCTTTTTTTAATAATGTATCACTGATATCCGGCAGCTTGCAGATTAAATAGACTTGCATACAATTTTGGTTCTGCCATAAGTTCTTCATGCGTCCCTATTTCCAGTACTTTACCATCCTTTAACACGAGAATTCTGTCTGCCATACGGACAGTACTGAAACGGTGGCTGATAATAATACTAGTACGGCCTTTGGTCAGTCCTATAAACCTCTCGAATACATCAAACTCCGCCTGAGCATCCAGTGCACTTGTCGGCTCGTCCAGCACCATCACTTCTGCGTCCTTCATATAAGCTCTCGCCAGAGCAACTTTCTGCCACTGTCCGCCACTAAGCTCTTGTCCGCTGGCAAAACGTCGTCCTAATTGCTGCTCGAGGCCATCAGCCATTTCTCTTACTACCTGATCTGCAAGACTACGTGCTGCAGCATCCTCAATTACAGGGTCATTATCCAGTTCATCTATATTTCCTACAGCGATATTTTCGCGCATTGTAAATTCATAGCGGAAGAAATCCTGAAATATCACTCCAAAGCGTTTTCTGTATTCATCTACATCAAAGCAGTTGATATTTATACCATCCAATAAAATCTCCCCGCTCGTAGGCTCATAAAATCGTAGAAAAAGTTTTATTAAGGTCGTTTTCCCTGCGCCGTTCTGTCCGACAAAAGCCATTTTTTCTCCTGCTTTTATTTCAAAGCTAACCCCCTTTAATACCTCTTCAGAACCTCCCGGATATGTAAAATGCACGTCTCTTACTACAAAGCCTTCTTTAATTTTATCCGGCAGTGCTACAAGATCTGTGCTTTGTTGCTCTACTTCCAGATCGATAAAATCAAAGTAATCTTTGAGGTATAGGGCACTTTCAGAAATACGTGTAAAACGAGAAAAGAAGTTCTGCAGATTATTTCTCAATCGATTAAAGGATCCTGACAAGAAAGTCAGTTCTCCGATAGAAATAAAGCCTGCCAACACTCTCATGATAATGTAAACATAAGCACCATAATAGGACAACACACCAAGAATATTAAATACTGATCCCCAGATGGATTGTCTTATGGATAGGCTTTTGGTTATCTCATAGTATTTCCTGGACAGGACATTAAAGCGATCTGCGATAAAATCAGTGAGTCCAAAAAGCTTCACCTCTTTGGATGTTTCATTATTTGCACCGATATACCTCAGATAATCCAATTCGCGTCGCTCGCTTGTCCAGCTTCTTGCCAGGGAATACCTCGTGGAACTGAACTTTGCCTCATTGATAAAAGACGGGATAATACTCAACACTAGTAGCAGAATCAGAACCGGAGCAAAGTAAATTAACCCTGCTATCAAAGATGCCATAGAAATCATACTTTCCGCTTGGCCCAATATATTGCTCATAAGGTCCACTCGGCGACTAGTTTGCGTTCTCGCTCGCTCCAGTTTGTCGTAAAAATCGGGGTCCTCAAGCTGTGCTATCGTAAGCTGGCTGGTCTTTCTGATAATTCTCTCGGAAGAAAATATATTGTAGATATCCCCTATCAATCCATCCGTCAAATTAATGACTCTACCGAGTAAATCTGACAATATCACCACAGCAAACTCCAGCGCAACATATTTCCACAGGAGGCTTAAATCCTGTTCTTCCAGAGATACCTGCAGAATAATTTCATCAATTATAAGCTTACCTACCCATAGGATTACCACAGGAGTAAAGGAATTAATGAAACGGAAAATCACATTGGCAATAAAAAGTCCTGGGCTACTTCTATATACCTCTTTAAAAAAGCGAGGCACCGTAGTCAGGGCTTTAAAGGAATCTCTTATCGATGTCTTGTTTTGCTGATCGGTGATAGATTTTGCAGGTCTTCTTGCCATTTTCTGAACTTAAGTTTTTAGTGCTATAATTTTCCGGCTATAGAATTTCAGATAGCCTTTCGGCAAATATCGTATTCTGCTTGAAGTTAATGGATAATATAAAGCATAAAAAGGAATTTTGTTTAAAGGAGAGGAATTTATTGGTTTATCTCTTATCTATTGCCCGCTAGTAGATTAAAAGAATTCCGGATCAGCATTTGTTTTGGAGTAATCTTTGTGGTAATTATTCAGCTCGGCAATCCTTGCACCCCACAAGGCTATACCACTGGCTTACCGATCTTACAACAGGGATTAAGAATCACACGCACTGAAGGGATCATTAAGCCCAGTAAAATATGCATCTCCGATGATTTCACAGGGCAAACTCGTAGAGATTGGTGAGCCCAAGGGCTCGGGGCCCATAGAAAACTCGGCTCAGCATACTTTGACTTGTACTTCGTGCTCGTTACCATTGACACTTATTTCTTTTACAAATATTTATACTCAAATTCTAATAATTGTTTACTGTACTCACTTTTTTAAGGCGCAATAAACCTCAGAGGTTTATTCTGGATAACCTATTTCAGTTACTAATAATTAAAAGGGAAGGTATCTGATAAATGGGGAAAACCTCAGAGGTTTTTCTGCTTCATATCATAGAAACTCCTTCAAGCTGGTTTTGCAGAGTTTTATTTTAAAGATGATTTTATTCTTTGAGTGCAACGCTCCTTATACCATATCGACTCGCTTATATGAGTGCTGCATTAGTGTCATTTTCAAAAATCAATACTCAGCACTACGCGTGTCCGCCGTGGGTAAGGATTCCGGCTCAGCAATCCCTCTGGGCTTACCGATCCGTCACTACTCTGCATTTTTTAGCCATTCATCTCTATAGTTTTCATGGATTTCAAGAAAAGACTCGACACCCCCTAAATCTTCCATAAACTTGTACAAGTCTTTATCCTGAGGGTTTTTTAAATATTTATTATATGATGTATAAGGCCAGACATCATAGTCATGCGAAATACCATGATGAAGTGGGTTATGATGGATGTAACACAACAGTTCAAGGATGCGATTTTCAGAATTTACATGAACTCTCTTAACTCTTTGACGAAAAGCAGCTCCTTCCATTTTATATTTCTTATTTAAATATATTGTTGTGCCGCTTAAAAATCTTCTAAATTGGTCCGCAATAAATTGATTGACTGTAGTTTGTCCTGTTAATAGGTTTGTTGCGGCTTTGCTGCCTTCCTCAATGAGGAATTCCTCGCTAAACTTCGACTTGACTTTCACAAGAAAATGAAAGTGGTTAGGCATTAAACAGTAAGCATAAGTTATAAAATATGCTGAAAACAGATTCTCATATTTCACCAGAAATCTATTATAGTCTTCTGCATCATAAAATAGCTCTCGCTTTGATGGAGCCTTGTTATATATGTGATATCTGCTACCATACTCGAAGTCTGCCCAGTAGTTTATTTTCATCTTTTAACGTTTCATAGTAATACAACTACAATATACAAAAATGATAGCGATTACACGCACTGAAGAGATCGTTAAGCTCGTAGAGATTGGCGAGCTCGGGTCCCATAGAAAACTCGGCTCAGCAATCTCCCGCCTATGGCAGGTAGCTTACCGGCTCAACACCTGTGCCTTATGAAAGAATTCCATACTTATCCTTTGCCCGTTAAACCGGCTCAGCACGCGTCCGCCGTAACACAAAACTTACTCACGACTTACCAATCCTCGTTTCCCGGTATAAAGGGATCATTAAGCCCAAAGGGATTAGTGAGCCCGGGGCCGAAAGAAAAACCAGCTCAGCAATCTCCCGCCTATGGCAGGTAGCTTACCGATCCGTCACAATGGATTAATCCCGGGGCAATAGATAAGCATAGAGTTAAAAAACAAAAGGCAACCGATTCAACACCGATTGCCTTTAACTTGGCGGGGACAGGTATGAACCTGACGTCCGCCATAGGCGGATAAAAGCCCAACATATTTCTCAAAAAAACAAAAGGCAACCGATTCAACACCGATTGCCTTTCCTTGTAGCGGGGACAGGACTTGAACCTGCGACCTTCGGGTTATGAGCCCGACGAGCTACCAACTGCTCCACCCCGCGATGTGATTATTTCCCCACCTTTCTGATGGGAATGCAAATATAACAATACTTTTTAACCTATACAAGTCTTTTTTGTAAATATTGTAAATAAATCTTCAAACTCAGCATCTAACAATTAGGACTGGCTTGAGATACGTGAATTGCAAGGCCTCCCTGAGAAGTTTCCTTGTATTTATCCAACATATCCAAGGCAGTTGCCCACATAGTCTCTACAACTGTGTCAAAATCAACAATCGCATCTTCAGGATTCCCAGATAATGCGAGATTGGCAGCAGTAAGTGCTTTATTGGCGCCCATTGTATTTCTTTCAATGCAAGGAATCTGAACAAGTCCCATAACCGGATCACATGTTAAACCAAGATGATGTTCCATAGCTATCTCAGCAGCCATTAGAACTCGCTTAGGGTCGGCTCCTTTCAATTCAGCAATGGCACCGGCAGACATAGCAGACGCAACGCCTGTTTCCGCTTGACAACCGCCCATTGCCGCAGAAATCGTCGCATTTTTCTTAAAAATACAACCTATCTCTCCTGCTGTCATCAGAAAACGTACAATATCATCTTCCCCTTTATAATCTTCAAAACAGGTATAGTGCATCAGCACTGCAGGAATAATTCCGGCAGCACCATTGGTCGGTGAAGTTACAATCCGTCCCATCGCCGCATTCTCCTCATTCACTGCAAGGGCAAAGCAGCTCAGCCACTTATTTACGTTGTCATACTCTTTACCGGTTTCACGGATTGCTACGCGCCAGTCCTCGACATTGGAAAAGGTTTTTCCACCTAGCAAGCTTTCACTCATAGCCTTGGCTCTTCTCGTTACGTTTAAGCCTCCCGGGAGAATTCCACCGGTATTACATCCACGGAAAATAGAATCTTCCATGGTTCTCCATATCTCGAGAATATCTTTCCTTGTTTCCTCTTCTGACTGGAAAACCTTTTCGTTTTCCCACACAACCCCTGAAATACTCAGGCCGGTATTTTCTGTATGTGCAATCAATTCCTTCCCACTGTCTACAGGATAAGGTAGAACAACATGATGTTCATTTGCCTTGGTTTCCCCATCCTTAACAATAAAACCTCCTCCGACGGAATAGAAAGTGGATTTCTCTACTTTTCCTTCTTGATGAGTTGCCTCAAATGTCATTGCATTTGGATGAAAATCCAATGAATATTTCTCAAATACTATATCGGTATCCGGATCGAAGGGGATTTTATTCCCCGGAATATTCAAAGTCTTTTCATCAGCTATTCTATCTATATAATCATTGATTTTGGAAGTATCAATGGTTTTAGGATCAAAGTCTTCCAGACCTAGCATTGCAGCATAATGAGTATAATGCCCTTTGCCGGTAAGGGAAAGTGAGCCATATAAATGAATTTTCAGACTCTGTAACTTGCGTTCACCTAATTCCGCTACAAATTGTCTGGCGGCAACCCATGGCCCTAATGTATGTGAGCTCGACGGACCTACGCCAATTTTAAAAATATCAAATACGCTTAAACGTTCAACCTCAAGCTTTTTCTTAACTTTCTTCATCTCCTCTATATTTTAAAACGAAAATCGCATTTGCGAAAGCTATAACAACAACTTTTAAACCTTAATCGATGGCTGATGTCGGCAATGAAAATAAGAAGAGTTTTTGGATAAAGGTTCCTTTTGTCAGAATATTTTATCGGGGTGCAGCTCTTACCGTTGTTGTTTCCTGAATCCAGCAACCCACGCGATAAGGGTCTCCTTCCTTAATACTCACCCGGGAAAATATATCAGCAAATGAAGGCATATATTTCTCGTATTGGCTAATGAGTTGATTTGCTTCAGCAGCAACAGATGGGTCAATACGCTTGGCCTGGTTCCATTTATCAATTGCAGGCCAGGTTACAATCTGTGAATCCCAACCTGTCCCCGGTCCACACAGTGAACCACTGGAAGCGTATAATTTCCCTATCAGGATATAAGGTTCGCCCCAGTTAGCTTTATAACCTGCAGCTTTAAGTGCCCAGCTCCGCGAATTAGAAAACTGGCGGAGGTTTGAATAGTAGATTTTTGCGATAAGAATAGAAATCTTGGCTTTACGTTCAGGATCTTCAGTCCTGTCTACATATGCGGCGAAACCTTCAATTGCAGCACGATAATTGCCATTCTGATAATCCTCCAATGCCGCGCGAATACTTCCCTCTTCCGGAATAACCTCCTCTTTACAGTCCCCATTCATCAAATCTTCCATCTGCGCCATTTCCGGAATGTCAGTACAGCCGCCATAACGCAACTTGCTATATACCATTTCAACAGTATCACAACTAGTAGGATTCTCCAGATACATCGGCAGATATACTATCTTATAATATTCACAAGGATAGAAGTCCTCCTCTCCTTCCATATATGTCAGTAGCTGTAAAGAATAATTCTTTACTATCGTCCAGGATTCTTCCTCCTTCTGGTTATCCTTATTAGCCTGGATTACATTGAAAATCTCGTAGGCATATTTCTTAACCGTATCTCTTTCCAGAAACTCGTCTTTAAGACCATTATACAGCAATGCGGTTGTAGGATTTATTGTATACACAGGAGTTTCATCCCCCATTGCATTGATGACATACTTAAATTCATCAAATATTTCTGCTTTACTGATCCGTTCGGGATAATTATAGTAATAATCAAATGCTCTCCGTGCTACAAGTTGAGATTTTTTGAATGGGAAACATTCAATCGCTTCATCGTACAGTTCAAAGATGCGGTTGAGATATTCTTCCTTCTTGTCAGGATCATCAGTTGAATTATAGAAATGATCATAATACATTATCCCGTCTGTAAAGACATCCGGTTCTTTACCTAATCCGGCTGGCGCATATTTATATACAGTCTCCCAATATTCAAAAGATTCAGTATACTTGTCCAGCATTATAAAGTCTCCGTAAATGGAATAAGCATCAAGTGCATCATTCCTCCTTGTAGACTCACTAAACTTAACGCAATCGCTTAATTCTACATCTTCCTTTTCCACATCAGTAGTAGGTTCTTTGGGAGTTTCTTTTGTAACTTCCTCGCCTACTTTGGGCGTACACGCAACAATGAAAGCCAGGAAGACGAATAGTATACCTACCGAAAATATGTCCTTAAGTCTGATTACGCCAGTATCCATCTCTTACTGCTGTTTAATGATTAAAATCTAAGTGTAACAACTTCACCTATCCAGCACTCGACTTTAACTTTATCGCCCTCTGCCAAGCCACGCATAAAGGCTTGGTCTCTCAGGGGCAATGACTCCTGATATCTCGCGATACGTCTATTTGCATCCTCTCTTTCACTTGCATCAATCTGTCTAGCATAAGCATACTTATCTATCGCAGCGAGAATAGCAAGTCTTTGTTGCCATGCATCACCACAATCTCTACTTGTTGTTGCATATAAATCTCCGATTAACATATACGGTTTACCCCAACTCGGTCTCAATTGAGCAGCATTTCTGGCATTATCCCTTGCTCTGGCGTACTGCCCCAGTCTTCTACCTTGAATCGAAGCCATATTAAAATAATAATCTGCTTTTTTATCATCAGTGTCAGCCTGTTCAATTGCATCTTCATAATGTTTCACAGCATCAGAAAACCTTCCCTCGTCATAGGCAAGACTCGCTGCAACACCAGGATTAGTCTTTGCCAATTCCAACATTTGTAAGCGATTATACTCCTCAACATATTCAGCGTATTTAGCCTCAAGCTCTTGCATAATAGGAAGATCATCCGAGCATTTTCTCGCTTTAAGGAGCCTGTATATTCTTTCGATCGTCTCTCCATTTTCCTTATCTGCCTCATATTCAGGCGCATATTTTTCAATGAAGTACTCGCAATCGTACAAATCGTTCTCAATAGTTTTGATTCTATTATCTACTGTATTCAAAGCCCATTCATAGCTAGCTACGTAGTCTCCACCTTGCTCAATATTATATTCAATAATATCTACCATTTGCTTATGCAATTCTCTAGCTTCTTCAATTTCTATATTTCCTTCTTTGAACTGGCTCACCAAGCCTTTGCTAAGTGGTCCAAAGACAATATATTCGGTTTTATTCCCGGAAAGTTTCATTGCTTTTTTAGAAGTTAGAAATATTTCATCTATAGGAGATTTAAACTTATCGTCCATTTTATAAGCCTTTCTGCCCAGATAATATCCCGCTTCAGAATTATAACAAGACTCATCGGCACAACCATCAATGACAATAGCTTGATTTTCATAGCAATATGCCGCCTCATCATATAATCTAAGCACCCAGTCAGAATACTCCTTCTTTTCCTCTTCTGTAGTGGCATTCTCATATTTATTATCATAAATTGTTATTCCGTCCAGATAATGAGCCGCACGTCTACCATCAGCTGCCGGTGCAATACCATAAGCAGTCTGCCAGTACTCAAAGGCTATATTATAATCACCTGATTCAAGTGCACCCCTGTAAATAGAATGTGCTTCTTCCCCCTGGGCTTTCCTATCTGAATCATTCCAGTTTTCACACTGAGAAAAAGCATTATAATGAAAGGCACCTGCCAAAACAAAAAACAATATTAACAAATAACTCTTCATAAATTAATTGAATTTAGATTTCAAAAACCATTGATTGTCAGTCCCTCTAAAACTAAGACCGACACCAAAATAATTCTCTTTCACATCAGAAGCTTGCTTGTGATTGTAGAAAAGAGAAATCGTAGCATAACCTCTGCCCATTCTTCCGACGAACGGCATTGTTAAGCCAGTACCGACACCATAATCAACGAGTTGATGTCCATTTATTACTCTTGGGTCACTTCCATAGTGTGCACCAAGATAATATTTTATTCTATTAAAATATCCTGTAAGAGCCTGAGCATCAGGAATAAATTCAGCACCGACACCAAAGCGGTAGCTGTTGTTTAAATTAAAGTTATCACCTGTGGAAAAGGGATTTTCGTATTGTGCCCATGTCTGATAGCTATAGTCAGCAGACACAGTTAACTTCTGATTGTGTACGTACATAACTCCCGCATCCACGTGTCCGGGAAGAAATCCACCCTTCCGTATATTTTTTCCGTAAGAAATGGTATCGACTATATTGCCGATATTACTTATGCTCAGGTTTAGAAAATCTTGCGTAAAATCAGCTTTCATTTTGGAGCTTCCTGTAAGACCAATATTAATATACTTTATAGGTTCTCCCTTTACATCGCGGGTAACAGATTCACCTCTTTTGAGGACGATATTATACTGGACGCCTAAATCGTAATTAAAGGCCTTCATATAAAGACTCTTATCCTGTCTGATATTAAAACTGTACGGTTCATCAACAAGATTGCTATTTACTCGGAAGTCCATCTGACCCAGAATATACTCCAAGCGAAGTCCAAAGGAAAACTCATCATAAGTCAATCCGTTCCCCCACATAACTTTATAGGTGCCACCTTTGCCTTGATAATGTCTCCTCACCATCATATCTCCCTCGATTTCATTATCAGACCTAATGTTATATCCCAGATTGCTGTATGGTTTTAATCCGAGCATCATACCCCAGGTGAGTCTGCGTTCATCTCTATCAAGAATATCATTTATCGGATTAAATATTGGGAAAGATAAAAGAAGATAATCAAAGCTTCCATGCCAGGAAGATCCAGACAAGTCATTGTGCTTAAGTACTACTGACTTCATATTAACCCCCACATCAAAGCTTGCAGATTTCAATCGGCCTAATGCTGCAGGGTTTCTGACGTTTGTATCATAATCCCCAAAAGCTGCAGTGGAGGTATATCCGGCAAATCCTTTACTGTGGAGATCATCCATGTGAATTTCGCCTAACCCGATAATCGTCAATGGCGAATTTGTCGGAGATTGTGCTACACTATGCAGACCACTTACAGTCGCAAGCAGTGCTATGAATAGATATGTTTTATACTTCTTTATCATTCCATTTAAGTATTTCATATAAGCCATATAAGGTTATATGCTTTTCCAATATAACGCTTTCCTGAAGAAACTCTTTTATAAAGCCGGCGTCTCCGCCCGTTAAATAAACGTTAAAGTTTCCAAAACGCTGTTTCATTCTTTTTATATATCCCTGAATCTCAAGGATTATGCCATATTTCCCCCCGCTTCTTAAAGCTCCCTCAGTACTACTTGCTATTTCATAAAAACTGCCTTCTTTCTTAACTAAAGGAAGATTTGCAGTCATTTCATGCATACTTCTAAGGCGCATTTTCAAACCGGGGCTTATCATTCCGCCCAGATGAACACCCGATTTTTCAACTACATCATAAGTCACGCAGGTTCCGGCATCTATCAGCAAAGCATTTTCCTTTTTAACCAGGCTAAACGCGCCCACTGAGCCTGCAACTCTGTCTCTCCCAAGAGTCCTGAATCTGTTATAGGTAAATCGTATTGGGTAATGCGTAAACTCGTTAATAATAAATGCATCCTGTAAACCACACAATTCGACCACTTTCCTCTCATCAAGAGAAGATGAACTAAGAATAAGCTTATCAGAGCTCAACTTCTTAAGCTCTGTCTGCCACTGCTCTTCGTTCTGTATATCATAGCTGTCAATCCGCAACAACTCCCCCATTTCAAAGGAAGCAACTTTCACATTAGTGTTACCAAAGTCGACAGCATAAACCATTTATCCGTGCTTAAAGTGTCTGATACCAGTAGTAACCATTTTCATGTTTCGCTTATCGCAAAAGTCGATACTATCGTTATCTTTAATAGATCCACCGGGTTGAATTACTAGATTAATACCATTCACATGCGCAATTTCCACACAATCTGGAAAAGGGAAAAAAGCATCAGACGCCATTACACCCCCTTTCAAATCAAAACCAAGTCTCTTGGCCTTCTCAATCGCCTGATTCAATGCATCCACTCTGGAAGTCTGCCCCGTTCCTATGCCGATAATCTGCATATTCTTTGTCAGTGCTATCCCATTGGATTTTAAGTGTTTAACACAGATATTAGCAAAGAGCATTTCCTCAATTTCTTCTGTTGTCGGTTTTTCCTTAGTTACATAGTTCAGATCTTCTTTCACGACTTTTCTAGCATCCGCATCCTGCACCAGGATACCATTCAACAAGGATTTATAATTCAATCCTAATTCCGGCATTTCCTTTAAGCGCAGAAGAATCCTATTTTTCTTCTTGCCCAATAAGCCAAGCGCTCCTTCAGTAAATTCCGGAGCAATCAGAACCTCATAAAATATCTTATCTATTTCAGCCGCTACTTCTTCAGTTATGGTGGAATTAAAGATAATGATTCCACCAAAAGCTGAAATCGGATCACCAGCAAGGGCATCTCTCCATGCATCCATCGCAGTTTTCCTCACTGCTACTCCGCAAGCATTAGTATGTTTAAATATAGCGCAAGATACACTGCCTTCCGGCAAATCACGCATCAGACTTATCGCTGCTTCAATATCATTCAGGTTGTTATATGATAATTCCTTACCCTGAATTATATCAAACATTTTGTCAATATCGCCATAGTACCATCCTTCCTGATGCGGGTTCTCGCCATAACGCAATATTGCTTCCGGACCACTAGATGCCACAAATGCATCTGTCGGCTCTCCTGCCATGAAGCCAGCTATAAGGTTGTCATAAGCAGAAGAAATACGGAAAGCTGCAGCAGCCATTTGCCTTCTGAATTCCACTTCACTACCATCGCCATTCTGCAGAACATCCAGCAATTCTCCGTACTGGTTTTTAGAAGGCACTACCAGAACATCATGAAAATTCTTGGCTGCAGCCCTGATAAGAGATATTCCTCCTATATCAATTTTCTCGATTATATCCTGTTCTATCCCACCGGACTTCAGAGTTTCCTCAAATGGATACAAATCTACTATTACCAAATCTATTGTGGGAATCTTATATTCTTCCAACTCCTTCTGGTGTTCAGGTATCGATCTGGCAAGAATTCCGCCGAAAACGGCAGGATGCAGGGTTTTTACCCTCCCATCGAGAATGGATGGATAATCTGTAAGTTCTTCCACAGGTTTCACCTCAATACCCAGATTTTCAAGATAATCCTGGGTTCCTCCTGTTGAAAGTATTTCTACTCCATTTGCTTTAAGCTGAAGGGCTATTTCATCGATTCCGCCTTTGTCAAAAACGGAAATTAAAGCTCTGTTGATCTTTTTATAGGACATTTATTAAGTTTTTGGGAAATCACCTGCAAATTTAAAAATTTAACACGGTTTAAGGCTATTTAAACATAGGAAATATATATTATTCTCATTGTAGCATTGAATTGACTTCTGATAGATTTAAAAAACATACTCAAATAGCTCCGATCTTACATTCCCCTTATGAGCAAAATATCAGTATTATATCATTCCTTATCGAATAATGTAGGTCCATCTTCAATCGGACCCGCAGATTTCTGTTCTTTAAATGTTAACAACGGTCCTGCATGAAAACAGGCCCTGCAGCGAGCTTCGTATTCCTTGTGTTCACCGAGCAACACCTGCTCAGTATTCTCAGCTACTCTATAAGTGTGGCTGGCAAGATTTCCACAATGAACGCAGATTGCATGTACTTTAGTTATAAATTCAGCGGTAGCCATCACTTCAGGTATCGGTGAAAAGGGAATCCCCCTGTAATCCATATCCAGTCCTGCAACAATTACTCTTACCCCTTGATTGGCTAATTTATCGACAACTTCAGGCAATTTGTCATCAAAAAATTGCGCCTCATCAATGCCTAGTACATCAATATCGTCAATTCCTTTAAGAAGCTCTTCGGAATGTGCTACCGGAATGGCTACAAGGCTGGTAGAATCATGAGAGACTACATTTTCATCATGGTATCTCGTATCAGTGGCAGATTTGTATACGCGTACTTTAAGACCAGCTATTTCAGCTCGTTTTAGTCTTCTTATTAATTCTTCAGTTTTCCCGGAAAACATACATCCGCATATAACTTCTATCCATCCTTTACGTTGTCCTATATAATATGGTTCTAAAAACACGTTGTATACTGAGATTAGGTTTAGTTAATTAAATGTGAAAGTAGGAAACTATTGTCTATTATTTATATCGAATAAACAAATCTTATTACATTTACATTTACTTTAAGATGTATTTTATTCATTACCACAACTTTATATTATAATTTAATTATGAATATTAAATTAATCCTCAAGGAGATCAATGCGTTACAAAATCTGGTGAAGAGTCTGGATGAAATCGGCTCCGTATCCGTCATAGATCAGGCAATCATCAAGCGCAGACTCGAGAATCTTTACGAATACATAATAACTGACCACTATGCAGGCCCCTTTGGGGCTGCAGAACGCGTGGATCTTTCTGCAGACAGAATTGAAAAGGTAGAACAAGTCAGGGCTCCGGAAGTCCGGGTGTCTGAACAAGCTGTTATACCGGAAACTCCGGTAAGCAAAGAAGAGTCTGTAGTCCAGGTAAGTAAAGAAGAACCACCAGTTAAAGAAGAGGTCAAAAAAGAGCCTCTCTTCTATTTCGATCCGGAGCCGGAGGCGGAGGTTATAAAACCTATTGAAAGAACTCCGGAACCAAGGGAGACCGTGGTAGAACACACGGTAAGAGATGAAACCCAGCAGGGAGTTGTTCAACCAATGGATAACGGAAGCCGTATAGAAGCACCGGAGATTCATGAGGTTGACAATAGCGACCTCGATAGGATATTTGAAATCAGACAAGGAACTGAATTATCCGAGCGATTAAGCTCCACTCCTATTAAGGACATATTCAAGGCAATGGGTTTAAACGAACGTATTTTTACTCAGAACGAATTATTTGGAGGAAATAACGAAGTGTTCCGTCAGACAATCGATAAACTCAATAATTTCTCGACATTTGCGGAAGCTAAAAGATATTTAAAAGCAACGGTTGCCGACACTTATGCATGGGGCGACTCAAGTCGGGCAAAGATAGCGCAGAACTTTGTACAACTGGTTCATAGAAGATATAAAGACAAGATGTAATGAGAATAGGCCTATTAACTTCAGGAGGAGATGCACCGGGAATGAATGCAGCAATCCGGGCAATTGTGCGGACTGCGATTAAGAATAACATCAGAGTATTCGGGATTAACCGTGGGTACTCAGGCTTGATTGAAAATGACATCCGCGAGCTCGTATGGGGCGATGTCTCCAATATCATTCATCAGGGTGGTACAATCCTTCACTCAGCGCGTTCTCAAGACTTTAAAACTGAGGCAGGCCGTAGAAAGGCAGCTGCCAACCTTAAATTCTCTGGAATTAACAGTTTAATTGTCCTCGGTGGTGACGGCACTTTTAAAGGCGCTCAGACATTTCTTAAAGAAAACCCGGAATTTAACATCATCGGCGTGCCTTGCACAATCGATAATGATTTATATGGAACCGATAATGCAATCGGCTACGATACAGCGATAAACACCGCAATGGAAGCCATTGATAAAATCAAGGATACAGCAATTGCTCATAACCGGGCTTTCTTTATTGAGGTCATGGGGCGCGATGCGGGTTATATAGCTCTGCGCAGTGGAATCGCTACCGGCGCTGAAGCTGTATTGGTTCCGGAATACCCAACTAATATCGATGAAATCGTTTCCATATTGCAGTCGAGGGAAAATCACAGTTCTATTATTATTGTTGCAGAAGGAGATGATGAGGGAGGTGCATTTGAAATTGCGAGAAAGGTACGTGAAAAAGCTAAAGACCTCGAAACTAGAGTTTCTATCCTCGGCTATATTCAACGTGGCGGATCTCCGACTTGCAGTGATAGAGTTCTCGCAAGTCGCCTGGGCATGGAAGCTGTAAAAGAAATTATCAAAGGTACTAGTGGCAAAATGATAGGTGAAATGAAGAACGATATTGTATTAATCGAATTTAAAGCTTCGATAAAACATGCGCAGCAAATGAACCCTACTCTTATTGAAATGGTTAAGACATTAAATTAATCTATGAGTGACCACTTTTTATCCAAGAAAGTCCTGGGACAGTTCAGAGTACCTGTAATCTTTGTCCTACTGATGTGGGGTGTTCATTTTCTGAACTATCTGTCTTATGGGATACTTCAGGGCTATGGTATAAAACCGAGGACTTTTTCCGGATTATGGGGCATTATAACAGCACCTTTCATTCATGGAGATTTACAACATCTGATATCCAATACTTTACCCATGCTTTTCCTGCTTTCTATGCTTTTTCTTCTCTATAGAAAAATAGCATGGCAGGCATTTATCGCCCTATTTGTATCGACCGGTTTCATGGTATGGCTTTTTGCACGCCCATCTTATCATATAGGCGCAAGCGGCATAGTATACGCATTGGTTTCTTTTCTGTTCTGGACCGGTTTATTCAGAAGGAATCTGCGTTCAATCGCGATATCTCTGGTAATTTTATTTTTATACAGTAGTTATTTTCTTGGAATCATGCCTTCGGAACCGGGTATCAGCTGGGAAAGTCATTTGTTTGGAGGAATCATGGGGATCGCAGTCGCATATCTATTCAGGCATAATCTTGAGGAGCAAGAGATGTATAAAGATGAGCCTTTCCCCGATGAAATCCGCAGCCCCTATTTTGATAGTGACATATTTGAAATGACAAAACGGGAAAGAGAGATACAAAGACAAAGAGACATTGACGACTGGTTTACCAACAGCAGTCTATAAGTCCGTTCCTAGTTTTTTAAATACACGTCTCACCGAGCCATATTTGAGCAGAAGTTCTCTTGCTTCGCCTTCCGGCAAATTATAGGTTTCCCTTATCATTCTTGTACCGCGTTGAACAAGTTTCTCATTGGACAATTGCATATCCACCATTTTATTTCCCTTTACACGTCCAAGGCGAATCATCGTTGCGGTAGAAATCATATTCAGGATGAGCTTCTGCGCAGTTCCCGACTTCATACGCGTACTGCCCGTGACCACTTCCGGCCCTACTACAGCAACTATAGGATAATCAGAATTCAGTTCAACAGGACTCCCGATATTGCAGGTAATACAACCCGTAACAATTCCATTTTCCCTGCATCTTTTCAAGGCACCTACGACGTAAGGAGTCGTTCCGCTAGCTGCCAGACCTATCACTACATCTTTTTCTGATACGTGATATTTCAACAAATCATTCCAGCCTCCTTCAGTATTATCTTCAGCACCTTCAACTGCTGTTCTTATAGCACTGTCTCCACCGGCAATTAATCCTATAACTAGGTCTTCTGGCACACCAAATGTCGGAGGGCATTCCGAGGCATCTACAATTCCCAGGCGCCCACTGGTACCTGAACCGATATAAAACAATCGTCCCCCATTCTCGAGTTTTTCAACAATAACATTAACCAGTTTTTCTATGTCCGGAATACACAATCGCACTGCATTGGGAACTGTATTGTCTTCATTGTTGATAATCTCAAGAAGTTCCTCTGTGGTTTTCAATTCGAGATTGTTATAATGTGAATCCTGCTCAGTAACTTTTATCATGACGTGTAGTTTTGATCAGATATAAACCCAGGAATGTCAAGGTTCCATTTATTGCAAGAGTCATATAACCCAGATCCAATCCATTAAACCAGCTTCCTGAATTATAATCCAGTATAAAGGAAATTACAGGCGCAAGAACACAGATAATCGGAACATAGAATCCCCTCACATTATATTTAGTAAGAATCCCAAAGAAGAACAAGCCCATCAAAGGCCCGTAAGTGTATGTTGCAGCCTGGAAGAGTATCGTAATAACTGCATCATTATTCCATGCGTTAAAAGCAAGAATTACCAGGAATAATACAAGCGACATAAATATATGTGTCATAAACCTGACTCTCTTCTTTTGCTTATTGT
Organism: uncultured Saprospiraceae bacterium; assembly: GCA_964423575.1. Lineage (GTDB taxonomy): Bacteria > Bacteroidota > Bacteroidia > Chitinophagales > Saprospiraceae > CAYRFF01. The sequence goes on along the minus strand of CAYRFF010000002.1, from coordinate 40,620 downwards.
CTATATCACGCTTGTTGATATTCAGAAGATCTACTGAAAAAGAAGTAGTAAGCGACGTAAGTGCGCTATCCGCACTGGAATACGCAGCAGCTATCAAGCCCAGGATAAACATGATACCGATAAACGGCGACAAGTGGTGGAGTGCAATCGTCGGAAATAGCTCATCCGTACGTGTAGGGATTTCCATTTGTATATCACCGGCATACTGGTACAGCAAGACTCCCAGTGAAAGGAAAAGCAGATTGGCAAAGATGAGTATAGCACTGAAGCTGTACATATTGTATTGCGCTTCCTTGATGTTTTTACAAGACAGATTCTTCTGCATCATATCCTGATCCAGTCCTGTCATTACAATTGTGATAAGGGCACCACTGATAAACTGCTTAAAGAAATTATTGGGGTCACTCCAGCCATTATCCCAGAAAAAGATCTGACTCATATCACTGGTATATACGGAATTCACAACTTCCACCAGATTCATATCCATCGCTCTACCTATACTGATTATGGTCAGAATAACCGCAGCAAGCATAAACACAGTCTGCAGAGTATCCGTGTACACAATTGTTTTTATCCCACCTTTAAAAGTGTAAAGCCAGATGAGAAGTATCGTAATAGAAACAGTTCCTGCAAAGGGAATTCCATAGTAATCCATGATAAACTTCTGCATAACCATTGCAACTAAATACAATCTGAAAGAAGCTCCGATTATCCTGGACAGCAAGAAGAAAACAGATCCTGTTTTATAGGCTTCAAGTCCTAGTCTTTTTTCCAGATAGGTATAAATAGAGGTCAGATTCAGCCTGTAATATAGCGGCATGAGCACATGCGCGATAAACAGGTATCCCAACAGATAGCCAAAGACCATCTGCATATAGGAGAAGTCCTTATTAAGGCCATCTTGCCCTACCACTCCGGGAATAGAAATAAATGTCACACCGGACAAACTCGCTCCTATCATCCCGAAGGCAACCAGAAACCAGGGAGATTTCCGTCCTGCCAGAAAAAACTCCTCATTTCCTGCCTTTCTACCTGTGATTATTGATATAAGGATGAGAACAGCGAAATAAGCAATTATTGCTCCTAATATTATCTGCGGAGTAAGCGATTCAATCATTTTATCCCCTTAGCTAGTATATTAGATTATTCTTGTGTTTTATCTCCATAAGCGAGATCTCCTGCATCTCCCAATCCTGGGACAATATAAAAACGAGCTGTCAATTCCTCATCGATTGCGCCTACCCAGATATGTGCCTTAGGGAATTTTCTGCGTACATAATCAACGCCATCCTGTGCAGCAATTGCAGCGACAATATGGACTTCTTTAGGAGTTCCATATTCCAGTAGAGCATCCAGCGCAGACTTAAATGAAGAACCCGTTGCAAGCATAGGGTCCACGAGAATAAGAATAGTATCATCCAGGGGTGGGCAGGTGATATACTGTAAATCCACATCAAATGAACCATCCTTATTATTCTTTCTGTACGATGATACAAATGCACTATCGGCGAAGTCCATCATTTCCAGGAATCCATAATGCATGCCTATTCCAGCTCTTAAAATAGGACATAACACAATCCTATCAGCCGGTAGATAAGCCTCAGCTATTCCGAGTGGTGTCTGCACTTCAATTACTTCATAAGTCAACTCTTTACTTATTTCATAAGCAAAACACTTGCTCAGCCGCTCCAGATTCTTCCTGAATCGCAACCTGTCTGTCTGAATAGATACATCGCGCATCTCTCTGACATAATTCTGAATAAGTGATCTCTGTTTGCTGTAATTACGGACCATGGAACTAGATTTCATTTGATTAAAATTTCCTTTTCAGCAGGTTTGATATATTCCTGCCATAACTTTCGTCAAAAATACTTATTGTTGTAGACTTTCGTCAAATATTTCCCACCATTTCGCCGACTTCTTATGAAAGAAGCTGTTATGCCACAAGATAACAAATTCTCCACCATAGCGAAGCACTTTCTCCTTCATTCTATCGATAATCACGCCGGAATTCTCCGGGCTTTTCTGCCGATACGAATACATCGTCATATCCATGAACTGCAATGGGTGAATTACAATTCTCATGGTTTTTTCTGAATGAATATCATACCAGTTATAAGGATATGAGGTTCCACTTCGCCAGCCTTCCCTCCCTGCGTATGCCATGGAATACTCATGATGAATTCCATTTTTTGCTAGAGTTTTTATCGTTTCAGGGTATAGGATTCTCAGGAAATGCTGACGGCTGTAGGTAGCATTATATCCTAGAAAATGCTTAAAGATGCTCAACTCTTCTTTTAAAGTTTCCGTGTTTCTGGAACTGTTATATGAAGGATGGATACCGAGGCGCTGTCCGTCAGAAAGGAGATTTAGCAGGTCTGTAAACTCTTTATTGTCCTTTATAACATTTTGAATATCCATGGAGGTCCTGCCCCCGAGCAAAAGAAAAAATATCCCTCTGAGCTTATGCTTGTCGAGTGTCTTTAGTATAGGTTCAAAAGTAAAATACGGATCTTCCTCACGACCGATCAGCAGTTCTTTCATTGCTTCAACATTTGCCGTAAGGCCGGCTTTAATGAATCGCTTAAACCGCCTCATGGGCTTAAGGTGCTTTCTCAACCAGGGATAATCGATATCAAAGGTCGGAATTATACGCATTTTGTAATTTAATTGAAAATCAACATTTAATTTAAGCTTACGCAAATAGCCGTCAATCCATATATCAACGATGGGATAATCGAGACATTCCGCGGCATAATGCCAGCTATCAGTGTGCCGGAATCGTCCATGGCTGTCAAATGCAGTCGCACCGGCCTCCTCGGTTCTCATAAGGCAATGAAAAATAGCTGCAAAAAAGTCAAATTTATCACCCACGGGAAAAAGTACTGCATTTTCACCTTGTCCGGCATAAGTAAATGTTGCCGTATTTTTAATCAGGAATCCGGTATAAGGAATGAACATATCTCCCATTCCGGAATTTTTATCAGCGTAGATAATTTTATAATCGACTGATGCACAATCAGCCTCCTTCAGTAGAACAAATTGAAGATCCGAGCACCTCTGCCCAATAAATGACAAAAGATAGTTCATCCTCGTTCTAAATTCGGGCTTATTGAATGCCGGGGAATAAATTCCGATTGTGGAAGACGGCTCTGTCATTAAATTTTATTTATATTTAGCATATTATTGCCTACTTCAGGAACAAACATAAGGACAATGAATGTTCTTTGTATTAGAAGAAGGAAACTAAATAGTCTTAAATGCGGGAAATTATATGTCTTATATTATTCCTATCTGCAGTTCCGTTGATTGGTCAGGTGACTTTTCAGCCTAAGAAACCTATGACGGCATCCCAGAAAGGAATCGTATACGAAAAAGAACATACGGGCAATTTAAGATTCCATACGCAGGGATTTGCTTTTGGATATAACTTTGGGAAACTTCAATCTTATGATGTTTCTGAGTATTATTCGGTAGAAATCGGATACATCAAGGACCCAAGAGAGTATAAGCAGAGATTCCGTGCGACTAATGCAAGCATCATCGGTCGACCAGTCATCTACGGCAAAATCAACAATCTGCTCACTGTAAAAGGCCTTTATAAGAAAAAGAAATATCTTTCTGAAAAGGCAGAGAAAAGCGGAATAGCTGTGGGCTATTCCTACGCATTTGGCCTTACGGCAGGAATACTTAAACCTTATTATATAACAATTGTCAAGTATGATGCGCCCTGGAATCTGGACTTCAAGAGTATCAAATATGAAGAATCAACTGCTGAACAATTCCTGAATTACAATACTATCAATGGTGCTGACAGTTATTTCAAAGGCTTTGGCGAATCCAAAATCATTCCGGGACTCAGTGGGGAAATCAGTGTTGTATTTGACATCGGTGCCTTTGATGCGTTCGCGAGATCGCTGGAGGTGGGAGTGATGGCAGACGTTTTTTCACGTCAGATTCCATTAATGGTAGCAACGCCAGCCTCTAGTTATTTTATTAATGCTTTCCTAAATGTTTCACTTGGACAGCGCTGGTAATTAACATTTATTGTATCAGCCCGCTAATCCACAACTGCCTGATCTTGCTCTATTAAATCAAGAATCTGAAGATGAATCAAATGTAGTTGATTGCGTTTATATTCCTTAGCCATATTACTTGCATTCTCTGCCCCGCCCTTATAATACCTGTATAGCCATGGAAGTACGGCGAGTCCGCCATCAAACCAACCAATTGCAAAGCCCGTATAAAGCAGTACCCCAGCCAGGCCTCCTACAAGAACAAATGAGTTCAAAGCATCGAGATAGTTTCCATTCATAGCCTGCCCGAGGCCGGGAAAAACATAACTGAGATTTCTATACATATTATCTGAGCGGTTGTACAATTTCACTGCTTCATTAAAATGCCTGATTAATTGAATCTTGTCTTCTTCCGCCACCAAGAGCATATAATGTGCCTTGGATTCCCTGAACTTAGCAGCTTCATATAAAGCAAATCCCTGAAAGAGCAGCTTTTCTTTCTGAATTTCACTATTGTCAGAAAGATTAAAGGTCTCGGCATAGGCAAGATTGGGGTTTCCCAGTGAAATCCACAATCTGGTCTTTTCAAAGGTCAGATCATCAGCCTCGCCAAGTCGGCCCTTACTAAAGTTCTGTGCAAATGTGTAATTGGTCAGTGCGCTCTGATAATCCCCTTTTTCAAGATGAATATCTCCGAGGAATTTATGAGCAACATATCGGGTGCTGTCTTTACTAAAATATACCACACGGTCAAAGTGCTTTTGAGCAAGTTCCAGATTCCCTGCTTCATAAGCTCTATGCCCTATTTCAAATGTTTCCTGAACGGTCTGAGCTGCGAGAAAAGAACAGAATAATATCTCAATAAACGCTATATAGAATACGATTCGTCTCATTCACATATTTTTGAATTATTTCCTCATTATACTCTTTAGCTGCTTTTACTGAGCCATAGATACCGGCAGAGTAATATCCTGCACCAAGACCTGCATAAATCCAGCCAGGCCAACTGTTTATTCCTTGTACGTGGAAGAACCGGTACGCCTGATATGTCATTATCCCTACAAAAGCCATAGATATAATGCCATCCACATAACGACCCAGATAAATCTTTCCTGTGCCGGGAGCAATTGTAGCCAGGAAAGCAGCAAGTCCCGGGCTTTTATATTTAGTATTATAAGCATTCTTGGCAACGACATAAAGTTTCTGTTCTATCGGAGTATCAGCGCCTGCCAGCTCATGCATAGCAAGCTCCCAGTTCCCTTGCAGCATTACAGATGTAGCTTCATGCAGTCTACGATACTTCCAATCCACGGGGCTACGCCGGATATTCTCGGCATGCTGTGCAAAATTATCCAGACGGATAAAGAGCCAGGTTTTCTCTATATAATATAAATCGTCGAATTGATTGCCGACATTGCTACGCCAGCTATCGAGTTCAGATAATCCTATGGACTCCTTATTTCCTTTTGCGTAAGCTCGGATCCATCGCGAAACAACATCTGTATTTTCAGGATGCTTGTACAAGTATCGTTCATATTCCTGTGCAGCTAATATGTAATCACCCTTATTGTATAGGTGATTTCCATAATCCAGACTTGCTTCACTATTCCATATATCCTCCTGTGCCCAAAGGCTAGTTAAACAGATAATCAGGCAGATACTGAAGATGCTCTTTTTCAAGTATATATTCATTCTTATCAACGGGGTCATATAATCGTTTTGTCTTTGTGTGTACGGGATGATATTTAGCAGCCATCGGATGACAGCGCGTCAATCTGTCAAATGTAGCCATAAGGCCTATTAACGGTCCCTTTGACTGAATCACTCTAATAGAATATGTGGAGCAGGAAGGATAGTATACGCATTGATCTCCGTCCTGAGAGGATAAAGTATTTTTATAGACAAGGTACATCCAGCTCAGAATTATCTGTGGTTCTCCCGAACTTGCAAATTTCTTATCGTACTGCTTATTTGTTGTCTTTAGACTAATCTTGTTCTTCAAGAAGCTCAAGTTCTTCTCTGATATTTCCTTTGTCTGCGCCTTTCCTGATAGGCAGAAAATCAAGGTCATCACGAAAAACAGAATTCCTCTCCTGATTATTAAGTGAAACATCTTTTAAAATCAATTTTTTGACGTAAGTCGTGCTATCGGAATATACCCTTTGTTCAATAGAATGTGGCATATTGAGGCCATCTACAATTTTAAAGTCGGCATAATATTGACGGCCTATTACTCGCTTGCTTTCATCCATATAAGCAAGCCCTGTTGTATTCTGTCCCTGCGACTGTGCAAGAATATAGTAAAATGCACCCAATTCTGACAGTTCAGGAGCTTTCCATAGCTTAAATATATTGTCACCTTCTCTTTTTATATCCTCGAGCTCACAACCCATCTGTTGAAACAGAAAATCGTGATTATAATCATTGAGTATAATGTCAAAGTCCATGAGATTCATGGCATAAGGCACAGTGAATTTCCTTACAATACTATCACCTTTCAGATGATAGAACACACTATCCTGAATGATCCAATCTTCCCTTTCCGGAAACTTGATGTCATATACTACCTGGATTTTAATCCTATCGTAATCCAGATGTCCCATCGTAAGATAGCTATCAACTGAATCAGTCAGTTCATGATGTAAAATCTCTCTAATACTGAAATCCCCACTCAACCTGTAATAAGTCTGCCCATCAAGATATTGATAGGAGGATATAACAATAAACAGAATGTATATTAATCTCTTCACAATCTAATAAAAATAAAAAGCCCATATTAATGACAATATGGGCTTACTTATATCTTAGGACTAAATGTTCCTAATAATTTACGACTAAATTATTACCAGAAATACAATCCACCAAGTGCTGAACCGTATATCAAGAGTAAAGCAAGATACACTACCAAGTATAGAGCACCTGCAGTCACACAACCCCATACAGCACTTCTCACATGTGCAGAGCTGTTTCTACTATCTTTGGAAACTAGCCAAACGATAAGTATACCAACCCATCCAAGGCAAAAGCCCCATAAAAATGCCGGGAGACCAAGTGGAGAATCACTTGCATACATGCTGTTAATAACATCAGCCTTACTCAAGCTAACTGCCTCAGCATGCTCTGGATACTTTGCTATAAATTCATCGTAAGTTAATCCATGCTCACTAATCAGACTTTCTATCTCTCCTAATTGCTCATCAATCGCAATAACAGTATTGTCACTCGTATTCATCATGTTAGTATACGATGTAACCGTCTCATCCTTAATCACAGGATCATTTATTGCAAAAGCATTATTGCTAATACCTAAAGCGAGTACAAAGAAGAAAGCTGTAAGCAAGCTTGTTAATTGTAAGTGTAGTCTCATAAATTTTCTTTTTTAAAGTATTAAGTCTTGAATTAATAATTTTATTTGCCATCATTCGAAGGATGACATCTTTTCCTGGAGCAAGATATGAAAATTTATCTAAACATATAAAATTATAGATTCAAATTATTATTAATAGTGTGGGTTGAATCTTCACTATCCTCATCAAATAAGGTCCTACATAGATTTTACAGGAAATACCTTTCCATACATTTAATAATTTAAACAGCCTGAGGCTCCGTCCATGCAACCACTTCCTGTAGTAATGCAACCATCGACCGCACCACTAATAAGAGATGAAATTACAGCAATAACCACGACGAAAATGATGAGAATCAACACTATTATTCCTACGATAATGTACAAAAACACTGCAAAACCACTACCATCAGAGCCCTTCAGTAAGCCTGCATCACGAAGTGAGGCTTCAGATACCAAGTCAGGATATTTATCAGATAACTCAACATACGTTAGATCCTGATTCTCAAGTATGCCTTGAATCACATCCAGTTTTTCATCGATTTCAGTAATCGCATTATTATTCACTTGCATTAGTTCTGTATATGAAGGAATAGGCACGACATCAACTTTAGCATTATTTATCGCAAATGCTTTAAAGCCGAAGAATAAAAGGAGAAGTGCCAAAAGGGAAGTGTTAATACTTAAAAAGCGTAATTGTAGTTTCATAGACATGTATTTAATTCACTAATAATTATCTGATTAACGCTGCATATAAATTACAATAACGAATTCTCAGCCAAAATAATTCCATTTTGGTCATTTTTTCACAATCTCTTCTTTTCTCTAATGCGAAAAATCTGTTAAATTCTTAACTAAACTTTAAAATCACTATACAATTTTAATTGTTGAATTTCTTTATCTTGCAAGCATGAGGTATTCTATATATCCTTTAACCTTAAAATTTTGAGTATGAGCAATTCTATCAAATTCACTTCACTGGCACTGGCGATTTTAGTTTTCTTTACTTCCTGTATGAGTACAACTATTATACAGTCTGAACCACCGGGAGCCCTTGTTTATATCAATGGTGAAAAGATGGGTAAAACACCATATTTTTATTCAGATGAAAAAATTGTAGGAACTGTTGTCCACGTCAAGCTACAAAAAGAAGGTTATGAAGATCTTACCGCTGCTTTTTCTCGGACAGAGGAAGTTAACGTGGGAGCATTAATAGGCGGATTATTTATCTGGCTACCATTATTATGGGTAATGAATTATAAGCCAATTCACAATTATGAATTGACTCCATTAAGCTATGATGCAGATTATGGTCCGGCAACCACAATTGATTCTGGCAAACCAAAACTAAGCAAAGCTGATCGACTTATAGCCTTAAAGGATTTGCTGGATCGCGGTATTTTAACGCAAGAAGAATTTGACATTGAGAAGAAAAAGATTCTCGAAGAAGAACAATAAACACTTGGTTTCAGGCAATAAAAAAGGGCTTTAAAATTTAAAGCCCTTTTATAGATTATAAATTATATCAGGAATCAAATTCCGTCTTCCTCTTCAACTTTAATATTTTGAACGAGGACTGAAACTTCATTATTCAGCACTTCGACAAACCCCTTTCCGATAGAAAGGAATCGTTCTTCACCTGAACTAAGGATATATTTTACATCTCCGTCTCTTAGCGCCGAGACAATAGCAGCGTGGTTATCCAATATCTGAAACTCTCCGAGAACTCCCGGTACAGTTACACTGGTAACAATGCCTTTAAATATTTCCTTTTCAGGACTGATGATTGTCAATTGCATAATTTAGTATTTAATTATTCGCTTAACATTTTCTCCCCTGCCTCAATCACTTCCTCAATCGTGCCTTTAAGGTTAAAGGCAGCTTCCGGATATTGATCCATTTCACCATCGAGAATCATGTTAAAGCCTTTAATTGTATCTTCTATTGAAACAAGAACGCCCGGGATACCGGTAAACTGTTCTGCTACGTGGAACGGCTGAGACATGAATCGCTGAATTCTACGCGCTCTGTGTACTACTAATCTATCTTCTTCAGATAATTCATCAATACCAAGAATAGCAATAATATCCTGCAATTCAGTATTACGTTGCAACATATTCTTCACTTTCTGCGCAGTATTATAGTGTTCCTCACCGATTACTGCAGGGTCCATAATTCTGGAAGTTGAATCCAGCGGATCCACTGCCGGATAGATTCCCATTGCTGAAATCTTTCTTGAAAGGGTTGTTGTAGCATCGAGGTGCGCAAAAGTCGTAGCCGGAGCGGGGTCAGTCAAGTCATCCGCAGGTACATAAACTGCCTGTACGGATGTAATTGATCCACGTTTAGTTGATGTAATACGTTCCTGCATCCTACCCATCTCAGTAGAAAGTGTAGGCTGATATCCCACAGCTGATGGCATACGTCCCAGAAGTGCAGACACCTCAGAACCTGCCTGAGTAAATCGGAAAATATTATCAATAAAGAAAAGTATATCTCTTCCCCCCTGAGGATCATTCGGATCTCCATCACGGAAATGTTCCGCAACTGTCAATCCTGATAAAGCAACTCGCGCACGTGCTCCCGGAGGTTCATTCATTTGCCCAAATATAAATGTAGCCTGAGATTCTTTCAGAGTTTCTTCTGTCACTGTAGACAAATCCCATCCACCTTCTTCCATACTCTTCAGGAAACCATCACTATACTTAATAATTCCGGCCTCAAGCATCTCACGTAGAAGGTCATTTCCCTCACGAGTTCTCTCTCCCACCCCTGCGAACACAGAAAGTCCGTCATATCCCTTAGCAATGTTGTTAATCAACTCCTGGATAAGAACCGTCTTACCTACTCCTGCACCACCGAAGAGTCCAATTTTCCCTCCCTTAGCATAAGGCTCAATCAAGTCAATAACTTTAATTCCGGTATATAGTACCTCAGTTTCAACAGATAAATCTTCGTAGCGAGGAGGTTCTCTGTGGATAGGCATAGCCTTGTCAGTCTTCTCTACAGGGCCGATACCATCTATCGCATCTCCTGTCACGTTAAATAAACGACCACGAATCTGATCTCCGACAGGCATTGCAATTGCTTTTCCGGTATCGACAACTTCCATTCCGCGTGTCAATCCTTCTGTAGAGTCCATCGCAATAGTACGTACACTATCCTCTCCGAGGTGTTGCTGTACTTCCAAAACCAGAGTTTCTGTTTCAGAACGCTTAATCTCCAATGCATTATACAAGTTGGGTAACGTGGAGCCATCACCACTAAAATCAACGTCCACAACCGGACCGATAACTTGCTGTATTCTTCCGATATTTGCCATACAATTTATCTGTTTAAATGTATCATTTTTTAAAATCGCTGCAAAGATAAGCCTTTTCCCGCTTCTTCAAAATTACAATTGACCTTTTATTTCGATTCTTGTAAAAGCCGCAACCAACCACTTTCATTATTTAGCTACAAAGTATTACCTATATGATTTACAAGCACTTTTTAAGCTTTATGCAAATGTAGATATTGACAATGTTTTTACATTCTCAACAAGAATTAATCATAGAAACATTAAGATCTAGTCGTATTTTTCAGTGGACTGATTAATTTATTCCCTTATAAAATCACCAGAAGGCCATTTGCGTAAGCTAAAGTATATGGATGAGAAACACAATCCCCCTACTCTTCTTCCTCACTCCGCCTGAACAAACTAAAACTATTTACGCCTTCGTTACTATAAATCCTGATTTTCTGATCATTGAGAAGCGTGAGCAAGGCTAAAAAGGTAATAATAGCATGGATTTTATCACGACAATGCAAAAACACGTCTTCGAATGAAGTTCTGCTACCCACTTTCACACGTCCTAGAATATAGGCAGATTCTTCCTGAACCGTATAGTTATGGCGCATTACAGTGTGAATCTTTCTGTTCTTTTCACGGTCGTAATTCTCGAGGACACGTTGAAAGGCCTTGAGAAGGCCAAACAGTGACAATTCTTCCAGTTCGACGTCTTCCAGGGCTGACATAGCTATGGTTTCAGTCTCGCGTTTAACATTACCCCGCGCAATTTTCATCTGTTGTTCACGCTCCATTTCTCGCAAACTCTCCAGTGTCGCCTTGTATTTTTTATACTCGACAAGTCTTTCTATCAATTCATCCCTCGGGTCAATTTCATTACCTTCTTCATCTACAGCCCGTCGAGGAATAAGCATCCTTGCCTTGATGCGCATAAGCGTTGCCGCTACCAGTATAAACTCGCTGGCGACATCGATATTCAGGCGCTCCAGCTGCTTGATATAAGCGAGATAATCATCCGTAATTTTAGCTATGGGAATATCGTATATATCGAGCTCATCCCTCTCAATAAAAAAGAGAAGAAGATCAAAGGGTCCTTCAAATTGCTCAAGTTTTACTTGATAAACCATAAATTTTTTACCAGATTAGATGTTTAAATCATTACTTATGGAAAAGCCCGTATTTTATTTACTTCCTACGCCTATAAAACCGGGCGGCTGGGAAACAATTCCGGATTACGCTATACAAATATATCACAAAATCGATTACTTCATTGCAGAAAATGCCAAAACCGCTCGCAGATTTCTCAGTGAGATTAATCATCCGCTTCCGCAAAGTGAAATAACTGTGCACAATTTTGATAAAAATTCGGGTTCCAAAGATGCCGATGAGTTCATGCAGCCTCTTACTCAGGGTAGATCCATTGCTTACTTGTCCGAAGCCGGTTCACCTGCGATAGCAGATCCGGGGAATCAGCTCGTATTGTGGGCACATAGGCATAAGGTTAAGGTTAAGGTAATTCCCGGCCCGATAAGTCTTATGCTTGCACTTGCAGGAAGTGGGCTGAATGGCCAGAACTTTCATTTCCACGGTTATTTACCGGTCAAATCACATGCATTTGCACGGAAAATTGAACTATTACAGGAAGATTCAGTCAAGCGCGGTACCACACATATCTTTATAGAGACCCCATACAGGGCGGAAAAGACATTCAGTGAATTGCTTAAGGTATTACATCCGGATATAAATCTATGCGTTGCTCGCGATTTAACTCTGGATGCAGAACTACTTCTTACAATGCCAGTAAGGGACTGGAAGAAAGAAAAGACAAAGATACTGGCGGAGAAACCTCTTTGCGTATTTCTTTTTGCAGCAGCAGGAGCAGGAATCAATTAACATTTCCTTGAAATCTATTGATATTAATGCTTTCAGAACTTATGCTAACTTAATGAAAATAAGCACTTGTCTCCAATGTGTTTTATTTTTGGAGGAATTGTTATTTTGGCATTACCTTTGGCGTCAAAATAGGAATTATTTTCCTTGTAATTACCTTTTAGATTTTCGTGAGAATTAAAAGCCACTTTGTAGAATGAAGATATTAAACACGTTCAACCACTTGATTTTATTTGCACTGTTTTTCGCACTTGGAAATGTAGTCACGGCCCAAGCCCCATACATAACAATCTGGAAGACAGACAATCCCGGTGAGAGCGAAGGCAATGAGATTATGGTTCCTGCAGAGGGTTCTTTTGATTATGCTTGGGAAGAGGTCGGCAATCCCGGGAATAATGGAAATGGAAGCGGGATAAATATGACGACTATCAGCTTACCATCGCCCGGAACATATAGTCTAAGTATAACACCAATTACTTTTAATCGAATTTACTTCAATAGAGACTATGATAGGGAGAAGTTAATGGAAATTGTTCAATGGGGAGATGTACAATGGACAAATTTCAGCAGAGCGTATTTCGGATGTGAAAATATGGTTATTTCTGCTGTCGATATCCCGGATTTGACTTTGGTAGATTCGATGGATGTTGCTTTTTCAACAACCAACATTTCAACCGTTGCAAATATGAACAACTGGGATGTGAGTACGGTGGTAACGATGGAAGCTATGTTTGAAGGTTGCGAAAATTTCAACGAATTTATCGGCGACTGGGATGTAAGCAAGGTTACAGATATGCATGCTATGTTTTTTGTCGCTCCAGAGTTTAATCAGGATATCAGTAGCTGGGACGTGAGTCAAGTAACAGATATATCTTACATGTTTAATTTTGCTGCTAATTTCAATCAGGATATTAGCAGTTGGAATGTGAGTAAGGTTACAAACATGGCTTCTACATTTAATAGCGCCTTTACATTTAATCAGGACATCGGAAACTGGGATGTCAGCAAGGTGCGAGACATGAACAAAATGTTTTATGCTGCAACAGAGTTTGATCAGAATATAGATGCTTGGGACGTGAGCCAAGTGACGAATATGAGTGGAATGTTTAACCGGGCATTTGAGTTTAATCAGTCATTAAATAGCTGGGATGTAAGTAATGTCGAATATATGGGTGATATTTTTCTCGACGCTAGGAATTTCGATCAATCTTTCGAGGACTGGGAATTGAGTAGTGTGCTTCAAGAATCAGAACATGGACCCAATTTCACGAATACAGCTATGAGTTGTGAAAACTACGGCCTTACTTTAAAAGGATGGGCAGAAAATCCTACTAGCGGAGACAATCTTCACTTGTCAGCAATTAATCTTTTATATGATAGTGCTCCGGAGATTATTTCAGCCCGGGAATATCTGATTAATGATTTAAGCTGGACTATTGAAGATGCAGGCCCCTGCTCAGATTTCATCTGTCTCTTTTCCGATGAAAAAATAACAATCTGTGTCGGAGAATCCATAGACTTTATTGACTTGTCCAATGGAGACATAGAGAGCTGGGAATGGGCCTTTTCCGGGGGAACCCCTGCGAGTAGCAATGAGCAAAACCCTACGATTACTTATAACGATGCAGGAACATTTGACGTAAGTCTCACTATCACCTCTACCACAGGAGAAACTGCGTCTTTCTCCGTTGATGGATTAATTACAGTTGTGACGATAAATGCTTCCGTCGAAGTAACTCAGCATGAATCCTGTACTGATGCCTGTGATGGTTCTGCTCTCGCATCAGGTGGAGACACATATCTATGGAGTAACGGAGCGACAACTGCACAGATTGATAACCTATGCGCAGGAGAATACTTTGTAACGATTACAAATGACGCCGGATGCTCAGCAATTGAATCAATCGTAATCAATCAAGGCGGAGCATTCAATGGAGAAATTGTGGTTTTAAATCATGAATCCTGCACTGATGCATGCGATGGTTCTGCTCTCGCATCAGGTGGAGATACATATCTATGGAGTAACGGAGCGACAACTGCACAGATTGATAACCTATGTGCAGGAGAATACTTTGTAACGATTACAAATGACGCAGGGTGCTCATCAATTGAATCAATCATAATCAATGAAGGCGGTGCCCTCAACGGAGAAATTGAGGTTTTAAATCACGAATCATGCACTGATGCTTGTGATGGTTCCGCTATCGCTTCAGGTGGAGATAGCTATCTTTGGAGTAACGGTGCGACAACTGCACAGATTGATAACCTATGCGCAGGTGACTATTCGGTTACAATCAGTAATTCTGCGGGCTGTTCCACAATAGAAACTGTCACAATAGATTCCGGTTCATCAATGAATGCAAACGCAATCGCGTTTAACAGTACATCCTGCCCCGGCGCTTGTGACGGAAGTGCACTGGCGAGTGGTGGTGACACATATCAGTGGAGTAATGGAGCAACAACAGCAATGGCAAATGGACTTTGTGCCGGAGATTATTCAGTCACTATAAGCAATGTAGAAGGCTGCATGACGGTATTGTCAGTAACAATAGAAGATGGCCTGGAATTTTCTGCGCATGCCAGCATCCGAAAAGAAGTTTCTTGTCTGGGCGCCTGTGATGCTAGCGCATACGCTACTGAAGGGCATAGCTATCAGTGGAGCACAGGAGAAACAAGTTCTGAAATAAATAATCTATGTGAGGGAGTATACTATGTAACCATCACAAACTCAGTGGGCTGCAGCACAGTAGATTCAGTGATAATACGCGAAGGTTATGAAGTTAAAGGTTCTGTAGAAGTACTCAATGGAGAAACTTGTCCGGGTACTTGTAATGGTAGTGCAATAGCATCAGGTGGATTAACTTATCAGTGGAGTAACGGTGCGACGACAGCTCAGGTAGATAACCTATGTGCAGGAGAACATATTGTCACTATCACAGGAGATCGTGGCTGCTATGATGTAGTATCGATTTTCATTGGAACTTCTGAGGAATTGGAAGGGCGACTTAATACTGATTTCATTTCTATATATGCAGGAGATTCAGCCATCATTTATGTTGATTACTTTTCGGATTCACTTGCAGTTATACAATGGGAAACAGAAGAAGAATTTAATTGTCTCAGGGAAGGTATTCATTGTGGAAAAATTGTAATGTTCCCAACCAAGTCTCAGACAGTTACCGTCATTTTAACAGATCTCAACGGCTGTCAGATTGTACTAACAGTGGAAATCGTGATAGATGGAAGCAGTGCTGTTTACATTCCAAATGCATTCACACCCAATGATGATGGGCTTAATGATGTTCTTAAAATAGGATTTGGCAAGCAAGCAAACCAATTAAAGACTCTGGAGATATTCGATCGATTCGGTGGTCGGGTTTATCAGCTGCAAAATGTCAAGATTACAGGAAATTCACTGTCAACCTGGGATGGATATCATCGCGATAAAGCAGTAAGTCAAGGAGTTTACATTTATAAATTGCTGGTAGAATTTACAGATGGAAGCACTAAGCACTATAAAGGAAACATTAATCTCATAAGGTAAAATACCAGTGCAAATCCATTTTTAAATACTTTTGGGTATATTGTCGGTTCATTTAAGCTAATTAAAAATATGCCCAATAGATATACATTTGTACTGGTTGTGTTGTTTCTACCCCTATTGACATTTGCGCAAGCTAAACATAAGATAGACGTAGAAGTACTTGCAAAATTTAATGAGGAAAGTACTGTCGATGTGCTAATTCAATTTAAAGAAAAAGCGCAATTACGCGCCAATCTATCTCCAATGACGAAGGCGGAAAAGGGCAATTACATCTATGATCGGCTCACTTATACAGCAAATCATAGTCAATCCGGCGTCAAATCCTACCTACAAGAAAGGAATATTGCAGCTTCCTCCTTTTATATCGTTAACGTAATCAGTACAAGTCTGAGTTATGAACAAGCTCTTGAAATTTCCACATTCGCCGAAGTTTCAAAAATTATGCCTGACTTTAATCAGACCAATGAATTTCCTGTCGATGAGATTCCTACGGGAGATGCTGTGAATAAGCGCTCAGAATTCACTTATGGACTAGAGTTCCTCAGTGTGCCGGAGTTCTGGCAAGAGAGTGGGAAGCGTGGTACCGGTGTTGTCGTCGCAGGTCAGGATACCGGTTATGACTGGGAGCATCCGGCATTGAAAGATTCCTATCGCGGATTTTACGACGGAGAGATTGACCATAACTACTCCTGGCATGATGCTATTTACTATTCTTTTGACAGTACACGATTAAATTTTTGTGGGTATAATATCATGGAGCCCTGTGATGACCATGGACATGGCACTCATACAATGGGAACGATGACCGGCAAAGACGTTAGTGATCGGGTTTTTGGGATAGCTCCGGAAGCCAAATGGATAGGCTGTAGAAACATGGAAGGCGGTATAGGAAAACCTTCAACTTATCTCGAATGCTTTGAATGGTTCCTTGCTCCCACAGACTTAAATCAAGAAAATCCCCGACCGGATCTGGCACCTGATATCATCAATAATTCATGGGCTTGTATAGAATCAGAGGGCTGTAACATCAGCAATTACCACATCTTAGAAGAGGCGGTAAACAATCTCACAGAAGCGGGTATTCTTGTTGTTGCTTCAGCGGGGAACGATGGTCGCAGTGGTTGTGGTTCGGTAATGAGTCCGGCGGCCATATATGAAAACAGTTTCAGCGTAGGTGCTATAAATAGTGACTTTAAGGTTGCAGGATTCAGCAGTCTTGGGCCGGTAACTGTGGACAGCTCCTTCAGGATAAAACCTAATATTGTAGCTCCAGGAGTAGGGACATATTCTGCTACTCTCAATGATAGTTATACAGAAAGCAGCGGGACAAGTATGGCTGGACCACATGTAGCTGGTGCAGCAGCACTTCTCATATCTGCCTATCCGGAGTTGAAAGGCAAGCCTCTGGAATTAATGAAGATTATCGAACAAACTGCAATTCCTCTAGATTATGATAGTCTTATATGCGATATTCAGACGATTCCAAATAATGTCTACGGTTATGGTATGGTAAACTTAATGCGCGCAAAGGAGCATTTAGACTCCCTACTCAGTACTGATACATACAATGGAGTTCTCTCTGAATTCAAAGTTTACCCAAGTCCTGCACAGTCCATTATACATTTCGAGAGTCCCTCTGCCTTTGAGGGGGCTGAAGTTTTTATATGGAATGCGATAGGTATTCTCGAGTACTTTACAGAGTTCAATGGACGTATGCATAGCATTGACATTGGGAATCTTAGCCCGGGAACATATTTTTACCGGATAAAAGTACTTGACCAGTTTCAGACCGGCAAATTCATTAAGCTTACTGAATAAATCTCTTTTTATCGAGGTTCAACCAGTCCAGCGTCGATTGATGCATAATATTCATTTTATCCCCTTCGGGAATATCACTTTCCTCAATGAATTTACCTATTTCAAGGTCACCTAAGGGAAATGGATAATCGGTTCCAAAGCAGATTTTTTCACTTCCTATTGTATCCATAATATACTTGAGAAAACGAATATCATGTGTAATTGAATCCACCCAGAATTTGCCAATATATTCTCTCGGGTTTATATCATTATCAATTGCAACCAGATCCGGCCTGCAATTAAACCCATGCTCTATCCTTCCTATCGTAGATACAAATGAACCGCCTGCATGAGCAAAGCAAAACCGCAGGTCGGGAAGCTCTTCAAATATCCCACTAAATAACAGACTCGTTATCGCCCGTGTAGTTTCAGCAGGCATACCTACTAGCCACGGCAGCCAATACTTCCGCATTTTATGAAAGCCCATCATGTTCCAGGGATGTACGAAGATTGACATATCGTGCTTTTCACAAGCTTCAAAGAATGGTCGCAATGCAGGATCTGATAGGTTCATATCTTCAATATTGGAACCAATCTGTAGCCCAGGAAACCCAAGTTCTTCCTTACAGCGTATCATTTCCTGAATTGCCAGATCGACATCTTGCAGCGGTACAGTGCCAAGACCGATATAGTTGTTGGGGTATTTATCGACAATCACTGCAATATCATCATTGAGAAAACGCGATATATCCAATCCATCCATGGGCTTGGCCCAGTATGAAAAGAGCACGGGTATGGTACAGATTACCTGTATCTGAGTATTAAATCGAGCATATTCTTCTATCCGTTCTTCAGCATCCCAAGTATTGGACTTTATTTCCCTAAAGAACTTATCTCCTCTCATCATTTTGGCATAACCAAGTTTATGATGTTCAAGATGAATAAAGTCGCCATAACCAAATTTTTCCGCCCATCTGGGCAATACCTTTGGAATAACGTGATTATGCACATCAATTTTCAACATATTATTTCTTTTGTCTTTAAACTTACGTAGCGAAAGATACACAAGGCGTAGAACAAATTGAACGTGGTTACATCTATTCCTGCGTCTCTCTTAATTTGCAACATGATAAGAAAAAACATTTGGATTTCCTAGTTATCGGAGAAAAATGAGGTCTATTTTTATTCTTGATGACTGCTAATATTTTCTGCAACAACTGCAGTGAATTCCCATTTGATTTCAGAATCGCAGTTTTATTTTGCCTCTTTATTATAAAAATAGATCTAAATAGAAAAGCTATATCGCCCAAACTATAGGGAGAGACGAACAAGTATATTTGGGTACTATTTGATTTTCAAATAATAGTACTTATCTGACTGCGGAACTTTTACCTAGCTCTTGTGTGCTCAATAAATTTTTCAAGTTCAAAAAAACAAGTTACTTTTGGCACTAAATGTAATCTGTGCAAGCACGACGATCTTACTATAAGGAATTTCTATAAGAATGGTAATGAGGAATATTTTCAATCAAGCTATGAAGCAATATCTGCGATTCAGGTATCGTAGGATAGATCGTTTTACCCGATATCCTATTGATGTCCAGGATAGGTCGCTGAAGGAAATTCTCAAGCTTGGCGCAAATACAGAATATGGCCGTAAGTACGATTTTAAAGATTTAAAATCGAAACAAGCATTTGCGGAAGCTGTGCCAATGACAGATTACGAGACATTAAGCCCTGACATTGAACGCATGATGCACGGTGAAGAAAATATCCTGTGGCCCGGGCGTATTAAGTGGTTCTCGAAATCCAGCGGCACAACCAGCGGCCGATCAAAATACATTCCCGTCCCATCAGTTAATCTTCGGCAATGTCATATACGAGGGACCTGGGATGCAGTTACACTCTATTATAAGGCGTATCCTGATGCCCGCTTATTTGCTGACAGAAGTCTTTTAATGGGTGGCACATTATCGCGATATGAGCACAATCCGGAAACGCATATAGGAGATATCAGCGCAATAATGATGCATCACATGCCGGTGGTGGGAAAGCCTTTCTTTACGCCGGACTTTGAAACGGCACTTTTGGATAACTGGGAGGAAAAGATTGAAAGGATGGCGCATAAAACTATGGATGCAGATGTAGCGATGTTTGGGGGTGTGCCTACCTGGACAATTGTACTTTTTAGGCGAATGCTGGAAATCAGCGGCAAGTCTACTATCCGGGAAATATGGCCCAATGTCTCTGTTTATATGCATGGTGGGGTTGGTTTTGAGCCATATAAAAAGACATTTAAGGAGTTAATCGGGCAGCCCGGGATTCATTATCAAGAAATTTACAATGCCTCGGAAGGTTTCTTTGGTTTAAGGGATGATTTCAATTCTGATGATATGTTGTTGTTACTCGATAACGGCGTATATTACGAATTCCTTCCTATCGATGGCAGTGAGGACGATATCGTTCCTCTATCGATGGTAGAAGTCGGAAAAACTTATGCGATTCTCATCACCACTAATGGTGGACTCTGGCGATATAAAATCGGAGATACGCTTACTTTCACTTCTACTTATCCGTTTAAATTCAAACTCGTAGGACGCACAACTCAGTTCATCAACGCATTTGGAGAAGAGTTAATAGTTGCCAACACTGATAAGGCATTGAGCGACACTTGTGAAAAGCATGGAGTCGAGGTCATAGAATATACGGTTGCCCCACTCTATCTAACCAATACTCTCGCCGGTTGCCATGAATGGGTCATCGAGTTCAAAAATGTACCTGAGAACCTGGCTCAATTTACAGAAGACCTGGATAAGAATCTACAGGAAATCAACTCAGACTATGCAGCTAAACGTACTGATAGTCTTGCTCTTAATCGCCTTAAAATTCATGTCTTACAAGAAGGTACATTTCATAAATGGATGAAATCCAGGGGAAAGTATGGCGGGCAAAACAAAGTGCCACGTCTTTCCAATGACAGATTAATTTACGAGGATCTTATGAGTTTCAGCAAAGAGAATGCATAGTTAAAAGTGGCCTTTTGCAGATATTTCTTCATTGAAATAATTGAAGTAAACCAACAAGAGAAAAACGATAATCATCAGAGCGATTAATAAGATACGACCGGAATTACTGAGGCGCTTTGCCATATCTATTACTTATTTTCTTCTTTAAACAAATCATCATAAGCATTTCCTAACTCTCTCTTCTCAGGAAGTTCTTCAGAGAGATCCAATTCACTACGCTGACTCCCGTCTTCCAGATGCAGTCCTTCAGACCTCTCACTATCCGCAGACCATTTCCCGTACTGAATTTTCTCTTTCTCAAATTTCTCCAGCATATCCATGCCTTTGGCATCAAAAATGCCTTGCTTTAGATCGATATTGTTCATAAAGGATCTGGACAGATTCATAAACTCCTCCATCTCCCCTACTTTCTTACTGATATCATCCGCTACTGCTTCCATAGCCGAATCAAACTCTCCGAGTCGACTTTGTCCTCCGGACAGAATCTCCATAGCAGATTTCATCGCCGTATTACCCGCGAGCAAAGCTTCTCTTTCTTTTGCCTTTATTTCCACCTGATCCCGCACATCGGAAAGCATTATCTCCGAAGTGTTTTTCATACGTGTGAGTACTTTTTTCAGGTTTTCAATCTGTTGCAGTAAACCACTGAGATTTTCATTGGAGTTGCGGAGTCTAGCAGCGCGATTGGCATTGATGATCACAGCGGGTTCATCCTGCACATTTTTTGCTTTGGAGGCGTTAGCCAGATGTTCCTCAATCTGCTTTTCATTATTGAGGATCTGTTCCATCAAGTTGTGGCTCTGTCTGCGCAGTATATTTAATTGGCGCCTTACTTGACTAAGATTTTCTTCCATTTCCTTGATGCGCTTCTGCAATATTTTCATAGGATCTATATCTCTGAACCAAGATGTTATTCTTCGGCTTAATTGCTGAAAGCTAATGGAAGTTACGGTACGCAGTCGCTTATCGAGAAAAATTACGGCGAGGATTCCAAGTATAACAATTAGCGTTGTCATTGCAGCCAAGCTACCTGAAATAGCAGCCGGAATTAACCAGGAAAGAAAAAATCCAACAATAAGAGCAATTATGCTCAATATTGCGGCACCTGCGACTGCTTCAGGTTTGCTCCAAAACGATTTTTTCTTATCTTTCGCCATAATTAGTAAATCACTAGCATGATTTCATTAAGCTAATTAATTAAACTTATTGGAATAAGTTCTATTAAATATTACAAAAATCTATTTTTCTTCGATGAATACTAGTTTTAACACATAGAATCGAGAGCCAAATTAAAATAAATATATGAAAGAAAATATTTATGTCAATTCCGAGATAGGAAGTTTACGGAAAGTAATCGTTCATAAACCGGATAAAGGAATTTCCAGAGTTTCACCACGAGAGGCGGAACAATTGCTTTTTGATGATATAGTGCACCATCCCGATATGGTGGCAGAACATAAAATCTTTACTGATGTCATAGCTGCCTTTATCGGCCAGGAAAACATTTTGGAGGTCGAAGATTTACTGGAGCAAGCTATAGAAACCGTCAGTGAGGAAGAACTTTCCGAATTTCTGCAATTGATTGTAGCCTTTGAGGAATTACCTCAAACCTATTTTGATATGATGAAGGAACTGGATGCCAAGACATTGAGAGATGTCCTCATCACCGGTTATCTTAAAGAAAAGGATATCGTAATGTTCAACGCTATCCCCAACTTTATATTCACAAGGGATATAGCCGTAACAGTAAAAGACCACATCATTGTTACCAAAGCCTTTAAAGAAGCTAGACAGAGGGAAAACTTACTCACGCGTTTCATCATGTACTACCATCCTATTTTCCAGGAAGTGGTTAAGGGAGGTCGTTTAATAAATCTCAATCACGTAGATAAATTTCCTCCCAGTAAGCGTGGTGAAATAGTTTCACTCGAAGGTGGAGATGTGATGATGCTCAAGGAAGATTATCTGCTTATAGGTACGAGCGAAAGGTCTTCCAAGCATGCATTTATGGTTGTAAAAGATGAACTATTCAAGCGCAATGTCTTAGAACATGTGGTGCGTGTTGAAATACCGCACGAAAGATATTGCATGCACATTGACACTTTATTCACCAGAATCAGTGATAAGGATGTACTTGCATTTGATCCAATCGTAGTTAAGGGTTTTGCATCAAAAGTTGAAGTGTACTCAAAGGATGGAAAAGTAAAAGAGTACGAAAGCGTAGCTGATTTCTTTAAGTCAGAAATCAATCCGGATTCTCGGTTCATCCTTTCAGGGCAAGGAGTTTCGCCATATCAGGAAAGAGAACAATGGACAGACAGCTGCAATATGGTAGCTTTAAAGCCGGGCGTTGCGATTTCTTATGACAGAAACGTCAAAACGCATGAAGGGCTGGAGAAAATGGGATACGACATTGTAAAAGCTGAAGATTTATTAAGGGATTTCAAAGAAGGAAAAAGAAAAGCGGAGGATATAGAAAATACAATCATCACTATCCCTTCATACGAATTATCCCGCGCAAGAGGAGGTTCTCATTGCATGACTTGCCCGGTCATCAGAGATAAAATGTAAAACTTTATGTATCTTCACAAGACGACAAAGAGAGTCCGTTATAGTGAAACTGATAAAATGGGTTATCTTTACTATGGAAACTATGCCATGTACTTTGAAATAGGCAGAGTCGAAGCAATGCGGGCGCTTGGTATGACATATCGAGAACTGGAAGACGATTATAAAGTAATGATGCCTGTAATGTCCTATACGACCCGATATCTGCGACCGGCTTATTACGATGACTTGATTGAGATTCATACCCGTATAAGGACTATGCCCGAGCGCTCTATAAAGTTTGAGGGCGAGCTGTATAACGAGAAAAACGAATTAATCAATGCCGGTTCAGTTGTTTTGGCATTTGTATCAATGGAAGATAATAAGCGTATTGACGCTCCAGCGTTTTTCAAGGACTTGCTGAAGCCTTATTTTAATGACTGAGAAGGAAGACAAAAATATAATCAATCGCCTTAAAAGTTTAAAGAGCATTGAAAAAACAGCCTACTGGTTGAAAACCAGGACACTCCCTGGCTTCTTTCGCGTTTCACTATATGATACCATAAAGGTAGCCTGGGGTGAGGCTATTGAAAAAGATGTATACACGCGCTC
Organism: uncultured Saprospiraceae bacterium; assembly: GCA_964423575.1. Taxonomy (GTDB): domain Bacteria; phylum Bacteroidota; class Bacteroidia; order Chitinophagales; family Saprospiraceae; genus CAYRFF01. The sequence goes on along the minus strand of CAYRFF010000002.1, from coordinate 16,554 downwards.
TCTTGGTGTTGCTTATTCTGTTTTTATCTCTCTATTTCCCTTTATCATCGTTATATTTTCTATTGTCTCACTATTCCCGGAAGCTGATGTACTCGCATACATTGAGCGTTCGATAGAAGATATAATGCCGGCTAATGCAGAGTCATTTCTCTTCGATACAGTGGAATCAATTATTGAAATACCAAGGAGCGGTCTTCTGTCCATAGGATTTATACTTGCAATGTATTTTGCCAGTAACGCGATGATGACACTAATTAGGGGTTTCGATAAAGACTATGAAGTCACATACAAGAATAGATCCTGGATAAGAGAAAAGATATTATCCATAGGCCTTACTGCAATCATCGGACTCCTACTTATTATCGCAATAGGACTTATTATGGCTGGAGACTTCTTCATCCGCATGCTGATGATTGTTATCGGTTATACCAAAATACTTTCATACGCACTTGCAGCAGTTAAATGGTTAGTTGTATTACTATCCTTTCTCACTGCAATGGGAATCATTTATAAGTTTGGTCCGGCAATGAAACGCAAATTCCGTCTATTCTCACCAGGTGCGATTATCGCTACAATTTTTTGTTTGATTACCTCCTGGGGCTTCTCATATTTCGTCAATAACTTCGGCACATACAATAAGATTTACGGCTCTATCGGGGCGATTATCGCAATCATGGTCTGGATTCAGCTCAATTGTCTCGTGGTTCTCGTCGGTTATGAAATCAACGCGAGTATAGCCTTAAACAGGGATCATGATATTACATTGGAGAGCTGGAAGGAAAAGCAAGAAGCATTTGAGTAGGATTTTCAGACTTTCGTCAAATGTCATTCAGCTCTTCAGTTGAGAACTTATTCAGTATTATTATCCTTTCAGTAACTCTTCGCCTACATCAATTAATAAGATCTTTCTCAATAATTACTAACCTTCTTTTTATAACCCTTCGACAGATTCAGAAATTTTATAATCCGCAATTCATTAAATTTCCATATCCTTGCATCCTTGTGCCAACACACAAGGAATTTAAACTCGAATCTATTAACAATTTTTCAAAACGATAACGATAAAAAAACTTATTATTTTATCTATTGGGCTATTTGCATTAGTAGCTTGTGGTAATATGGAAACCAATGAGAATAACAATATGGCTGAAGAACCTGTAACTGGAGAAAAAGCAGGTAACGACAGAGATGCTAATGGCTGTATCCCGTCTGCAGGTGAAACCTGGAGTGTATTACAGGAGGCTTGTATTAAAGTATTTGACGTAGCACAGCGTTTAAACCCTGTTGTTACTGCTGAAGGAGAAACTGTATTCAGTACATTTGCTCTTTTCAACGACGATCAATCAAAAGTTGAAATCTTTTCACCCGAAACAGAATCGACTGCAATTTTAGACAGGGGTGAAGATGGGATTTATCAGAACGGCACTTACAGATATGACGCAGAAGCCACGGTTCTCTATGTAAACGGCGAAAAAGCCTTCGACGGTAATTTATAATTACCAGCTTCAGTAAAAACTGAATTTCAGGAATAATCGCCCGAAAAACATATAAATTCCGGTTTGCCAAACCAGCAGAGAAACCTCGATAATAACATCAGCCTATTTGTTGCTTTAGCAAACCGGAATCTTTCTTAGCAAGTACCTTCACTTCAACACCTACAATCCTTTAACCCATAGGATTTTCTTCCTGAAGATTGTTTTTCCCCATAGCATTCTAAACTCTTTTTTTCTTTTCTCATTACTATATATTTATAAATCGATTGCTGTACATTGCAATCGTAAACAACATAGCTTGAAGAAATACGAGATATACGAATACGGCCCACTCAGCATCGCCCACCTACATAAAGATCTGGCGAATTGTACTAGCTTTTTCAAGACCAATAAATATTTTTTCCACCTGTTTTTTAAGAATTCCGAAATCATGTACATAGACGACCGATGGTCTGGACCGGAAAAACGCAGTCTTTTGCCATCAGGAGAACTGCAGGAAATATACAGTCAGGAGAACTATGTTGACTACAGTGCCTGCTGTTTCTTTAATCGCAACATCTATGTTTTTGATTCCGGCGTCAGCGGTAACAAATGCGAAGTACTCGTTTTGCAAGAGAATCAGGAGATTCAACGCGCGGAATTTCAGGAACGATTTTCCGTCGCGGAGCTTTATAAAAAAATCAAAGATGAGCTGAATATAGCAGAAAAAAACTTTCAGATAATCGGTGTCAATATTGAATCCGATACAGTCCATTTTTTTAACGGCGGCAATCATTTAAACCGACAATGCGGAATCATCAGTGTAAAAAACTGGTTAAGTGAGACTCCTGAGATTCTTGGTTTTCAGGAATTAATTCCACCTATAGTCGATAATCAGCAATTTTATTATACACATGCTTCATCACTCGATAACAGATTTTTCGCACTAGCCAAGCCACCGCAAAATGAAGAAGATCATATCGACGTACAGGTAGACATATTAAGCATAAACAGTAATAATATTGACTTATCCCTACAAATGGAGTTATCTTATGATCCCATGGGAATATTTGTATATCATAATAAGGATGAGCATACTGACAATCTCGATTTCTGTGGTATCGATTTAAGCACACTGAAACCTGTAGAGCAGAGTTTTTTCTTGCTTCGCTCTCCTCAGGATCCCGATTTCACTGATTATGAGGAAGTAAAAAACTATTTGCGTTTAATCACACTGACTGGTGTCGTCAGATATGATGAATATGAATACATTTATGATGAAGAGCACCGGGATGTTTTGTTTTTAAATGTATTAGAACATTTCTCGGAAATGGAAGCGCAGACCAGATTCTATGCAGCAGATTTAATCCTCCGATATAAATATGATGACCCTACCTTCAATTTAACTCTATTCAAAGGCTTTGCAGAAACCATCGTCGAGAATTATGACAATTTCGAGCTGATGGATCAGATAATGAAAAAGTTGATGAGACGGGCATTATTTTGCCATGACATTCTTAAGGCAATGGCAGAACGTAGAAAAATCATCCCGGAATTAATTTCTCTTGCAAAAGAAAGTCTGCACCAGGATTTCACCTCAGTAAGATTATTCAGAAAAATATACGGTCAGGATTATGACTTGAAGCATGCTGTAAAGAATTATATAATGGTACTTGAAGCAATGAATTAGTAGGTAGTCCTGACTGCCTCTGTTCCTGAGTGAATTCTATAAGGCGTTGTGGGAGGACCGGTATTCAGTCCTCAGCACGCCATTCCAGCGCTTCTGCTGCTACAAATGTGCTTCCCACTACATAAATCAAATCGTAAGAAGAAGCATTTGCGAAAGCTTGTGAAATACCTGAACGCACCGTATCAAATTTCCGAGCCTTAAAGCCTTCGAGAACCATACGTCTCTGGAGTTCCTCTACATTCAGGCCACGTGGCACATTCGGACTCACGCAATAATACTCGGCGCCTTTGGGCAATTGCTTGAGTAAAAGAGGCCATTCCTTATCGCTGACAAAACCAAGGACGATATGTAGAACTTCCCGCTCATAATCGAGAATCTGACGCAATGATTGTGTCAAGCCTTCGCGATTATGCGCACTGTCAACGATAACGAGTGGTTGCTTGTGAAGTACCTGCCAACGGCCCATGAAAGAAGTATTCTGACGGACATTTGCGAAAGCTGCACTAATCGTTGCACAATCCGTTGAAAGCTCAGCCAATTCTCCCCTTTCAGCAAGGACTTTATAGGCAGCGAGTGCAGTCCTTATGTTATAGTGTTGATAAGCACCGGCAAATGGAGTTTCTATATGGCAATTATATTCTGAAAATCGGATATCCAGGCTCATTCCATCCATTCTGTCCTGGAAATCAAGAATGGGTATAAGTTCTTCTGCGAGGTATAGGGACGCATTGTGGACAGCCGCAATTTTCTTAAAGACAGTCAGCGGTTTCTTCTGCTTTTCACCGATGACGACCGGCGTATTTTCTTTAATAATTCCGGCTTTTTCAGCGGCTATTGCCTCAGGAGTATTACCGAGAATATTCTGATGATCGTGACCGATATTGGTAATAATACTGATGAGTGGCTTGATAATATTAGTAGAATCAAGGCGGCCACCCAGGCCTGTTTCTATAACGGCGACGTCAACCTTTTCTCTCCTGAACACCTCAAAGGCCATCGCTACAGTAAATTCAAAAAATGATGGCCGAAGACGTTCAATAAGCACTGAATTCTCTTCAAATATCTCCACTACAACGTCCTTTTCAATCAAGTGCCCGTTAATCTTGATTCTTTCGCGGAAATCCAGGTAGTGCGGTGAGGTGTGCAGACCGACTTTCAGGCCGTTTTCCTGCAATAAGGAGGAAATAAAATGTGCCGTTGAGCCTTTTCCATTGGTTCCGGCGATATGTATCGACTTGAAGTGTTCATGTGGATTTCCCATTGCTTGCAGCAAGGCAGTAATGTTACTAAGATCAGCTTTATAGGCTGAGGAACCTTCCCTTTGGAACATGGGAAGCATAGCAAATAATTTGTCCAGCGTCTGCTGATAATTTTCCATAGAAGCTATATTGTGGAAATATTAAGCAGGACACTTATTCCAACTGGAAGTTGATAGTAATCGTACCGCATTGTTTATCGATATTACTTTCAGTAAACTGAAAGAGTTTAGCATTCTTTACAGCAATATCCCGTAATTCTCTATCAGTTGTAGTAGAACCTCTCTGGGTGTATTCGGCAGAAATCACTTTTCCGGCTGAGTCTACACAGACATTTACGACTACTTTACCGCTTTTCTGTGAACGATCAGTAATTTTTGGCTCACTTCTTACTCCTCTGGTTCCTAGTCCTCCGCCTACGACTCCTGACCCTGTACTGATCCCTTGTAGAATTTTTGAGTCAGGATCGCCATCTGGGGTTCCTTGATTACCGTCCTTTCCCGTATTGCCTTTCCCTTTACCAAAGATGTCGCCAAATTGCTTTTTGGCAGCTTCTGCTTCAGCCTGTTTCCTAGCCTCCTCTTCAGCGGCTTTTTTCCTGGCAGCTTCTGCTTCAGCTCTTTTCTTAGCAGCTTCCTGTGCTTCTTTTTCTTTTTGCTTTCGCAAAGCTATGGCTTGAGGATCCTCTGTTGTCAGTTTCTTTTCTTCCTTGGCAACTTCCTTCACTATTTTATCCTCAACTTTATCAGGAACCACCTCACTTTCAACTTCCTTTTGTGCTGCTGGTGCAGACTGTTCAACATATTCTTCGTTTTGAGTTGTGGGCCTATCATCCCCCTGACCTGTATCTACTTCTCCGAAAGATACCAGTATTCCTTCAAGTTCAGGTGGCGGATCTTGATAGGAAAATAGCGGAAACAAGAGAAGAGCAATAAACAGAATATGAATGATTACACTCATGATTGCTCCCTTCCTTTGGTTTGCCTCCATTGTTTTTACTTCATCCTGTCTCATGACTTTATATTTATTGATACTGCAATATTCCTTCTCTTATTCTACCTATCAGGCGTGTCCAATATCGTATTAATCCCATTTACACGGGCTGCTTCCATTACTTGTATCACAAAATGTGTCGGCGTTCTTTTATCGGGTGCTATCTTAACACTTGCATTCTCCCCCTGAGACTTGGCAAGTTGCCGTAACTGATTGTTCAAACTTTCAATATTCACCGTATTACTATTATAACGGATTGTTCCATTATTCATTATACTTATCGTATTTACCTGCGAACTCGATGCGGAAGCACTAGAGCTTGACGGTAGTTGCAGATTCAGTGCGTTGGGAATAACGAGTGAAGATGTCAACATAAAGAAAATCAGTAACAGAAAGATAATATCTGTTAAAGACGCCATATTAAACTCAGCCTTGACCTTACTTCTTTTATTTATTGCCATATCGCTTATTGTTTTTTACCTGGTTTTGTTGCAATGATGGCCTTAATCTTCAATTCGTTTGCAATACGCATTACCTCTGTAACCTTATCCCATGGCTGATTCTTTTCAGCTGCAATAGTAATTGTAGGCACATCCTTTTCATTCTTCTCCTTTTCTTCGGCTACAATTCTTCGAATTTCACTTCTCAAGTCCTGAATCGACATTTCTCTCCCATTCAGGGAATAATTACCCTGTTCGTTAATCGTAACTGTAGCCGAGGAAGTAGTAATGGTCCTCGCTTCAGCCTCAGGCAAATCTACATCAACTTTTACCAGAGAGGAGGTCAACATAAAAAAGATCAATAACAGAAAAATAATATCCGTCAGCGACGACATATTAAATTCTGCATTCACCTTATTTCGCTTTTTTAAACTCATAATATCTTATCCTCTTTTCCCTTTAACCGAGATATTTATTATTCCGTAGGTTCTTGCAATAAGTCCATAAACTCAGTTGCAGTACGCTCCATATTGAAAATCACCTTATCTACTCTACCCACGAGATAGTTATAACCGATAAAGGCGATAATTCCAGCAAACAGTCCAAATGCCGTTGTCAATAATGCCTGATAAATACCTCCGGCCAATATTTCAGGGCTTACTACCTGTTCCTTTGCCATATTGTAGAAAGCTACAATCATCCCGGTTACTGTACCGAAAAAACCGAGCATCGGTGCTGAGCCTGCTATCGATGCGAGAGCAGATAAGTTTTTTTCGAGCTTAAACACCTCCAGATTCCCTACGTTTTCAATAGCTACATTAATGTCGCGCAATGGTTTCCCTATTCTTTGTAGACCTTTCTCTACCATCCTTGCCATAGGTGAATCCGTTGTTTGGCACAATGCTTTAGCAGCATTAATATTGCCGTTCTGGACGTTCACGCGTATGTTCTGCATAAAATTATCATCGACTTTACCCGCTCTCTTAATACTCAGGTATCGCTCGATAAAAATATAAATAGAGTACACGTTAAGGATCATAATGAAGGCTATAATCGCCATACCTACCGGCCCGGTCTGAATAATGATATCCAGAAAACTTTGTCTGACTATTTCTGTTTCTTCCACAGTGGTCTCTTGAAATAAAAACAAATAAGAAGGATTAATGCTCATAAATTAAATATTTGATGTTTTTTATGGTATTTGTGCTTCAATTCTAGACACTAACGATTAATATAGTGTTTATTATTATATATTAAATGTATTAAAGGTCAAATATAGTACATTTTTTACTCATATTAATAAAATTATTAATTTGTTAAGCTTAAGATTTTTTCAAACGAGAAAAACTATATATAAACTATGAATAAAATTAAGAAAGTTGCCGTGCTGGGTTCCGGAATCATGGGTAGCGGAATAGCAGCACACCTGGTTAACGCAGGTCTGGATGTACTTATGCTGGACATCCTCCCTCCGGATATCAAGGAAGATGCCTCACCCGCTGAAAGGAATCAATTTGCACAGACATCGTTAAAGAATGCAATAAAACATAAACCCGCCCCATTTTTTAAAAATTCGCTTGCGCAAAAGATTAAAATCGGAAACTTTACCGATGATATGCACAAAATCAAAGACTACGATTGGATTATTGAAGTCGTCGTCGAGAGACTGGATATCAAAAAACAAGTCTACGAGCAAGTAGAAAAATACCGCAAGCCGGGAACCTATATAACTTCCAACACTTCCGGAATTCCTATTCATTTGATGGCTGAAGGTCGCAGTGACGATTTTAAAAAGCATTTCCTGGGAACACACTTTTTCAACCCACCGAGATATCTCGAATTACTGGAAATTATCCCTACAGAAGATACCGATCCTGCAATAGTAGATGTGTTTATGAAATTTGGAGATCGTATTCTCGGCAAAAAAACTGTACTTGCACGGGACACTCCTGCTTTCATTGCCAATCGCGTCGGCGTATACACGATGGGACATATATACACACTGGCAGAGGAGTTAGGCTTACGCCCAAATACAGTGGACAAACTTACCGGACCTGCACTGGCAAGACCTAAGAGTGGCACTTTCCGTCTAGGAGACCTGGTAGGACTTGACACAGCGATGAAAGTTATCGAAGGTGTCAGGCAGAACTGCCCGGATGACAAGCAGATTCAGGCGCTAAAAGTACCAGCTTATCTTACACATCTTATAGAGAACAAGAGCTATGGCGATAAGTCTGGTCAGGGTTTCTTTAAGAAATTGAAGGAAAAAGATGAAAGGGGAAGATCAGTTATTCTTGAACTCAATTATGAGACCAAGGAATACGAGCCGCAAGAAAAACAATCTCTTCAATCACTGGAACTCAGCAAGCAGATTGATGATAAGCGCAGAAGGATAGCTGCTGTATATAAAGCTGAGGATAAAGGTGGAGAATTAATCCGCCGTTCATTGAATGCACTCTTTGCTTATGTATCCAATCGAATTCCGGAAATTGCAGCAGCGCCCCACTCCATTGATCAGGCTGTAAAAGCAGGATTCGGATGGGATTTCGGACCATTTGAATACTGGGATATAATCGGTGTGGAGAATGGAATAAAGGCAGCGGAAGCAGAAGGTTACGAAGTAGCTGACTGGGTAACGAAAATGCTTTCTGCAGGTAATAATAATTTCTTTGTCTATGAAGATGGCGTAAGAAAATCGTATAATCCGGAAAGTGGTCAATACGAAGGAATACCGGGAGCAGATGATATCATTTTCTTAGATGCATTCAGAGAAAATGCACCTGTTTATGAAAATGACGAGGTAATTCTTCACGATATCGGAGATGGAGTTCTTTGTCTTGAATTCCGCTCTAAGGCAAATGCAATCGGAGAAGGTATCTTACGAGGTATTAACGATGCCATTGATCTTGCGGAAGAAGAAGGATGGAAGGGATTGGTTATCGGCAACGAATCTACCAATTTCACCGTAGGTGCCAATCTTATGCTTATCGGCATGATGGCATTCCAGCAGGAATGGGATGAACTGAGTATGGCTGTTAATCTATTCCAGCAGACGACTATGCGCTGCCGTTACAGCCGCATCCCGGTTGTAGTAGCTACACAAGGATATGTCTTCGGTGGAGGTTGTGAAATTTCCATGCACGCAGACTCCGTAATTGCTTCTGCAGAGTCCTACATCGGCCTGGTAGAATTCGGAGTGGGGTTATTACCAGGTGGCGGTGGAACTAAGGAATTTGCCGTAAGGACATCTGATGCTTTCACTGATGACAGTTTAAAATTGCCTACACTGCAGAAGAACTTTGCTACAATTGCACAGGCTACTGTTGCCGATTCTGCTTTAAAGGCATTTGACCTGAACTACCTGAATTCAAAGGACAGAATCGTGATGAATAAATCCAGAAATATTTCAGAAGCCAAGAAGCGTGTGCTAGAACTGGCAGAAGATTATATCATGCCAAGTATGCGCGAAGATGTCACAGTAACGGGAAGGTCAGGATTAGGAAATCTATACGTTGCAGCCAATTCTCTGCACAGAGCAGGTTATGCCTCTGAGCACGATGTAAAAATTGCACGTAAAATTGCCTGGGTAATGTGTGGAGGAGACCTTACAGGTGAGCAACAAGTTTCAGAACAATATTTACTGGATCTTGAAAGAGAGGCCTTCCTCAGTTTATGTGGAGAGCAGAAAACATTGGAGAGAATTCAGCACATGCTGGAAACAGGTAAACCATTAAGAAACTAATAAAGAGAAAATAATATGGACGCTTATATAGTAAAAGCAAATAGAACAGCCGTAGGAAAGGCAGGCAGAGGGAGTTTCAAAGATACGAGGGCGGATGATCTGGCAGTAGATGTTATTAACCATATCATGAATGAAGTTCCTCAGCTCGATCCCAAGCTTATCGATGATGTAATCGTTGGTTGCGCCAATCCCGAGGGAGAACAAGGCCTCCAAATTGGGAGAAGAATTGCATTAGGTGCATTTGGAAAAGATATTCCGGGTGTCACTGTAAACCGCTATTGCGGATCAGGACTGGAAACAATCGCTATTGCTACTGCAAAAATCAAAGCCGGAATGGGTGAAGTCTTTATTGCAGGAGGTGCAGAAAACATGAGTATGATTCCGATGACCGGATATAAACTAGCTCCTAATTATCATGTAGCAAGGGACACGCCTGATTATGTCATCGGCATGGGATTGACGGCAGAAGCTGTTTCCAAGAAATATAATGTAACTCGTGAAGATCAGGACGAGTTTTCCGTAAGGTCACATAAACTTGCTCACGCAGCGCAGACGAGCGGTAGATTTGACGATGAAATCGTCCCTATCGAAGTAGAGCGCGTCTGGGTAGAAAACAATCAGCATAAGGAAGAGAAATTCATCATGAATAAGGATGAGGGAATTCGAGCCGGAACCAATATGGAAGTTCTCAGCAAGCTCCGTCCGGCATTTGCACTAGGTGGTACAGTAACTGCCGGAAACTCATCGCAGACTTCTGACGGTGCTGCTTTTTCACTGGTAATGAGTGAAAGGATGGTAAAAGAATTGAATCTGGAGCCTATCGGTCGCCTGGTTTCCTGCACTGTAGCCGGTGTTGATCCATTGTATATGGGTATTGGACCACGCTTTGCAATACCTAAGGCATTGAAACAAGCAGGCTTAACATTAAATGATATTGATCTCATTGAATTGAATGAGGCATTTGCTGCTCAGGCTGTTGCAGTTATCCGTGAAACCGGGCTAGATCCGGATATAGTGAATGTAAACGGTGGTGCAATTGCTCTTGGTCATCCTCTAGGCTGCACAGGAGCGAAACTCACTGCACAGATTCTGCATGAACTTGATAAACGAAACAAGAAATACGGCATCGTTACTGCTTGTATCGGTGGTGGTCAGGGAATTGCAGGAGTTGTTGAACGATTCTAAATATCACATTAAACAATTGTGAAATAAACCTCGGGAGGTATGGTCTTCTCGAGGTTTCTTTGTTTTAAGACGTATGGCATAAACATAATAATATGTATCAGCCCTGACGGGCCTCTAGTAGTAGAACTAATTCATGAATTAGTTCTACGGTGGTTGTAAGCAGCGCTCTTATCCATCTTCTCGTTTTATAAGAAATGCAAAGTGAAATTAAACTATTATAACATGAGAAATCCTTCACTTCTATTAACTGCAATACTCTTCTTTTCTTCCGCATTTATCAATGCTCAAGAAGCTTTTATTACTACCTGGAAAACTGACAATCCGGGAATTTCAGATTCAACATCAATTCATATTCCGACTAATCCCGATTATGTTTACAACTACGATATCGACTGGGATAATGATGGGATATATGATACACTCGGAGTCAGTGGTGATATCACGCTTGACTTTGCTGAGAAAGGAACTTATCAAATTGCGATACACGGAAATTTCCCGGCTATATTTTTCAATAATGAAGGCGATAAAGAAAAATTAATTTCAATTGAGCAATGGGGAGATATAGAATGGGAAACTTTTCATAATGCATTTGAAGGATGCGAAAATCTGGAATACAATGCAACAGATGCACCCGACCTCAGTAAGGTGCCGGATTTGAGTGGGATGTTTGCCGGTGCAACGTCATTTGATGGCAATCTAAACAACTGGGACGTATCAAATGTGACGAATATGAGTGAGATGTTTGCAGCTGCTGCTATTTTCAATGGGGATATAAGCAGCTGGGATGTTTCCAATGTAACGAACATGTCGAGTATGTTTTATGGAGCTAGTTCATTTGATGGAGAGCTCAATAACTGGGACGTTTCTAATGTGACAGATATGTCGGGGATGTTTGCTGGCACCAAATCTTTCAATGAAAATATTGGTAACTGGGATGTTTCTAATGTAACAAGTATGAAAGGGATGTTTGGCTACAGCGGAAGTCCATTAACTGCGGTAGGCACAGAATCTTTTAATCAAGATTTAAACAAGTGGGATGTTTCTAAGGTAACAGACATGAGTCATATGTTCAAAGGTGCAATTTCCTTTAATGGAAATATCAGTGATTGGGATGTCAGTAATGTAGAAACTATGGAAAATATGTTCCAGGCTGCACTCTCTTTTAATCAAGACATCAATAACTGGGATGTTTCCAAGGTTACTAATATGGTCAATATGTTTTTTATGGCGGGTGGTTTCAATCAAGATTTGAATGACTGGAATGTGTCCAATGTAGAAGACATGAATTATATGTTTTATAGGGCCTCCATGTTTGATGGTAAGATAAATGATTGGGACGTTTCTAATGTTACTGATATGAGTGGTATGTTTAGAGAAGCGTTTTCATTTAATAGAGATATAGGAAAGTGGGATGTTTCCAATGCCGTCAACATGGAAGATATGTTCAGAGAGGCTAAGCACTTTAACCGGAGTTTAAACAACTGGAATATGTCCAATGTGGAAAACATAAAAGGCATGTTTGCTCATGCGGAATCCTTCAATCAAGATCTCAACAATTGGGTAATGCCTAAAGTCAGCTCTACGTATGAATTATTTTCACATGCAAGTACTTTCAATGGCGATATCAGTGACTGGGATGTCAGTAATGTAAATGATATGAGATATATGTTTTCTTATGCAGCTACATTTAATCGTGATATAAGCAATTGGGATGTCAGTAATGTAGAATCAATGGAAGGCATGTTTGCTTATGCTACACTTTTTAACCGAGATGTAAGTGAATGGGACGTTGCCAATGTTATAATCATGAATAAGATGTTTGAGTATGCTGAAAACTTCAACCAAGACTTAAAAAACTGGGATGTGAGTAAAGTGCGTTCAATGAGTTTTATATTTTCAAATGCTTTATCCTTTAATCAGAGTTTAGGAAACTGGGAAATTATGTCAAATTTAAGCGCATTCGGAATGTTGGATAGTTGCGGAATGGATTCAGACAATTACGATTCTACGTTGATAGGATGGCATAAGCTTGAGATAAGGTTCGTTAGAAATTTCAGTGCGGAAGGCCGCGAATACTGCAAAGCAGAAGAAGCCAGAAATGAATTAGTTAAAAAATACCTCTGGAATATAACAGGTGACAGCAAACTAGAAGATTGTCAAGTCACTGCTCAGGAATATACACAGGAAAGTCATGTAAAAGTGTACCCTAATCCGGTCAGAGACTTCCTCACAATTGATGTCCCCGGAGAATTAAACTATAAAGTAAAAGTCTATAGTCCTATGGGGCAGTTAATTAATGACAAGCAGAATATCAGCAGTATCAATATGAGTGAGTACCCGGATGGATTATATTTTTATCGCATAGAATCTGAAAATCAGCTGCTAAAGACTGGTAAATTCATTGTTCACTGATTTTATAGATAGAGGTTAAATATTTTTTAGTAGTACCATTTTAGGGATATGTTCTTGTAAGAATAATTCACCCAATGAAAAACCAGCCAAATGCTGATGTCAATTCTAAGGATAAAAGTATTGGTTTTACAAGACATTTCCTATTTAAAGCCACAAATCACTAGGACATCAGATAAAGGTGTTTTGAAAACATCACATTTCAAAGTCTCAAAGTCGCTCCCTGAGAGCAACGAACTGGTCCCTGAGGGCGACGAACGAGTGAGGAGTGCTCGAAGGGCGACTTTACTCCTTTAAACGTAAATTCCCATGCATCTCCCATTAAAAATGCTTATATTGTCCTATCGTTAACTTACTAAAACTTTTTAAGCGATGAGACCTACAATATTTACCCTTGCCTCCGTCTTTCTGTTTTTCCTTTTTTTAACGGCTTGTACGCAAATGGAATTCCATCCCGATACGGCAGTGGATTCCGCAGCCACCTCGCGGTCAACTGAAGCAGAATGCAACGCATTAGAAGCTACATGGCCACCACCAGCTATTGATATATACGGCGAATGTAACTTTGTTGCAGAACTCTTACAATGCAGACTGAATCAGGGAGTCGATGAAGCCGATGTCGCTGCAAATTGTACGTTAATTGGTAGTTATTCTATTCCAACTTCATCTACTTGTTTTGCAGTTTCTGATTTATTATTGAATTACCCAAATATCGTTGCTGACTTAAAACATAGGGTTTATCAGGAAACAAACGGCTGTCCGCCAGCCTTATGCCCTAACCCTACAATCCCTGAAATGTGCCGGATAATCATCTTCTCTGTAAGCTTTGCCGGTGATTTCTGCTTCAATGGTAAATGTAAGGTGATCATTGAGGCAGATGTATATTGTTGTTTTTAATACCAACGGTTAAATTCTATACGAATGAAATGGTTCTATGCTTTCCTCTTATTTTTGGCTATCAGTAAGCTGGGGTATGGTCAATGTTTCGATGATGAGTTATGGTATTTCCTTTATATGCATAACAAATTAGAATGTGAACTTTTTGGTGGTATCCCAATATTGTGCTCTCTCAATTCTTTGGACAGTACATGCGTAAGCACTGAGGGCATAATTCCAAGTGGGGATCAATCAGATTTCGAAAGATATTGCTTAGGCCCTCCTTATTACCAATTTCTACCGGTTTATACTTCTTTTATTGCAGCTGAGGACTCTGTAGCAATAAAATTTGTCGCTAGAGATTGTGATTATTACTATACCGGTCAAAACCACCCTATTGGAATATTGGCTGGAGTCTGGGATGTTACTGGAATTGATCAAGACAATGGATTATGTCTAGGACTAGAACCTGTCTGGATTGATTGTGAACCTACTATTGAAGGAGATACACTTTTTATAGCTTTTCCAACAATAATGGGTAATCGATATGTAATCTATCTTACAGTAAGTCGCGATGATTACTGCAATATCGATATTTTCGTCCATTATGGCGGTGGTCAAGTTTCCGCACAGGTCCCCGATGCGCTTGTCCCTGAAGCAAGTATGTTTTCTACTCCGGATTCTATATGCCGAGGTGCAACCGATGTTCCTTTCTCTCTTCTACCCACAGATATTGAGAATCCGAGCTACAATCTCTATATCGATAATGTTTTTATGGGTGAATACAATTCCCAGCCCTTTCTCACCGACTGGAATGTACCACCCGGCATGTATGAGGTCTGCATAGAAGCTTTTAATTTATGTGATACCGCAGACATGGTCTGTACGACCATCACCGTCGCTGACTTCCCCGATCAGATGTTTACCGATACTATCTGTACGACTGATTTACCCTATTTCTTTATGGGACAAAATATTAATGCAGGCGGAGAGCACCGCATAGAGCAGACCACTACAGAGGGCTGCATTTATGATGCCGTTCTGCAACTGACCGTAGAGCCCATACCACCGGAGGTGCTCATCGATACTTTTGTCTGTTTTGCTGAGCCCGTCATTTATCTCGGTGAGACTTATTACGGAAACGGAGATCATCCGTTCTCTCTGCCGAGCAGCTATGGAGGATGCGATACCTTAGGTACACTCCATATCAGTTATCTGGATGCAACGATTGCCTTTGAGCCTGTTGATTGTTTTGGTTCCAACGGTTACTTTGCTGCAGTTAATGTACAGACCTATCCTTTAAGCGGTGGTACACTTGCTTATGAATGGTATTCCTCTTCCGGGCTTCTCATCGATACCGGCAATCCTGTTGTACTAGAGAACGCAGGAAGCTATTATGTCGTGGTTACCTTCTCTTATGCCGGGGCAGTCTGTAGCTTTACTTCCGATGATCTTATTATCGATGCAGCAGAGTTTCTCCCGGCCGAGGCTGATCTCTCTGCTGTACCGGATACTATCTGTAGCGAAAGCGCTATCTGGTGGGAAATCCCTCCTGCAGAACATACTCTTTCTTATCAGTGGACAGCTCCACCGGAAGTGCATATCCTGCAAGGCAGCGATAGTACTGCTGTGCAGTTTTCTTCCTCTATTCCGGGTTCTTACGATATCTGTGTTACTACGATCAATGACTGTGGGCAAAGTTCTGCTTGTCATACGCTGTATGTCATAGATGCTCCACTTCTTTCTGCCGGAAACGATACTATCCTTTGTGGACTGGAGGCGGATTTACGCGCACTTGGTTCTCCCGGTTTCTGGACGCAGTCCTCCGGACCGGCAATAGCAAGTTTCGCTGATTCTACACAGCAGGAAACAAGCATAAGCGTACCGCAGATCGGTATGTATTCTTTTGTCTTTACAGCAAGTCCGGCTCTCTGTCCTGTCAGCGATACTGTTACTCTGACCTTTGTCGATACGCTTTCTGTGGTGCACATCAACTATGAATGCCTGCAAAGTCAGGATTTTGTCGCTACAGTCGAAATTATAGGTGGAGTTCCACCCTACACTATTCTCCAGGGAGGAGGAAGCATAGATTCTACGATTTACACTTCTGCTTCTACCGTTTCAGGAGACACGGTTTTCTTGGTGCTGACCGATTCTATCGGATGCGCTCCTCTTTCACTTGCCTTGACCAGAGAATGCGATTGCCTTTCCGATGCAGGAACAATGGCATCCGATACACTTCAGACTTGTGATAGTGCAGATTGTTTTAGCGCAGTTGTCCTGGATGAACCCATACTAAAACCCGGCGATATTGTCGGTTATGCTCTTCATCAGGCAAGCGGAAACAGCTTACAGAATGTCCTTGCGGTACAAAGCGATTCGACTTTCTGTTTCCTACCGGGAATGCAGTATGATCAGGTTTATTATATCTCCCGCATTGTCGGCCTGGATGATGGTAGTGGAAATATAGATTTCGATGATCCTTGCCTCA
>CAYRFF010000001.1:0-157619 GCA_964423575.1 uncultured Saprospiraceae bacterium | reverse complement strand
AGCCACCGAATTTCAGAAACAAAAATTCCCCGAAAACCAATGGCCGGTTTTTAGTGAAGAATTAATAAACAATGAAGTTAAAGAAAACAGGCAATTTAAGATATTGGTTGATGGTCAAATCGCCTGTATATGGGCAATAGCATACAGTGATCCCGAAATATGGGAAGATGACGATGGCATTTCTTCTATCTATATTCACAGAATCGCTACCAATCCGGAATTCCGGGGAAATAATTATGTAAAAATAATTGTCGATTGGGCGAAGGATTTTGCAAAAGACAAGAAATTCATCCGAATGGACACGGGCGGAGAAAATCTAAAACTTATTCAACATTACCAAAGTTGCGGATTTGAGTTTTTAGGTATCAAAAAATTAAAAGGCGCCTCAAGCCTACCCGAGCACTATCATGATGCGGATATTTGTTACTTTGAAATTAAATTATAAAAACTCAAGCCGGATTAGATTTCCTCGGATGCACTATCTATTTCTTACTAAATCTCACATTTGGGAAACCAAATAAAACTCTCAGATATCCATGGATAATGCTGATAGGTAAAATAATTATTCCCAGGATAAGCACTATACAATTCAACCCATACAAATTGCTTACTCGGTTGATTCTATATTCTTTCTAGTGAATTTCTCTTTCAGAGTATCAACAATATCATAGACCATCGGTACCAGGAAAATCGTCAAGGCAAGTGATGAAAGCAATCCACCGATTATTACCCATGCCAATCCATTTTTCCATTCGGCAGAAGTACCTGTTCCCAGTGCAATAGGTAACATCCCTATAGCCATGGATAATGTAGTCATCAGTATTGGACGCATCCTCCCCTTACTCGCTTTTACAATTGCTTCTTTATAATGCATTCCTTCAGCCTTCATTTGATTGGTAAAATCCACAATCAAGATTGAGTTCTTGGTTACTAGTCCCATCAGCATAATAAGACCTAGTAATGCAAATAAGCTCAGGTGACTCAATGACAAATTCAATGCTAGAAATGCTCCGATAGCAGCTACCGGAATAGCAAACAAAGCGACAAAAGGATACACATAACTATCATACAGAGCTACCATAATCAGATAGATTAAGATAAAGGAGATGAGCAAAACTGAACCCAGTGCTCCGAAACTATCTTCTTGTCTCCTCACATCACTCCCCCACGCCATTTGAATGCCTTCCGGCAAAGGATTCTCTTTTACGTAGGCAACGACATCATCCGCAACTGTCCCGGATGGGCGGCCAAGCGCATCAGCAGTAAGGGTCACAGAGGGCTGGCGGTCATATCTTTCTAAAAGTGACGGTGAATTATCTTTTTCAATACGCGCAATTTGCGAAAGCTCAACAGGCACAGCCATAGGGTTAATGATAGAAAGTTGCTTAATATCATCTATATTTTGACGATCAAAATCATCCAACCAAATACGCACCGGATATTCCGTTCCATCTTCGGTCAAGGTCGCATCATCATTCCCTGCAAATGCAGTTCTCAGGTTCATTCCCAGATATGCCGTATTAAGCCCCAAACGCTGCATCTTATCACTATCGGGAATAATTTTTAATTCCGGACTCCCTGTCTCAACAGAAAGACGGGCATTATCTACTCCGGGAATATTTTCAACAACATCTTTTAAGTCGTTTCCGGCTTGCATAACCTGGTCTAAATCAACACCACTTAAGGTGATTTCTATAGGAGCAGTACGAGGTACTAAGCCTAGAGCAACTATCGAGAAGTTAACTCCGGGATGCATTTCCTGCAGTTCTTCTCTTAAGTTACGCATAAAGGTCTCAGTACCAATATGATTAATTTCCTTTTTGGGCTTTAATTGTACGGTCAATTCCGTCTTATATTCTGAACCCACCCCTAGGCTTCCCATACCTGTACTAGGACCGCCCACATTACTAAACACCGATTCCACTGCATCTTGCTGTAAGATATATTGCTCAATTTCTTCGGAAGTGAGGTTATTCTGTTCAATAGATATATTCTTGTCATATTCCATTGCCAGACGGAACTTACCCTGATCTCCTGTAGCAATTAATTCCTTTCCGATAATCCCCTGCTGCATCATCACAGCAGTTCCGGCAAATAGCAGTAAGACTACACCTGTAAAGACAATTTTATGTCTTAAAACCCACTCCAATATCCCTTCATACCAGTTTATGAAACTATCCAGCTGTCTTTCAAACCAAAGAAGGAAACGGTTGAAAAAATTGGATGGTTGCAAATCATCTTTGCGGCCAATCCGTGAGGCCAGCCAGGGAGTTAATGTAAACCCGACTAATAAACTCGTCAAAACCGTAACCATAACTACTACGGCAAATTGTTTAAGCATATCTGCCACAAAGACTTGTAAAAATAATATCGGCACAAAAACGACCACGTCAACCAAGGTAATTGAAACGGCAGAATAACCGATTTCCATACGCCCATCCATAGCAGCTACACGCTTTTCCTTACCCATATCCAGATGGCGCTGAATATTCTCCAGTACAACAGTCGCATCATCCACCAGAACACCAATTACCAGCGACATTGCGAGCAAAGTCATCAAATTAAGCGTATAACCCAGTATCCACATCGTCCCAAATGCAGTTACCAAAGAAGTAGGAATAGCTATAGCAACTATGAAAGCATTTCTATAACTTCTAAGGAATAAAAGCATTACAAATGAAACTAGAAAAACCGCCAAGAGCAAATCAATTACCACAGAATTAACAGCTGCAATAGTATTATCGGTACTATCATCTGTTACAACAAATTTCACATTGGAAGCTTGATTAATTTCTTCGATAAATTGAAATTTTTCTCTTACCAGCGTGGAAACGTCCACGGCATTGGCATCACCTTGTTTCTTAATCATCAAGCCTATTCCCGCCTTTCCATTAAAGCGACTATAAGATGTAATTTCCTTCACTCCTTCTACAACTTCAGCTACATCCTTAACATAAACAGGACTTCCCGGGAAAGGCATCGCAACCTGTACTGCCTGAATGTCAGTAACGTCCGTGTATTTACTCACTAAGCGGAGAGAGTTGCTTTCTACCTCGGTCTTTATCTTACCTGCCGGCAAATCTATACCTGAACGATTAATTGCTTCCACTACTTGGAGTAAAGAGATCTTGTACAATTTCAACTTCTCTTTATCCACCTTAACCTGGATTTCTCGTTCTTCACCTCCCAATATTGTAATTTCCGCTACCCCTTTTATCTGCTGAATTTGTGGCAGGAAATCATCTATCATCCTCTGATAAAACTCCGTCGGCTTGAGATCACTCGTCGCGCTTACGGACATGATGGGCAAGTCATTTGGGGAAACCTTACTCATCTCAGGATCCAGAATATCCGTCGGTAAATCCTTACGGATATTTTCAATATATCTCTGCGCATCCTGCATTGCAATGTCGAGATCAATACCGTAATTGAGATTGGCAATAATAACTGATGCGTTGGGTAATGATTTAGTAACCAGATAATCGACTCCTTCCAGATTGGAGAGTGCATCTTCAATTTTTCTGGAAACAGACGATTCTACTTCATTTGGGTCTGCTCCCGGATAAACCGTCCGGATTACCACTACAGGCTGATTAAAATCAGGCATTAATTCATAGCTCAGATTTTGAAATCCTATAACTCCCAAGAGAGCAAATATGCTGAAAAGTACAATAATCAGCGATGGCCGTCTAATTGATATTTCGGTAATATTCATAGTTACTACTAATTCTTAATTGAAACATTCGCTTCTTCAAATAAATTGATAAACCCAGCAATGACTATGATATCCCCTACTTCTAATCCACTGCTTACAATTGCCTTATCTTTTACATTGCCGGATGTTGAAATATTTTGCAGAATTGCTTTTCCGTTTTTCAGGATATATACTTGTTCCTTATTATCACTGACCATAATAGCTGATGACGGAATAAGGACGGCTTGTTCAATTATAGTCGGAGTCAACTCCACACTGCCAAACATTCCTGCCCTCACATCCAATTGTGCTGTATTATTCACTTGAAATTGTACAGGAAAACTGTTCCCCATATTAGCCTTGCTTCCTATCATTAATAACTTGCCATCCAAAGAAATATCGGAAAGTGCATCTGCTGTGATTAGGAATTCCTGACCACTCTGAAACTGCTTTAGATCCATTTCAGGGACATTGGTCGTGAATTTTAGAGTACTCAAGTCGGTAATCTGTAGTAGAGGGACACCAGGGCCGGCAAAAGCACCTACTTCAGTTAATTTCGCAGTCACAATCCCATTAAACGGAGCTTTTATAGTTGTTTTGCTGATTTGTTCCTCTAAGGTGGTTTTCTGCACATAAGCAGATTTCAGACCGAGTTTTGTCTTCTCCAATTGGACTCCCTGAATCGCATCTGCTTCTGTCAATACCGTATAACGATTAACATCATCCTGCAAGCCTTCAATCTGTACTTCAACAGCTTGTAATTGCAATTTCAGCAGTGAATTATCCAGTTGAATGATAGTCTGACCTTGCCTCACATTACTACCGACATCTACGTATACGGCATTGACTCTACCTTGAGTTTCTGCACTTAGCTTAACTTCCCTGTACGGCTCAAATGTGCCTGTAAAAGAAGTAAGATCATCAATATTCTGAAGACGAATAGTATCAACGTCTACGGCAATCGGCTTTTCTTTATCATACTGATATATTACACTTTCCGTAGTTTTCTTATTACTAGCTAACTTAAAAATTACCAAGCCGACTAATGCTAATCCAATTATTATCCAGAGAATCTTTTTCATTCCTTATCAATTTATTTCTTTAGTGTTAATATCAATTATCCACTGTTTAATTCTTAATTGTTCCGGTCAACCTTTTTACCTCTAAATCAGCCTTCAGGAAGTCGATAATGGCATTTAGGTAATTTTGCTGTGCTTCCCTTAATGCGTTGTCCGCAAGTAAAATATCGGTCAGGTTTGCAGTACCTTGCTTCTGCTGTAAAATCGTATTTTCATATATTTCCATAGCGAGGTCAATCTGATTTTCAGTATTATCTATAGTAATCTGAGCGATATTCCTCTGGCGTATTGCATTTTCAATCTCCATATCTGTTTTATCAGAGATTAATTGGGCCTGAAGTTCATTGTTAATGATTTCAAGCTTCTTCTGGCTGATTTTCCGCTGTGTTACAGTCCCATTAAAAAGCGGGTATGTGAGTTGAATCCCGGCAAAGCCCAATGGGTAAAAATCCAGAAATTTATCCGGTGATTTATCGTAGCCGAAACCACTGGTCCCATAAGAAGCAATGAGGTTTATACCGGGTAAATATCGAGATTGATTAAGTAGCTTCAATTCATTGTTGAGAAGAATATTCCGGGTACTTACAATTTTCAGATCTAGTGAATTCACGGAATACTTTTCTGTTATTTCCTGCTGAATTATTTCCTTTACAACCTCAATACTCCTGTCAAGCGGTATCCCCATGTTCATTTTGAGTGCCTGTAAGACCTGCAAGTATTTACTATATGCATTTTCTCTGACTGTGCTTAATTGTTCAGTTTGTAATTCCACCTTTTTCACGTCAGTTCCCTTTGCTAAAAGCTGCTCTCGCAATAATTGCATATTCTCCAGCAGTCGGTTTGAGTTAGTCAGGTTGTCATCTATAAAATCCAATTGATTCCTTAATATCTGAGCATTGTAATAAAGTGTTGTGATATCATATAAGACTTGCTCTTCAGTTTTCTGATATTGCAATTCAGCTATATCTCCCGCAATTTTCGTATTCTCTATTGCCCCGTATATCTGTGGATTGTACAGAGGCATAGCAAACTGAAGATTTGCGGAGACGTTATGTGGCACACCAAACTGTACATCCCTGAATTGTCCTTCAGGCACTTGTGGATTGAGCGCATTCATCGGCATCAATTGCGTAGGCAATTCAAAGAAATACTTGTATTCTCCACTTGCAGAAAGCTTTGGAATTAAATTCGCTCTTGCTTCCTTGTGTCTTTCCTCGCTGATGGCAATAGCGTTTCTATCAATTTGCAATGACTTATTATGCACTTGTGCCGTATCCAGGCATTGTTTTAAAGTCCATACTTCCTGAGCTTGAAGAGTATTCCACCAGGTAAGCAGGAATAAGATAAAAATAAGTTTGTGAGCATTCACTAACATAGCTAGGCAAATTTTTTTAATTATTTCTCAATCATTTTCAAAATTCCATTTAAGACGATCATTCCATCTTTGACAACATCAGATTTGTTTCCTGACAATTTCCATTTCATCACTGCCATCCTCATCCCTCCGGTAATAATAGTAGTAATGGTTCCCGGATTTAACATTTTGCTGTAATATTCTTCCTTTTGTCCATTCTCGATATTAGCTTTAACTATTCCATGCATAAAGTTCATAATTTCCGAGACCTCATTGCTGAGGGATTCATCATAGTGAAAGATACTTTCAGCAAAGATGACACTTACAATGGATGGTTTATTAGCAAAGGTTTTCAACTGTGATTCGAATATTTTTCTGAGCTGTTCTCCGGCAATTTCATTTTCAGGAAAAGAGACAGACTCAATTCTTTTCTGCATTTCCATCTTAAAATACTGAAGAAGGCTGAGCAAGATTTCATTCTTCCCTTTAAAATGACGGTATAAAGCTGGCTCAGACAGTCCGATATCAGCTGCCAAAGATTTGGTAGTTAAATTCTGGATTCCATGTTGGTCTATCCTATTGGAGGCTGCCTCCATTATCTCTATTTGTCTTTCAGTAAATTCTTGCATTTCCAATAACAACGATAAAAACAAGTTAGTGTTCACTCACAAACATACAGATACTTTTTTAATAAGTACAAATTTTTTCCCTAAAAGAGATTAATAGGTATTCTGGCCATTAAATATCATGACATGAATACGATTAAATTTCTATTCTAGTGCCGATTTCCATCCATTTGATTCTATTAAGATCGCCAAGTTGTTTTTCCTAAGAGGGCTACTCAAAGGCTCCTCATCGATTATGATTTGGAAGCAAACATCGGAATCATAAGAGCATATATCGTCTTTATAGAAAATTAGGTTTAGCACTGCAGGCCAAGGCAAAGCAGAGACTTTCTTGCCGTGCTAATGAGCATTAAAATCTCCCAAGTTTAGCCAAGCTGTAACAACTTTTTTTTAAAAATAAATATACTAATAACTCTTAATTTAAACCTTTGAACCCCTTCATAAGTCCTCTATCAGATTGACTGATGAAATTTATAATTGTGTCTTTTTCTTCGGAATCACTAATTATCGACTTAATTTCTTCAACTGATTTCTTTACGTTATCCCTTTTTACAAATAAAATGCGATAAATATCTTGGATATGATTTATCTGTTCTGAAGTATAACCTCGGCGTTTTAACCCTATCGAATTGACTCCTGCATAAGAAAGTGGGTTTCTAGCTGCCTTAACAAAGGGTGGTACATCCTTAGATAATAAAGCACCTCCACTTATCATTACATGCGCACCAATCCTGACAAACTGGTGAACCGCAACAAGTCCTCCTAAAATTGCGTAATCTCCGATTTCAACATGACCTGCAAGATTTACATTATTTGCTAAAACACAATTATCGCCCACAATACAATCATGCGCAATATGAACGTAGGCCATTAATAATGTATTTTTCCCGATTTTAGTAGTCATTGATGCTTCTGTCCCACGATTTATGGTGCAGCATTCTCTTATCACAACATTGTCTCCTATCTCAACAGTTGTAACTTCATTTCTAAATTTCAAATCTTGCGGAATAGCGCCTATAACTGCCCCAGGAAACACCTTACAATTCATGCCCAGTGATGTACCTTTCATAATAGATGAATGCGGACCAATCCAAGACCCATCTCCTATTTCCACATCCTCATCTATATATGCGAACGGCTCAACTACAACATTTACACCTAAGATGGCTTTTTCATGAACAAAGCTTAAAGGACTAATCATCGACACGTTTAATTAATTTGTCTTCCAGTAAATTTTTGCTTTTCCAACAATAGTGACGAAGCAAGTTAGTGAACACTCACAAACATACTATTACTTTTTTAATAAGTACATATTTTTTTATTAAAAAAGATTAATAGGTAGACTATCTAGTCAATATCATGATATCAGCACTGTTAAATTTCTATTCTGGCTCCGATATCCATCCATTTGATTCTATCGAGTTCTTCAGGATACTGTTCCTTTAAAATCTTTTCAGGATAATAAATCGGTTCTTCACTTACGTCAAATGTTCCATAGTGCATCGGAATCCAATATTTTGCTTTTAAGTCTTTAAATACCTGAATACCTTCAGATGGGCTGGTATGATCGCCTTTCATAAACCATCTGGGCTCATAAGCACCTACTCCTATCATTGCGATTTCAATATCGTAATCTGTTCCTATCTCTTGAAAATGTGCTTCATAACCACTATCACCGGCAAAATAGATATTCTTGTTAGCTAGCTTATCGAGTATCATAAAGGAACCCCACAGACTTGTATTAGTATCGAGTAACCAACGCCTGGACCAGTGCTGGCTAGGCAGGTAATCTATTTCAATATCATCGGTAAGATTATACCGCTGATGCCAGCCTGCTTCCTGAATTATATTTTTCACACCCCACCTTCTAATGGTTCTCGCAATACCAAGTCCTGTAAGAATAATTGCATTTGGGTTGTTTTCACAAATGTAGATTACGCTTTTCTTATCAAGATGATCACGATGGTTATGAGAAAGGAGTATATAATCTATATTGACAAGTTCAGGTCCTTTAAAAGGGAGCTTAGTATAACGCCTTAAAAATCTCGAAGAGCTTAAAACCGGATCAATTAATAAACGCCTTCTATTTATATCGACAATAAAAGAAGCATGACCTATCGGGATAATCGTGTTATAGCTCTTATCAGAAATGTTTTCTGTCATTTGCCAGTCCAATGGGGACCTCTGCTCCTTCTTCAGTTCTACAAGTGGTCCCGGATTTCTTTTCCAGCGCCAGACTTCTCTAAAACTTTTAAGATTATCGCCATAGAGATTGGTGTACAGACCATCTTTGGTCAGTTTATTTCCTTTCCAGTCAGATTTAATGAAAGGCAAGTCCTTATTGTACCTTAATAAAGTCATGTTTAAAATTAATAAGTAGAGATTTTCTTAATCGCCTCTTGTGCACGTTTATGTGCGACTTCTACTTTATAATTAAACCATTTATCCTTAAACGTTTTTCTCAATAAATCATCAATATTTTTATAAATAAGGATATTACGCATACCTTTTATTCTGTCCATCCAATTCCCCAATGCTCTTATAGAAACAGAGAATCCCCCAGTTTCATATTGGACATAATGCCACCATCCACTAGGCATAAGTAAAGTGTCACCCGGATGGATAATAGCTTCATACCCTTCAAGATATTCTAAGCCCGGATATTGATCAATCGTACTCTCTCGGGGATTTGCTAAGCTGTGAAAATTCAATGGTGGCTTATAAAAGAAAGGAGTTGCAGAAGGAGGATATAGCCAAATCCTCTTCGTGCCATAATATTGTGTTTTGATTACATGAGACATATCGATATCAAAGTGATTTCTTGTAGCTGAGCCTTCCCCGCCAAAGAACATAAAAGGAAGCCATTTAAGTACTTTGCCGTCAGTGATATCGCGGTAATGTATATCATCCATTAACTCAGGCTTCTCCTTAAGGATATTGAATAAAAATAATCTATAATGATTGTTCCCTTGTTCAATTAAATCCAGATATTCTCCAAACTTCATTTGCGTCACCGGTTTAGAGGCCGCCATAGATATTGTTTCCTCCTCTCTTCCATAAACCTGCACAATTTGATCTCCGGCTATATCTCTGAAAAAGTCAAAGTCCCATTTTTTCAAAGCAGGACTATCGGAATCAACAAAATCTTTAATGATAATTGGAATCTTAGGTTTAAAATAGTTTACTAAAAACTCTTTAGTTGAAATTCCGGAAACAGATTTTACTGGCTCTAATTTCATATTAGTAATTTTTTAATAAAATAACCTTAATGTCCAACTGACTAATTTAACAACTTTAATCTTATTTCAATTTAACTTTCCAACCATTTTAAAAATTGTATAATTTTTTCTTTACTTAGTAAGATCATTTCATCGTACTGAACATTTAGGTTTACCTCAGCTTTCCGTGAATGTCTTTCACTAATACCAATAATTGCGTTTTTATTCACAAGATGCTGGCGATTTGCTCTAAAGAACTTCATTCCAACTTTCTTTTCGAGCTCACTCAGCCTATCGTCAACTACATATTTATCATTGCTATAAGATAGCATAAATGTAAGCCCGTTCTCAATATAAAATAAAGCGATATCATCTATTTTTACAGGAATGATTTTATCTCTAAAATAGACTAATATTGAAGAAACGTTTGGCTTATTTTCTGATATAAAGTAGCCTTGTACATCTTTAAACCATTCTGGGTTTTTAAATAGCGTTGATTGTAATTTTTCATACTTTAACAGAGCCTCTCGAATGGCTTCCCGATCAAAGGGTTTTAAGATATAATGTATTCCAGTAGTTTTAAAAGCATTCAGTGCATATTCATTATAGGCAGTACAGAAAATAATAGGAGAAGAAATATCCACTTGATTAAATATATCAAAGCTCAGCCCGTCTCCTAATTGGATATCACTAAAGATTAAGTCTGGGTGCATATGGGACTTAAAATATTGAACTGCCTCTTTTACTGTACCCAGAATAGCAGTTACATTCATCGTAGAATCAATTTCCATCAAAGTGTCGTATAAGTCCTCTGCAGTTAATCGCTCATCTTCTATAATTACTACTTTCATTTTATATCAGTTTTAATCGCACTTCAAATTCCTCATCATTTTGAGTAATGGAAATTTTATCCCCTGATAATAATCTATATCTTTCCTGTAAGTTTGACAAGCCATTTCCAGTTGAAAATTCTATCGTATTTTTCATCTGTAGGTTATTTCTTACGATGATGTAGTCATTGGCAGATTCTATATATATTTTCAAAGGCTTCTCTAAAGTAAGCGTATTATGTTTAATCGCATTTTCCAGTAAGGGCTGTAATGAAAAGAAAGGAAGATTGCGGTGCATGATTTCATTTTCTTTATCAATTAAAATATCATAAATTAGAGCATCTCCAAATCGGATTAACTGCATTTCCATGTAATCATTACACAATTTCAACTCCTCTGCAACTGACGCTATTCCAGACTTATTACCAGAGACAGATACCCGCAAAAAACCTGAAAGCCTAAGCAAATACTTTTCAGCATCATCCGGGTGCTTTCTTATGAGAGATTTCAAGACATTCAGGGCATTAAATAAGAAATGTGGTTGAATTTGTTGTTGTAATAATTGATTCGTCGTTTTAGCATTTATGTTTTCTAATCTGAATAACTCGCGCTCCATTTTTGTCTTCCGGTGCTGATTCAGAATAAAATCCTGTATTAGAAAAACAAAGGAATATAGATACAAACTACCAGTCAGAATACGCAGTATTGTCTTTAAAACATCACTGGCATCATTTTCTGGGGCAGGAAGAGCAAGGCCGATACTTCTTAAATAAGATATCGCAAAGTGGAAGCAAATGCCAAAAAGAGCTGTCAATGGCCACCCAGTAAAAAACACCTTCCAGCCTATTTTTTCTGTCGGCTTTCTCTTAGTTTTATTGTAATAAATCAGCAAGGCAGTGTTTATGATAAACACGACACCAAAGAGTAAAATTCCAAATAGAATCTTGATGAGAATTAATCGTAGTTCATCTTCAAACAAAAACGATATAAGGCCCAAAGCTAATATAATATAGATAAAGAACCTTAAGCTATGGTTAATCAGTGCTTTATTATATGCTTTTTTCACTCGTATTTCTTTAAATCTAATAAGGAAGTTCACTATAAAGAATAACTTGCATTAAGCTATCTATTTTATTTATGATTTTCCGATAAAACCAATTGGGTTTCTTCTTTATAAGGCTCCACAGCCAATTTATCAATATCCAGTCCTTCCTTATTCAATCCCAGCTTATCCAAGATGGTATCCATAATTTGATATACAACCGGTACAACTATCAGAGTAAGGAATAACGAGCTTAATAATCCTCCGATAACAACCCAGGCCAGCCCGTTTTTAATCTCTGCTCCAGGACCTGTGGCCAAAGCGATCGGTAACATTCCTATAACCATAGCTATCGTTGTCATTAAAATAGGTCTCAGCCGCACTTTAGTAGCCATAAATAAGGCATCGTGCGTATTATGCCCTTCTTCTTTTAATTGATTGATAAAGTCAACCAGGATAATTGCATTCTTCGCAACTAGACCAATTAACATTATTAAACCCATTATAGTAAATATTCCTAAAGCATTATTAGTTAAGGCCAAAGCTAATAAAGCCCCTATAATCGCCAGTGGAATTGATAGCATAATTACTAATGGATAGGCAAAACTATTATACAAAGCGACCATAATGAAATATACGAGAAAAATTGAGATCAATAAAGCAACTAAAAGAGAATCAAAACTATCAGATTGTTGCTCCATATTACCACCCCATATATGAGTTACTCCAACAGGGCTCGACAATAAAACCAGTTCTTTTTCCCATTCATTAATAACATCTGATGAAGTTCTTCCAATAACCTGAGAGTGCACTTTAATTGCTGGACTCTTGTCTCTACGCTCATACTGGCTAGGTCCAGAGCTTTCCATAACCTCGGCAAATTGACTTAACTTCACAGTCTGTCCCATATTGTTCATAAACTGAACATTTCTAATATCTTCAATATTCTCTCGACTAAATTCATCAAAACGAATATTTATATCATATTCATATTGACCATCTCGATATTTCCCATCAGTATTCCCGTTAAATGCTACTTGCATTGTCGCGCCAACAGTTGAAAGATTTAAACCCAAAGCAGCCATTTTATCCCGGTCAACTTTTACCGATATCTCAGGGTTTCCAGCTTCCACAGAAAGTTTAGCCTCAGAAACACCTCGAATGTTCTCCAACAATCCAAGTGCTTGCTCAGAATAATGCATTACGCTATCCAGATTATCTCCCAGCACAATTAATTCCACGGGAGCGCGCTCCGCCATTCCCAGCATACTGATAGGTACAGTTTTGACCTTTGCTTCAACCAGTAATCTTTGTAATTCTCTTTTTATATTTGCGGCATATATATCAGAGCCTTCTTTTCGTAATTCTTTATCAACCAATTTGACCGTGATTTGTGCCTCGTTTGATGGATTTATTGACATAAATCCACCTTCTGCTGATTCTCCCACTACTGTAATTAAGGAAACTACTTCTTCTTTATTAAATAAGAAATCCTCAGCTATACGGGTTACCGCATTCGTTTCTTCTATTGGCGCATCTTTAGATAGTTCAATTTGAACTAAAAATTCACCTCTATCGCCACTTGGCATAAATTCCGAACTGATATAGTTAAATCCGATTAACGCAAAAGAACCAAACAGTAAAAGAGTCACCAGGCCAATCGTTAAAATCTTATGTTTAAGAGTCCATGCAAGCAATTTATTAATCCAATTAGCGAAATCATCAATCTGTCTTTCAAACCATAAAATAAATTTGCCAAATACATTCTTTCCTTTTATCTCCTCTACCCGACCAAATCGAGACGTTAACAGAGGTACCAGAGTAAATGAAACCAGCAAGCTGACAATTACCGATATTACAACAACCAGTGCAAATTCTCTAAGGATCATGGTAACCATACCACTAGCCAACGAGATAGGCAAGAATACTACCACAATTACTAAGGTGATGGAAATGACCGTAAAACCAATCTCTCTAGTTCCCTCAATAGAAGCTCGGATTACATTTTTCCCCATTTCCATATGGCGATATATGTTTTCTATCACAACAATAGCATCATCCACCAATATTCCAACAACCAGGGAAAGAGCTACCAAAGACATAAGGTTAAGAGTGAATCCAAGAAGATACATTCCTGCAAATGTTGAAATAAGAGATAAAGGAATAGCTACCATAACAATTATAGCATTCCTTATACTATGTAGAAATAATAACATTATTAACCCCACAAGCAGAATTGCCAGAATAAGGTCAACCAAAACGGCGTTGGCTGAGTGTAAGGTATAATCTGTAGTATCATCTGCAACTGAAAGGTTTAATCCGAAAGAGTGAAAATCCTTTTCAAGAGTCGCCATTCTTTTTTGTAAATCCCTGCTTACCGAGACTGCGTTGGCATCAGTCTGCTTAAGAACTTGCATAATTAATGCGTCCTTTCGGTCAATACGAGCTATTTTCTCATAATCTTTTTGTGTGTCAAGTACTTCTGCAATATCCTTTACCCGTATCTGTGTCCCATTTTGTAAAGTAGAAATAACAAGATTCCTCAATTCATCAATAGATTCATATTTCCCTGCCAATCTAATAAGGATGTCTTCATTATCTGACTTGATACTACCTGTTGGGAAATCTAGATTGGAAGCAAGGATTTCTTGTTGAACCTGCAAGATGGATAGTCCATACCCTTCCAATTTATCTACATTTATATTCACTTGAATTTCTCTTTCTCTGCCTCCGGATAAATTCACCTGAGCAACTCCGGTCACTTGAGAAAGTGCAGGTTGGATCTGCTTATCAAGTAAATCATAGAACCTTGCTTCGTCCAGATCCGAAGTAGCGGATAACGTCATTATCGGCAAATCATCAGTGGAGAATTTCTGTAAAGATGGAGTTAAAGCATCATCAGGTAAATCAGAAATTATTGCATTTATTTCTCTTTGAGCGTCATTTAATGCTTTATCAGCGTCTGCACCATCAACTAATAGGATGATTACTGAAGAGATACTTTCAAAAGAAGTTGCCTCAAGACGCTTTATGTTTTCAATGGTAGAAACAGCATCTTCAATTTTTTTAGTTACTGTGTTTTCAACTTCTCCCGGAGAAGCTCCGGGATAAATCGTAGTGATTGAGACTACACCAGGCTGAAACTTAGGCAAGAGTTCATAGTTCAGGGAAAAGAAACTAATTAGGCCAAACATTATCATGACGATAAATACTACTATCGCCAATGGTGGTCGCTTTATCGATATATTAGCTATTTGCATTTTATTGCGGTTTATATATTTTATATGAGAAAGGTGTTATTGTAAGACCTCTACTACTATATTATCTTTCAGATTAATTTGCCCAGAGATGACTATATTATCACCCTCTTTCAAGCCTTCTAAAATTTCAACTTTCTCACCGATTGTAACGCCAGGCGTCACCTTAGTCAGTCTCACAATATTTTCATTATGAAGTGTATAGACTTCTTTATTATTCACACTTCCAATAAATGCTTTACGTGAAATAAAAATGGAATTATGTATTTCTTTGGATTCAAAAGTTGCTGTTGCATACATTCCAGCTTTAATAAGATTATCAGACAGATTATTTAATTTAATTTCGATAGGAAAATTCAATGATGCATCGGCTTTAACAGAAATAAAACTTACTACCCCAGAATAGTTTTTATCAGGAAAAACTGGGATAGTAATATTTACTGTATCGCCAATTTCTAGGCTAGTTACCTGATTTTCATTCACTTTCACTCCGAGTTTCAAGGTGGATACATCTACTATTTCAAATAAAGGGGTTCCTGGATTCAGATAATCTCCAATCTCAATATATTTTTCATTAATAATTCCAGAGAAAGGAGCTCTAATGTGTGTATCTGTATTCCTCCTCTGAATTTCTTTTAATTGATTTTCAGCGTTTTTCACATGGAGCCTGATATCATCCAATTGTGCTTGTGTTATTCCTCCTGTCTCAAAAGAACTTTCATATCGTTCTTTATCTTTTAAAAGTTTTTGATAAGCGTCTTGCGCTGTCTGTAAATTCAGTGATAGGAATTTATCATCCAAAGTGGCTATAATTTGTCCTTTGACCACCTTATCTCCTTTTTTCACGAGAATTGATGAGATTATTCCAGGGTTTTCTGCTTTTAAAT
This sequence comes from uncultured Saprospiraceae bacterium, assembly GCA_964423575.1. Classification (GTDB taxonomy): domain Bacteria; phylum Bacteroidota; class Bacteroidia; order Chitinophagales; family Saprospiraceae; genus CAYRFF01. The sequence goes on along the minus strand of CAYRFF010000001.1, from coordinate 141,632 downwards.
CGATTTCTCGACTAGCCATCAGATTTCCATTTGAAGTAAAAGACAAATCCATTAATTCCTTTGATACGTTTGCTATACGGACAACAGGGTCACCGACACTTTCTTCTACTAGCCTAACCTTTTCTTCATTAGATTTCTTGTTATTAGACAATACAAAGGCTATCAACAAAGAAGCACCGGTAAGTATTAGTATGCTTATAATTATTCTCTTCATTTCGTTATTATTTTAAATAAACTATTGTTTATTAATCATTTAGCAAGGATTTGATATTCCCTTTGGATTTTAAATATTCTATTTCTGCAATTTTATAATTCAGAATTGCTTCTTGGTAATCATTTTTTGCACTTAGTAACCCTGTTTCGGCATCCAGCAAATCAGTTAAAGGGCTTAAGCCATTTTGATAGTTATTCTGTGTACTATTGAACACTTTTTCCGCCAGCTCAACGTTACTTATCTGATCCTGAATTATTTCATAACTTATATGCATTTGAGCCTTTGCATTCTCTATGTTCATCGTCAATTCATTTATAGTTCCCCTCTTGTCCTCCTGTAGTTTCCTCACAGCAATTTCTGTCTGATTAAGTCTTGATCTCCTAGCAAAGCCATCAAATATCGGAATTGAAAGAGTTAAATTAACTCCGCTCATATCATAGTTTAAGGCCTTTTTAGAATAAAGATTGAAGTTGTCACTTTGAGAGTTATAAGTATAACTACCGTCTAGAGATAGAGAGGGGTATGCTTCAGCTTCTTGAATCTTTTTCTGTATAGAAAACAATTCTCCTTGTTTTTCCAAAACCTGATAAGCATATAGATTTTTCAAAATACTTTCATCTGTTTTTTCAACTACTGGAGGAATGACAATATCTTTATCAATCGGATTCACTAAAGAGATTTCTTCTTGAATGGGCATTCCCATATAATATTTAAGCATATTCGTCTGTTGTGTGATGGCATTTAATAGCGCTTGCCTTTGAGTTTTCAGACTATTGATACTTACTTTTATTCTATCGACATCCACAGCTCTTACCAAGCCAACATCGAGTTGTCCTTTCATCATAGTCTCTATAGTTTCCAGCTGATTGATATTTGCATCGATAACTGCAATTTTCTTATCAGAAATCAGAACTTGATAAAAATTGGCAGCAACAATCTGAATGATATTTTCAATGGCAACTTCCTGTATCAATTGATAAAGTTCAACTCCGGATTTGGCAGCTTTCAATCCTGAGAATATCTGCTGGTTATAGACCTGTTGGCGAACCAAAAGCTGTGACATAGCACCCCAGTTCTGTCCAACCTTCATCGACATAAACTCTCCAGGCGCTCCTCCAAAGCTTTCTGCAGGTAATACAAATTGTTGAACGATAGGGTTACCAGTTAAAGAACTCATTACGCTTACCTGAGGGTAAACACTTGACTTGCTTTCTTTTACTTGTTGTCTTGCGTTTTCAATGTCTAACTCTGCCTGTCTAATCACTGTATTGTTCTCCATTGCATAGTTCAGTGCTTCACTCAAGGTAACAAACTCCTGCGCAGAACCTTGAAGTCCACAGAAAATAATGAAACTTATCAAGTTGACACCTAAATATACCTTCTTCATTTCTCTACTTTTTTTTCGATGCGAAAATAGCTAAGAAGAATTCTAAACCGAAATGGTATTTCAGTGAAACAGACAATAAAAGGACTGAGCTTTACAGATCAAGTTCTCAATGTGTAAAAATGTGATTTTCTTATATATAAAATAAATATCTGAAAGTTAGAAATTATTTTATTTATAAATTTATCTGTTATTCACACCTGTCCAAAACAATAAAAATCCAATTTAGTGATCTTTCAATGTGCTAGTGATTTTAGTAACCCTATGCTTTAGCATAGGGTTATAGACTATCACTTCCGCCTATAGTTTGTGTTTCACTTTTGTGTGCAAAAGTGTTGCGACAAAGTCGCATGATTTCCTTTGGAATTCTAACACAAAGTTGTAGGGTAGCGAGTCTTCCCTACCCACACCCTGCATTTCGATAAACTCAATGACCAAAGAGTGCGGTTACTAAAAGGACTTTCATCTACCTTTTGATAGGAATGTGTTCATAGAAATGAATGAATAATACGGTCCATTTCGGGAAACTACCGGCTCAAGTTACTCTACTTTCTCTATAAGGGGTTTGATTCCGAAAAACCTGTAAATATTGCCTATATTTCAGTGTTCATGCCAAAACGTTTTGGACAAATGTGTCTATTATTGTAAATTGTAAAATTCAGCCTCCAATCTTAACAGTAATTAGCAAGATAGAATATGTACTAATAGACAATATTACAAGGTCATCAGATCTCGGGTAAATTTACAGTTCGTAGTTTGGCTTCAGAACGTTATCCTTAGTATCACCATAGTAATCAACTATATGATGAACTGCTTCTTCAATATCATCCGTAATCAGGAATAAATCGAGGTCTTCAGCATTGATATTGTGGAATTTATTGAGCATTACGTCTTTCATCCAATTAAAGAGACCTTCCCAATATTCTTTTCCGAATAAAACTACCGGAACCTTGGATATTGTACGAGTCTGAATTAATGTAAGCACTTCAAACAGCTCGTCCATCGTACCAAACCCACCGGGCATAGTAACAAATCCTTGAGCATATTTTACAAACATGACCTTGCGTACGAAGAAGTATCGGTGATGCAGGTTTTTATCTGAATCTATCCATTTGTTATCATATTGCTCAAATGGCAATGTTATATTCAAGCCTACCGACACTCCATTGTTCTCATGTGCGCCTCTGTTACCTGCAGCCATTATGCCGGGTCCTCCTCCGGTAATAACACCAAAACCTTCATCCGTTAACCTCTTGGCAATTTCTACAGCAGTATCGTAATATAATGTATCTTCTTCAGTTCTAGCAGAACCAAATATTGAGATACAGGGTCCTATTTTATTTAATGATTCAAATCCATCTACAAATTCGGATATAACTTTGAACATTGTCCAGGAATTCTGTCCTTTGATCTGTCCCCACCTGCGTGATTTACTTTTAGCAGCTTCCATATTTCTCTAGTTTAATAATTAAAAAACCCGCTCATTTGAACGGGTTCTTTATAAATTCATTTACAGCAACTAAAATACACTTTTTCCTGAATATGTTTAATTCTTAGTAGTGGAAAGATAGGCTGAATATTCTTTTTCGATGTATTTATGAATTTCATTGATGTCATTAAACTCGTGGAACAAGTCTGCAAAACGATTTTTAGACATCATCTTAGGAGATACGTTTTCGACAACATCCTTGGAAGTGATTTTCTTATCACTTAGGATAATAAGCCTCTCGACAACATTACGCAATTCTCGCACATTACCTGACCAAGGCATATTTGTAAGCATATCAATCGCTTCCTTATCAAACTTCTTCTCAGTGATACCCTGTTCATTGCAGATCTGCTTGCTAAAATGCTCAATCAAAAGTGGAATATCTTCTCTTCTGTCCTCCAGTTTAGGAACATGCATTAAAATCACTGCCAGACGGAAGTATAAGTCTTCACGGAAATTTCCTTTGCGAATTTCCTCTTCGAGATCTTTATTGGTTGCCGCAATAACACGGACATCGACAGAAATATCCTTATCCCCTCCTACTCTTGAAATCCGGTTCTCCTGCAAAGCACGCAATACTTTCGCCTGCGCAGACAAACTCATATCTCCGATTTCATCCAGGAAAATAGTACCGTTATTGGCTAGTTCAAACTTTCCTATTCTCTGCTTAACTGCACTAGTAAATGCTCCCTTTTCATGACCAAAGAGTTCACTTTCAATCAGTTCAGATGGAATAGCAGCACAATTCACTTCAACCCATGGTTTATCTCCCCTGGAAGAATACGCGTGAATCCACTTAGCGACAAGTTCTTTCCCGGTTCCGTTATCACCGGTAATTAAAACCCGTGCATCTGAAGGCGCAACGCGTTTGATTGTTTCCTTTATATCATTCATCTTCTCGGAATTCCCGACAAGTTGTTCAACTCTTACTTTAGTTGTTCTCTGTTTTAATTGCTTAGTTTCCGTAATGAGATTGGATTTATCCATCGCATTCTTAATCGTAATAAGCAGTCTGTTTAAATCAGGCGGCTTTGAAATATAATCAAAGGCACCTTTCTTAACAGCTTCTACAGCCGTATCGATATTCCCGTGTCCACTGATCATTACCACCGGAAGATCAGGATTGATGTCCTGGATACGCTCCAGCGTTTCAATTCCATCCATCTTCGGCATCTTAATATCGAGTATAACGATATCGTAACAATTTTTCTTAATCTTGGCAAGTGCTTCAATACCATCTCCTGCCTCATCGACAGTATAGTTTTGAAACTTCAGAATTTCAGATAAAGTCCTTCTGATGCTCGCCTCATCATCAACAATTAAAACCTTAGTCATAGTCTCATTAACTTATTTTGCTCCTTATCAACTACAATTATATAACATATTTTTATAATATGAAAACTATTGACACATAATTTTTAATAAATTATAAATAATCATAATATGTTATCGGTCCAATCGTCGGAAACTCCGGACTATTGTTGTGAGGTCCAGCCACAGCGAATAATCGCCTGCATATAACTGATCTGCAGCGAGAGCATCAGAAATAAGGGCGTTTTCATAGACATTGAGCGTGGTTAAAACTCCGGATTTGAGGTGTGGTAATTTATTCTCCATAGAGCTGTATCCTATCCAGCTTTTCTTTCCAAGCAAGACCAGAAATAAATTAACTATATATCTTCCCGGTTTCTTGAAGAGGAAAAAGGTAAGCGATAACAGTATGATAAACACAAGTGAAATAAAAAAATCAAAGAGTCGCTTAGCTCGTCTATTTTCTGCAGTTGCTATTTTGTATTGTACTTTCCGAGTATAAAGTTTTCCTTGGCTATCCTTTGAATCACTTCCCAGGATATTAAAATCATAATCTTCCACAATGCGATATCTTGCTTCAGGCCCGAGTTCCGCCATTATCCCAATAATATCTCCCCTGCTTATGTCTCCGGTACAGAAGAATATTTCATTAATTCCATGAGCTCTCACTATTTCCTGAATATCCTTCACTTTACCGAGCTTGTCATCGGGAGCATCCGTATCATTTACGCTACCTACATAAATATGCTTCCGATTTTGATTGGAAAGGATTTCCTGGACTGGTTGTATCATTTCCGTTCTGCCTACTATAATGTACCTGAGTGTGGTTCTTAACTCAACAGCAAATTGTCCATGTCTTATATAGTGCTCCAATGCTCGGAATAAGGGTAATATAAACAAGCTGGAGATAGCAAGTATTGTGATTATCGCTCTGGAACTCCGCAAATCCTCGCCCAGAAGGCCATAAAATGCGAGTACGCCCATTACACCGACCGAGAGCCCGCTCAACAATTTGCGTAAGCGGACAGGCTTGTCATACACGCCGAAAAGGTACATTATCAATATAAGCACCAGGACTGAAAGAGGCAAGATACGTGCAGTGAAAGCCTCTGTATAGTAGTTGTCGATACCGTAATAAAAGCGTTCCCAGAGTTTAGTTATTCCCAGACCTAGCAGCCATAGAACAACAAAGTCCAAAATGGGCATAATAAACCGCGAAAACCAGCCGGCGACAAGTGAGCTTAATGCTTTCAGATAAATGCCCAGGCGAAGAAAAATAGTATAGATCCCCCCGAGTTTATTAAAATGCTTTTGTGCAAACTGAATCATTGCCTTGTGAAATAATTTCACGTAATTAAAAGTCGCTTTTCTCGTACTCTCTCCTTTAAAGTGAATTATCTCTGAATCGGCCAAATAATAATTATGGTAACCTGCCTGCAAGATTCTGTATGACAGATCGATGTCTTCCCCATACATAAAAAAGTCTTCGTCCAGGAGTCCGATTTCGTCCAGAACCGACTTTCTAAGCATCATATACGCACCTGCCAGGATCTCAACCTCATTGGATTCATTTTCCGGCAGATGTCCCATATAATAGGCATTAAAGAAACGGGATTTCGGAAAAAGCGAAGCAATTCCTGTCATTTTAAAGAAAGAAGTCAGCGGCGTGGGAATACCGCGCTTGGATTCCTTGAGATAAGTACCTGAACCATCAATCATCCTTATGCCCAGGCCGCCACAATTATCATTGGCATCCATATAGTCCACGCTTTTCTGTAGGCTATCTTCTCTCAGTATCGTATCGGGATTTAGCAAGAGAACATATTCTCCTCTCGCTTTTCTGATTGCATAATTATTGCCTTTGCTGAACCCCAGGTTTTCTTTCAAAGCGTACACCTGTGTCTCAGGGAACCGGTCAGCTAGCATTTCAAGTGAATCATCAGAGGAGTCATTATCAACTACAAATACTTCATACTCGAAGTCACAATTGGATGAGTAGACGGACCGCAGGGTCTGTTCTAGAAAATAGCGGACGTTGTAATTGACAATAACTATGGATAGCTTCATACTTCTTCTTCCATCTCATAAGGAATTCTCTCCTGTATTGATCGACCTAAAGTAAACCTATCGACATATTCCAGTTCACCTCCAAAAGAAACTCCACGTGCCAAGGTTGAGATTTTAAGATTATATTTTTTCAGGTGATTAGATATATAGAACATCGTAGTGTCCCCTTCTATTGTGGGACTGATTGCAATAATCACCTCATCTACTTCATCCTCACGGATACGGTTGAGCAATTCCTTGATTCTGATATCATCGGGCCCTATACCATCCAATGGTGAAATAACGCCACCGAGTACATGGTATAAGCCATTAAACTGTTGTGTTTCCTCAATCGCCAGTACATCGCGTACAGACTCAACTACACATATAATAGATTTTTTTCTATGGTTGCTTTTGCAAATTTCACATTGTTCTCCATCAGCGAAATTATAACAGGTACCACACAAGCGGATATTTTCAACCATTTCCTGAATTCTGGATACGATTCTACTGGAACGCGTTTTTTCTAATCCCGCAAGATGTAAAACATATCTCAGTGCTGATCTTTTCCCTACGCCCGGCAATGCAGTAAAGGCTTCTACAGCCTTTTTGATGTTTTTTGAAGAATATTCCATAGACTTGTAAAGGTACAGTTTATTGCAATCTTATTCAACAAATAATTCATATATGTATTCTATTGTTTCCGGTATAAATAGAATAATTTTCTTGAATTGATGAGTGATTTTAACAAATGCGTTAATTCCTGTAAGAGATTCGTAAGAATATGCTTAAGTTTAGGCCGAAAAAACGTACATTAGTGTTCTTGTTTGAAATAGAAAAAACGAAATATAAATTAGAGATAGATCTATGGCCAGAGTAATTAAAATGCCGCGAATCAGTGATACAATGACAGAAGGAAATATCATTGAATGGCACGTGAGCGAGGGTGATACAGTAAATGTAGGAGATGTCCTCGCAGAAGTTGAAACAGATAAGGCAACGATGGAAGTAGAGACCTATTTTTCAGGTACTATACTACACATTGCCGTAGATAAAGGGGAAGTTCCGGTTAACGCCCCTATTGCAGTAATCGGTGAGAAAGGGGAAGATTATAAAGCTGCCCTGGCTGCTGCAAGTGAAGGTGCTGATGATGCATCAAGTAAAGAAACAGCTCCGGAAGAAGATTCTACTCCGGATCCAACGGTTGAAACTGCAACTCCGGCTGCCTCTGCAGCCCCGACTTCAGGTTCATCTGAGGATAGACGGATTAAAGTTTCTCCGCTAGCCAGGTCAATGGCCCAGGAAAAAGGCATTGACCTTTCTACGGTAAAAGGTACCGGAGACGGAGGGCGCATCATCAAGCGAGATATTGAAAATTATAAGCCGGTTGCACCAGCTGCGAGAGTAGCTGTAAGTCCCGAAGATGCCTATACAGATATTCCATTATCGCAGATGCGCAAAACGATTGCACGCAGACTCGCGGAAAGCAAATATCAGGCTCCTCACTTCTATCTGACGGTAGAGGTAGATATGGACAATATTGTAAAAGCGAGAAAAGATATTAACAATCAACTCAAGAACCAGAATGTCAAGCTGAGCTTCAATGACTTCGTACTGAAAGCTACGGCTGCAGCATTGAAGAAGCATCCTGAAGTAAATTCTTCATGGCTTGGAGATAAAATCAGACAAAATCATATCGTAAACCTGGGAGTTGCTGTAGCAATTGATGACGGACTAGTTGTCCCAGTTGTAAGAAACGCTGCAATGCTTTCAATGACTGAAATCAACAATCAGGTCAGGGATCTAGCAGAAAAAGCACATAACAAACAATTACAACTTGATGAGATGCAGGGGAATACGTTCACTGTATCCAATCTGGGAATGTTTGGTATCGAGGAATTTACAGCAATTATTAATCCACCTGATGCTTGTATACTAGCAGTTGGAGGAATTCAGGAGAAGCCGGTAGTTAAGAACGGTCAGATTGTTCCGGGACACAGAATGAAGTTAACACTTTCCTGTGATCATAGAGTCGTGGATGGCGCCAGCGGGGCCAAGTTCATGCAGACACTTAAAGGAATGCTTGAATATCCTACGATGATGCTCGTGTAAAATTCCCGGGAATTAATTAAAGGAATATAAAAAAAGGCTTGCATGTTTTCACACGCAAGCCTTTTTTATTGCTTTTATCGCTTTATTTACTTGGAACCGAATTCCTTCAGTAAATCCTTACTCATTCTAAGGTAATGGTTGTCTCCTGCTTTCTCAGCAAGATCTCTTGCCAATGTAGCATTCTTTACTACCCCATCCTTATCATTCAGTTCTTTGTAGATAAGAGCTCTTGTATAAACCATGTAGTACATTGGGTTATTATCATCGATAGACTTGTTCACCCACTCAAGAGCTTGCTTAGGATCTTTACCTTCAGCAAGATAGTATCCTGCTGCAGAGTAATAATCTCTTGCGCTCGGACCGGCCATAACTCTTTCTATGCTAGCAGTTGCTTTTTCAACTGTAGGTACTGCAAATGGTATTTTAACTGCAGTAGTAGCCCAGCTGATTACGATTGATGCATCGTTATTTCTCAGATCATCAATTCCGATGGTGAATGATTCAACTGCAGGCTTAACGCTGTAAGATGCAACTTCAAAACTTACAAGAGTTTCACCTTCGTCAGCCTCAGTTTGGCCCCACTTTCTCCAATTACTATTTAAATATATAGTCCACTTATCCTTATTAGGAGTGGAATACAGGGAATACTTCCCAGCTTTTAATTCTTTACCCATTACCACTACATTATCAGAGAATTCAATAGTAGTAGCAGCATTGGCACCGGTACGCCATACATTGCCGTAAGGAACCAATGTACCAAATACATCTCTGTCTTTAGCGCTCGGACGTGAGTATACAATAGTCACATCAGTCAAGCCAACTTTCTGACTTAATTCAGCTAATGGAGAAGGTGCAGGTGTCTGCATCTGAGCAGAAATATCGGTAGCAAAAAGGAATCCACCGAGCATTAATAATAGTATGAAAAGATTCTTCATATTTTAAGTTTTACTTAGTTAAATGTTAAATAATTGTCGTTAAGACATTCAATCAATTATATCCAATTTTACAACGTCGCTATCGCACTTTTGTTGTTATGAATATTTAATTTCCAGATGTTTAATCTGTTACTTTTATAGAAAGAAATATTAAATATCCGTAGAATAAAAAACCCTGAGACGTCAGGACATCGCAGGGTTTTTATTACTTCAATTCAACGATTTCTATTAATTCTCTTCTTTGATTGCTTCCAAAGCTTGCTCAAAGGAAAGTGTTTTGTCTAAATCAATTTGATTTTCTTGCTGATATTCTATATTCATACCTGTACTGTTATCCGTAGCAGGATAAATCTCTGCAAGTATCGGAGCAAGTACAAGACCAATCAGACAAGTAAATTTAATAAGGATGTTCATTGATGGTCCAGATGTATCCTTAAATGGATCCCCTACTGTATCTCCTGTTACAGCAGCCGTATAAGCTTCAGAGTCTTTCTTAAGTAACTCACCATCTATAACAACACCGGCTTCAAATGATTTCTTAGCGTTATCCCATGCTCCTCCGGCATTATTCTGGAAAATAGCCCACATAACACCTGACACAGTAACACCGGCCATATAGCTACCAAGTGCTTCAGGTCCCATTCCAAATCCGATAACAATCGGAGCGATAATAGTAAGCGCACCCGGTAACAACATCTCTTTAAGAGCAGCCTTTGTAGAAATATCGATAGCGCGACCGTATTCAGGCTTTTGAGTACCTTCAAGAATTCCAGGGAATTCCTTAAACTGTCTTCTCACTTCCTGAACCATCGCCATAGCTGCTCTACCTACAGCACTCATCGCCATAGCAGAGAAAACAACAGGAATCATCGCACCCACAAACAATGCTGCAAGAACCTTGGCACTAAAGATGTTAATTCCGTTAATTCCAGTGAATGTTACATAAGCAGCAAATAAAGCCAATGCAGTTAAAGCTGCTGAAGCAATCGCAAATCCTTTTCCAATTGCTGCTGTAGTGTTACCTACAGAGTCAAGGATGTCGGTACGCTCTCTTACTTCATCAGGCAACTCACTCATCTCAGCAATTCCACCCGCGTTATCCGCAATCGGTCCAAATGCGTCAATCGCCAACTGCATAGCTGTTGTAGCCATCATACCTGAAGCTGCAATCGCCACTCCATAAAAGCCGGCAAATGAGTAAGCTCCCCAGATTGCACCTGCAAACAATAATACAGGAAGGAAAGTAGACATCATCCCTACAGACAAACCTGCAATAATATTGGTAGCTGCTCCCGTTCTGGACTGCTTAATAATATCCATAACAGGCTTCTTTCCACTACCGGTGTAATATTCTGTAATGGCGGAAATACCTCCTCCCACAACAAGACCAATAACAACAGCCCAGAAAACATCCATAGGGGTACAAACCAGGTCAACGAAACCTGTCCCACTAAATATTTTCATATTCATCTCATCAGGAAGCATCCACTGAATTACAAAGAAAGAAGCAACAGCAGTCAATCCGATTGCAACCCAGTTACCGATATTCAAAGCCTTCTGTACATGGCTTTCTCCATCAGCATTACTACCTACTTTCACAGTCAATGAACCGATAATTGAGAAGATAATTCCAAGTCCTGCAAGTAGTACCGGTAATAAGATCGGTCCTATCCCGCCAAAGCTATCTTGAATAGTGCCTCCCATATCTTTTATCACATAGTTACCCAGAACCATGGCTGCAAGAATTGTTGCCACGTAGGAACCGAAAAGGTCAGCTCCCATTCCCGCAACGTCTCCCACATTATCTCCTACGTTATCGGCAATTGTAGCCGGGTTACGCGGATCATCCTCAGGGATTCCTGCTTCCACCTTACCTACTAAGTCAGCTCCTACGTCAGCGGCCTTGGTGTAGATCCCTCCTCCTACTCTGGCAAATAAAGCAATTGATTCTGCTCCAAGGCTGAATCCTGCTAATACTTCAAGGAGTATTGTCATTGTCTTGGTAGGATTATCTACAGAGCTCCAATCGCCTCCAAAAAAGTATACGAAGAAAATTGCAAGAAGCCCGCTCAGTCCAAGAACAGCGAGACCGGCAACTCCCAGTCCCATAATAGTTCCTCCTCTGAATGATACTTTGAGGGCTCCGGCAAGGCTGGTTCTCGCAGCCTGAGTCGTACGCACGTTAGCTTTGGTAGCGACTTTCATGCCTATGTATCCTGCAAGAGCAGAGAATGCAGCTCCGATAACGAATGCCACTACTATAAACCAGTGTGTAGTTTCTACACGTGTAGAAAGGAAGCCAAGTAATGCACCGGCAACCACTACGAATATAGCAAGTGAACGATATTCTGCCTTTAAGAATGCCATTGCTCCTTCAGCAATGTATTCGGCAATTTCTTTCATTTTGGACTCGCCGGCATCTTGCTTATTTATCCATGATGACAGATAAAACATATACAAGAGCCCTAAAAGACCAAAAATTGGTAAGATGTAAACTAATGATTCCATACAGTTATATTAGATTTAATTAATTCTTATGTAGTTTGATTTTTTTCTTTTTACTTGTGGGCTGCCATTTTCTTCAGCCCCTCTTTAACAGCCCGCAAATATAACATTATATTTGTTTTTAACAGCTTAAAATCGCAAGAAGACTACATAAAAACCGTGAATCTGTCTTAAAAGATTGGAATTCAACGAAAAGAGTGTGTTTTATCACTTAAACGACTTATTTATAGAGCCAGCGAGAGATCTCATCAACCTCCATTCTCTTTCTCATATCAGGCATTTCAGAACTTACCTTGCCCAGATAAAAGAGTCCCAGACAGCGTTCATTCTCCTGAAGGTCAACGAGTTGATTTATATCTTTGATAAACCCGGGAGAGCTCCAGTATCCTCCCATTCCGTTATTGCATGCATATACCCACATATTTTCTACTGCACAAGCTGTAGCGGCAATTTCTTCCCATTCAGGCACTCTTTCCGCGGGATCTCTATGCATAACAATGAGGATTATCGCTTGAGATTTCTTCACTTTGACCAGTTTTTTTTCCAGCTTAAGAGCTGAAAGGGGGTTTTCTCCTTCTGTATATGCCTTCTCCATGAACTGTTCCATTCGATTCATTGCTTCATCCCGTAAAACAATAAACCTCCATGGTTGTGTCAACTTATGACTCGGAGCCCATCTGGCCACATCTAGCATATCCCTGATTTCATCATCACTTACCTTTTCATCCGTAAAATTAATCGGAGAGGTCAATTTCCTGTTAAAAAAGTATTCTTTCTTCATATTCTATTTTTGTCAGCCGTGTAAATCTACCTATCAAATATCAATGTATTGTCAGAGGTTTAACAAAAAAAATATACCATTTGCGCAAGCTTACACAAATGGTATATTTAAATTAAAATACGGAATCGTAACCGTTTATTTATCAGTCATTTAGACTACTATCACTCAAGACACACTTCGTTTTCTGCAATATTAGTCTTTCTGAACAATCTGACATGTCGCTGACATCTTTAACTCTATACGAGATCCGGACTTTCGTCAAATGTTCAACTATTCCTCACAAATTGCCGTATGACTATCTTGTTTTGATGAACTTCCCTTGTAAAATTCCTGAATTTCCGCTTATATGCAGTGGCTTAACAAAAAGGTAATAAACGCCCTCGTTAAGTTCAGAAATATCCAGGCTATTCTCTCCTGTAATCTGAGTATTAATGAGTAATTGACCCATCTGATTATAAACGCCTACCTGCATTACATCAACAGAATAATCACTTTCCCAGGATATTCTGGAAGAAGCCGGATTAGGGAATACATTTACTTCATAGAAGTAAGGGTTAATAGTTTTAACCCCTGCTTCACAGAAAATGTCATTGAATGCTTCACCCAGCATAGTAAAATAGGCAATCCTATCATTTTCGTACTCGGCATCAGTATATATGTCGGTATGGTCACCTCCTTCTACAGAATGCAGTCTTGAATCGAGGCCTTGAGCAAGAGCTCTTTGATGAACTACGCTAGAGCCATGCATAGGAATAAGTCCCAGTGCATTTCCACTTCCGTAAGGAACAGTTCCATCATTAGTGCCGTGCATACTTATGATGGCAATATTATCTGATGTTTTCAGTATAGTAGGATCCAACAATGCTCCTGACAAGTTAATCACTCCGAGCACTTCTGAAGAATATGATAAGTTCTCCACATCTCCGGTGTTACCTTCTAATCCACCATTATTATCAATTAATGCAGTAAGCGATGCATCAAGTTCATCGTCCTCTGATAAAGCAGCGGCATGTAGAGCTGCTATTGCACCGGCAGAAAGACCACCCAGCATTATTCTATCAGCATCCATATTATAAGGATTCCCATTATCGACGAGTTTTCTTATATGTCTGACTGCTCCTTTCAAATCTCCAACCGCCTTAATCGCTGCATCGTAAAAACCCGGAATAGTCGGGAAACCCAACTTTGCCATAGGGTATAATCTATAGTCAATTGAAACTGCTACGACTCCCTGCATTGCCAGGAGGTTGCAAATTTCAAACATATCTGAACGCTGTCCTGCTACAAATGAACCACCAAAGGCCAATATGACCACCGGTCTGTTTTCCACTACATCATCATCGGGAGTGAAAATCGTCATCATCAATTCAATCTCATCTCCGGCCGCGTCCAGGTTCGTTCCATATAATTCTTCTGATTGGCTAATGTTAAACAAATGCTGAATGCCCAGTGTATACCTCCCGTCCTCACAATCTTCAGGTGCTTGTTGAGCATAGGTGGGCAGTTGAAGTAATAGCACTAGTACCAGTGCCATAAAATATCTACTAATCATGTAAAATCCTTTCATAATAATTCCTCGTTTAAGTTTTATCGTTGTTCATAAAATAACTGCACATACGGCTCTGCATCCGGGAATAATTTCGCATTCTCCATACCAGAAGCAGGTATGTAATAGCTTCGAAATATACCAAAATAATTTAGAAGCTTTAATAAGTAAAAATTACTTAGTCGTTTCTCTTATCGATAATCTCCGGTGTATTATCTACTTTTCTTATATCGACATCAATAGATGATAATATTCTGACTTCAGTCCTTCTGTTAAACTGATGCTCCTCTTCTGAACACTCAACTCCTTTGACACAATCATTTAAAATGATAGAATCACCGTACCCCACAGCTACAATCCTATCTGCAGCAATTCCCTTGCCCACCAGATATTCCTTGGCACTGAGTGCTCTCTTCAGAGACAACTCCAGGTTATATAGCGCAGCCCCGCGTGAATCCGTATGAGAGTCCAGTTCAATTTTCATTGCCGGGTATTTGTTCATAAGTCCGGCTAGTACTTCCAGTTCTTCAGCAGCGCCCTTTCTAATCGTAGCTTTATTAAAATCATAGTATATCTTACGGAGTGTAATCACTTCTCCCTTCCTGACATTTTCAATATCTGCAATATTTCGCTCTGTTTCTGTGACGACTTCTTTTACGTCCTTATTTGCAACAAGCTGAACTATTTTAGTCGCGGAATTCTCAGTCAGATTTTCTGCTGAAATCACAAAGGTATCAGTAGTGAATCCGGGATGAGAAACATAAAATGTGTAATAACAATCGGGTTGCAAGCATAGCTTAAAGTTGGCATAAGAGTCTTCATCAAGGCTGCGCTCTTCCTTATTGCACTCATTAACAACCCTGACTGTTGCTCTCAACTTTTCTGAATTCAGACCTCTGGTCTCCAGGGAAAAATTCATACAATCTATAAATTCCATTTGCACCTGAATTTCAGACTCCTGATATGCATCCAGTCTTTTCCGATAAACCCTATAGCCATCCTTAACCACAATCAACTCAGCCGGCTTGTCAAAAGTATATTCAATCTCGGCAAATCCATTTAAGTTTGTTCTGTTCATGGCGGTCGGGAATTCTTCCGGATCTTTCCATCGCATTAAAATCCTCACTTCATCTTCCTCAGTTATCATCTCGGTGTTATAGAAATCTTTATTGGCAATCAAGCCATTTTCATCTAGTTCTTCCAAATAAACAGAGGCTCCGTCCAATCTCTTTAAACTAATTTCGTCCTGTGCAATAAGGCGCGTTGGATAGGTCTTTTTAATATGTGGAATCAATTCTTCATCGGCTTTAAAGTAATAAATATCATCTCTGCTTTTCTTGCCTTCTCTTCCACTGGTGAAATATCCGCTTTTCCCATCAGGCAGAAATATAAGTCCAAAGTCATCTGCCTTGGAATTAAATGGAGCTCCTAGTTTAACGGGACTAACGTACTTCCCATCTACTTTATATGTAGCATAGATGTCCAGACTTTTCCCCTTGGATAAGCCATCACTTGAAAAGAAAAGTATCCCCGATGGATGAAACCTTGGGAATAATTCATTTCCGGTAGAGTTCACCTGAATTCCGAGATTTACCGGGTCAGTCCACACTCCGTTGATCTTCTTACTCATGTACAAATCCATACCACCGTAGGAGTCATCAAGATTAGCTGCAAAGACCATTTCATCTTCTGCTTCATTCAGAGTAGGATGAGCATAGTTATACCCTTCGCTTATGAATTCCAAAGGACCAACATTCTCCCAGTCATCATCAATTTTCCTGGCGGAATAAATCTGTAGTGGTATTTCAACCTTTTCATCCTGGGCAGCAGATAAAGTATAAAACATGTAATCTCCCGCCTTGGTAAATTCAGCGGGGCCTTCATGTAATTCCGGTAGATTCTTTGGTCCAAACGCCTGTGGAAATGCCAATCTTCCATTTTGCATTATTTCTGCATATCGGATAGTGAAAAACGGAGTTTTATTACCACGGTCAAAGAATTTATCTTCTGAACGTGAGCCTATATATACGATGCCGGAATCATAGAGAACCGGAGAATATTCCCATTTGTCCGTATTGATTCTCGTCTCAGTGCGTACTATAACATCCGCATTCATATCAGAAGTCAATCTGTCGATTGCGGAGTCGATATCATACATTTGCGCAAGCATAGAATAAGACATGCAGCTCAGAAACAGAATGGCGATATGTGAATAAATACTTTTCATATTTAAAAATATCGTGGGTTTTTATAGGTTTTTCTGGCTTCAGGTTTTAAGAATAAATATCTCGCAGCAAATTCCAGACTACCGCTGTGGTATGTTCTGAGCGGTGACACGCTTACATCATAGGCAAAGCCCACCAAAAAAGACTTAGTTATATTCACTGCAGCCATTACATCTATCGATTCTCCTATTACCTTTTCCACCCCGTGATAACTACGATATGTGACTCCTAGATGATAACGCTCTGCCATAGAAAGCATTAGATTGGCATCAAAGTCAAAGGGCGCATTCTCAACATAACGCACCATTACCTGCGGGGTGAGTTCTACGTATCGGCTCAGAGGAATCGCGTAGCCTGTCATCAGGTAGAAATGTAGTGCTTCAACAGATGTTTTTTCGCTATAGGAATCAAAGTCTAAATCTGCACGCGCGAGCCGTGGCGCAGAAATCCCTAAGAAGAAGCGTTCTGAGTGGTAATACATCCCAAAACCAATATTCGCTACAAACTTAGATTCGTCCACATCGCTAATGGAATTATCGATAAATGTCCCTTGTGTAGCCTTAATTCTTTCATCTGTATATTTAATTGCCCAGTGTTTTATTGAAGGCGCAAGGCCCAAGCCCAAATGAGAAGCTTTCCCGAGCTTAATGCGATAAGTATACACACCCATCAAGCTGATATCTTCGTGGATTCCTATTGAATGGCGAAATATTGCGCCACCCAGACCGATTTTATTATCATTTACATTAGTCTGATAACTAAGGCTGGTAGATTCAGGCCTTCCTTCAAATCCTATCCATTGTGAACGATGGATAAGACTCGCAGCCGGAGCTTCAAGACTTCCTACATATCCGGGATTAAAGACCATTTTATTGTACATGAATTGAGTATAGAGCCCCTGCTGCTGTGCGTTTATGACAACAGTGTACAAAAAGAAGGCAATTAATATTGTAACTAGTCTCTTCATACTTCTAATATTCAATTACAACAAAACCTTTCTGAATAGCTCGACCATCACCCATATCCATAATGAAGTAATAAGTTCCTGCCGGCAGTTGCTGTCCTTTATATGTTCCTTTCCAATCATTCTGATATGGGGAAGCATAAAACACCTGATCACCATATTGATTAAAGACTTTCAATGTGTTATCCGGGTATTTTCCTGAACTCAGACATTGAATGATAAAGTAATCATTGGTTCCATCATCATTAGGAGTAAAGATAGTAGGAATATCACAGAGGGAATCATCACCTATAGTAATATGTACCTTTGCTGTACTACAAGCATCCGGACAACTGGCACTGCATATTTTATATACAAGGCTGTCTTCTCCGACAAATCCATTATACGGTGCATACTGAATTGTTGAACTTCCCAAAATTGTTCTTCCGTTTTTCACATCCTCTTCTATCGTCAGAATTACTCCTCCGATAATATCATCATTCTTCAGAACATCCATACTGAAAGTAGAACCAAATGGCTTTATATATTCGTCATCAATCGCAATAGGCGGTAAATCGTAATACACATAAATTGTATCGGTTGAGAAATCTTCACAGGCACCATAAGATAATGACCATACGAGAATATTCTCCCCTACTTTCATTCTTGTCACCTGCGCCTGTGGATCCGTATAGGAAGACAGCTCTGTCGTATCAGTTAAGACCTGCCACATTCCCATGCCCTCTATTCCGGCAGTAGCGTTCAATGTCGGAATCTCACCGCTACAGACATAAATATCCATTCCTCCTTCAGCAATTTCTTCCGGCGCCTTGGAAACCATTACCGTAATTGTATCACTGTTTTCTCCATAACAACCATCAATATCCGCAGTTAAGTATAAAAGATTCTCTCCATCGGTAAAGGATGTGAAATCAGTAATAACATGGCAGTTATTGGAGGAAAATGATCCTATCATCTCATTGGAAGACAGATGATACCAATTGTAATGTGCAGTCGTTTCAAATGTGCTTCCACCAAGGCAAATCTCCAGTTCTTCCGATGCTTTGCTTATGCAAATCCCATCCAGTATATGCTCTATTTCCGGTTTTCCAGGTGTTTTATTTACCTGCAGAATAAATTCATTCGATATAAATGACTCACACTCGCCGACTGTCTGCTTAACTGTATAACTTCCGCTATTCTGATTGCCTGCATTAGGTATAATTAAAATCGGCACATCAGTAGTCGTCAGGGAATCTCCATTGTGATACCACACGAAGCTTCCTGCTGTTCCCGATGCCATCAATTCAATTAAATCACCCTGACATATAGAATTGTTGCCGCTTATAGTATTCTGTTCCGGTATATCTCCCACTGTTATCTCAACGAGATTGGAACGTCTGCTGATGCAACCATCTACCATCACCTGCACCGAAACCGTATAAGAACCTCTGGAAAGGATTCCGAGATTCAATCTAGGAGAGTTTTCCGGATAATCCGTATTGCCTACTCTGAAATAATATTTCACTTCATCACCGCTGTACTCATCGATAAGAAGAATTACTGAATCGCTTTCGCAAAAGAAATCTCTGTTCAGAAATGAAGGTCTGTCAGGCGTCTGCTTCATATTCAAGTAGTACTGGAAGGTATCAGACAGGCAATCTCCTACCTCTACTATCAAATAGTAAATTCCTGTATCTTTAATACTTGCACTGGTTAAGCGCAATATGGAATCTACTCCGATAATTTCGTCATCATAAATCCACTGATAAGTATAAGAGCCATCATCGGCCGGATAAACCGTAGGCTCAAATGTAATATCAGCTAAGGATTCAATACAATCCGGCGCTGTTGAGCTAAGCGCAGTAACAGTGGGCTTTTGGACTAATCCGATATACATGGACTCCGAGTAGACACAACCATAGTATGACTCAGCTTCCAATATGTAAAGTCCTTCCAAAGCAGAGAACATTACTTCATCACCCCATAAAGTGTCTTCTTGCGGATTTATCCAGCGATATTCGAATACTCCTGTACCGGAAGCCGACAAGAAGATATCGCTACCTTCACATACCGTTTCAGGGGCATCCACTTCAACCTCCGGAACGGGTTTGACATCTACAAAGAATGCTTCAGATGGAATCGATGAACATATTCCATCGCTTACTTTCAAGGTCCAGTCTCCCTTATGTGTATTATTGGCATTATTCAACAGTAAAATCGGCACATCAGTTACAAAGTAAAGTCCCTGTGAATTTTCCCATATATAACTATCGTATTGTCTGGAATTATCCGTGCTCAACCTGACTGAACCTCCGAAACAAATTATTGATTCACCCTCTAATACGGGGGTTTCAGGACTCGGTGTCACATCGACTTCTACAGTAACCGCATCAGATACGCAATCACCTAATGCAACTGTAAGTGTATACAAGCCCTGATGAATTAGTGTGGAGCTTTCTGAAACTACAGGAGACTTTTCCGTCGACAAAAAGCCATTAGGGCCTTGCCACAGATAAGTAATTCCCGGAAGATGATCGACACTTCCGAGTTGAATCTTCTCTCCTTCGCAGACATTAATAAATGCTTTTTCTACTTGTGCTACCGGCAGATCCACTACTTCAACTGAACGTATGCGGGATGGATCAGTCGTACATATATTATTGGATACGATTACATAGTAAGGATGAATTCCCAGCACAGGAGTTATTTCAAAGAAAGGGCTTTCGCTTGTTCCGATAAGAACTCCAAACGGAGGCGTGCCTTCATACCAGCTATATGTTACAGGCCCGCTATACGAATTGGATTCCAGAATCACACTTTCACCTTCACATATCGAACCGGCAGAAAGGAAAAGATGAGGCTCTCCCATCTGTCTGATATTCACGTCTACAGAACCCGTAAGTGTACAACCAGAAGGCCCGCGAATTTCAAGTGTATATGTCCCGCTATAACTGGAATCAATGTTGATAAGAATCGGGTTTTCCAGTGATGAACTAAAGCCCCGAGGCCCCGTCCATGTGTACAAGTATTGCGCCTTATCTCCGCCGGGTATATTTGCAAAGAGTTCAAGAGTGTCGGGATAGCATAAATCCATAGTAAAGGATGGATTGAGAGGCGCATATTCTATTTGCCCTGTCGTTGTACAGCTATCGATTTTTCCTGATAGATTTCTTACATATAATTTTACTTCAACCGCTTGTCCGGCCTGACTGCAATCAAAGGAGGTATGATTAATCCACATGCTATCTATACCGCAGTTAGCAGATGAACCCAGATCAAAATCTGCCGGATTTACTTCTACCGGAAGTCCGTCCGGATATACCTTTATGAAAGCCGGCTTACAGACTGCTACAGGCAAGATACCATCTTCGACATTTAATATTCCTGAACAAGTTGAGCTGTTTCCTGACTTATCCGTTGCTGTAATCTCAATCGAGTGTTTCCCCAGACCAAGGCTCACAAATTGATTTTGCGGTAACAACCCGGTAATTGTATCTCCGTCTGCCGTTATGATTATATACTCCTTATCGACATTATTAAGATCACAATTGTCATGTGCAGAATAATCATCTATTTTTATAATTGTAGTACAGTTGGAGCTTTCAATCAGGTAGACATCTTTAAAATCACAAGTGAGTACCGGAGGGGTTGCGTCAACAACTTCCACTGTCCAAGAGCAGTCTGCAATATTTCCCGCACAATCTTCTGCAAGGAAACTAAGTAAATTCACCCCTTTCAGCAACATAAAACGATATGTAGAATCGGGATGGTACAAAAGTGTATCTCCATTGACAATCAGGGTTCCGTTCTCTATTTCTCCCGCACATTCATCAAAATATTGAAGTTGAGGCAGATCGTACAGATTACCACAATTTTCATCCAGAGTGTGCAATATGGTGTCGGAAGGACAATTTACTATTTGCGGTGGAATGGTGTCGATAAGGAAGAAGCTTCTATTTACTATCGTGGTATTGAAGCAAAGGTCATAAATCACAAAATCTACATCAATCCTTGCTATGGTATCGCCATTACTTAGGCTACATATATTACTATCATCCCATCCGGGGTTAATGCCGGGAAAACTTGCGGGATCCCAGGGATTATAACTTCCGGGCACTGCAGCAAATCTACCTTGCAGTTCGCAATCATCTTCCGCTTCTTTCTCCAGTTGAGTTTGCATCCAGTCGTTAAATGCCGATGCAATATTTTCACTGCAATCCACAGCGATATCTTCAGGCTGATCAAGGTAGAATGGCGAGATCGTATCTATAATGGTAATTAACTGTGATTGACTACCTTCATTCAGACAGATATCAATTGCAGTCCATTTACGCTCGATGACCCGAGAGCAACCATCAGAAATCAAAGAATCTCTATAAATCATCGATACCGGAGAACCACAGGCGTCGTGAATATCATAAGGTTCACCGGTCAATTCAAAGTCAAGTTCATAACCGCATTGTACACTTACATCTTCAGGTACTATAAAGTCAGGTGCACTATTATCAGAAAGTTGAATAAACTGCACTAATGAATCGCTAAATCCACAATCATTGGAAATGTAGTATTTTCTCAGGATAGTGAATTCGTAATATTCACATTCAGAAGGGTCACCTTCTCTTATTACTTCATCGACAATCACAATATCCATTTCATAATTACAGGACTTTATGATTTCCAGGTCTTGAGCTGCCGGAATCTCAGTGCAGTCCACGTATAGTGTATCTATGAAGTTGACAATCTGTGGCGGCACGGTATCTATTACGTGGAAATACGCAGCAAATGAATCAATATTCTGGCAGTGATCCGAGAAGAAAAAAGTAATTTCCAAACTATCTCTGCAAGACCTGGGGGAATAGTCCGGATAGCTTATTCCATCAAAGTTAAATGCCTCATATTCGCCTCCGAAATTTATCCAGGCATAGTTTAGCCAGATTGGATCGGAGCAATCATCTTCAACATTTGCGAAAGCATAATTATCTATCCAATCATGAAAAATAGAATCGTAACTCTCTGTACAGGCCACAGTTATATCTTGTGGCTCTTCGGTAATATATGGCGGCATCGTATCGAGAACCGTAAAGAACAATGGTAGCGTATCCATCGTCGTGTTTCCACAGTTATCGGTAAAGATAAACAGAGCAGGCAGTCCCGTATTACAGTCGTAATTATTCTCCGTCAACATTTCCCTGAGCACATTATAGGATGGAATGGACTTGGTTGTATAAGTTCCGCAATAATCAATTATTTCGGCACCAGCAGCAGATGCATACCACTCATCAAACAGTACAAGCACGGAATCGATGTCTTCACAATACACAGTTAAATCGGATCCGCGAGTGACGATTAGAGGAAAAATCGTGTCGACTACGACATAATGTATAATCTCACTTGTTGATTCTCCTCCACAAACATTAGCAATAATAGTGTTGTAGGAAATCGAGGCAATAACATTCTCATATTCTATCCCATCAATTTCCAACACCCTGCAATTTCCATCCGAAGAAACCAAGAAGGCGGCGACAAGCTCCTCTTGGCTGATTGTATCCTGATTTACAATATATCTGTAATCGACACCTAGATAGGCGGAACAATAATCTCCCAGCTGAATCCCACTACCGGTGGTAAGAAAACCTATAAATTCATCTTCAAGCCCATCATTATTACAATCGACAATAACGATTTCCGGCTGTTCTATAATTTCCGGAGGCCCGGAACTTTCTATCTTAAGGAATGCTGTAGAAATCGCACGATTTCCACATTTATCAGAAGCGATAAAATTAATTTTAAGGGCTTGTTCGCATGCTTTGGAAAAGTCGATAATTTCAGGATTACGCGACCAGGTAATATCAGAACAATTATCCTGCGCTATAGCTCCTCCGTTACTGTTGAGCCAGTCTTGTATCATAACGCCCGCATTTTCATCGCTGCAATTCACAGTAAGATCATGAGGTGACTCTATGAAAGTAGGCGCAGTATGATCCTGGATTGTAAAAGTTGCTTCTGTTGAAGCCTGATTACCGCACTTATCTTCAGCAATAAAAGTTGCTATAATAGTTGTGCAAGTCGAGTCTTGTATCTCGCTTAATGGTGGTGCAATATAGCTGTAACTGATATCACCGCAACCTTCATCTACCGCTCTGAAGCGGTAAAGCTGATTGGAAAGCCAGGAATGATATTTAAGGGCAAGTTCTTCACAATTAGCAACCTGATTATCGGGATAAACAGTAATTATGGGTGCTTCTGTATCTGCCTCTACTATTACTTCCTGAATCAAGATGGTTTTATTTCCATAGATATCCGTTGCTGTAAGAGTGCGCGTGAACTCCTGTGCGTCACAAGCAGGTGCAGTAGGCCCACCACTTATAGTTACCGTAACTTGCTCACCATCAGGATCGCAATTATCACTTACCAGAATTTCATGGGCAGCCGGAATATGATGAATACACTGAACTATAAGAACGGATGGATTGCTTACAGGATCAAATACAGGCCCCATCTCATCAATAAAATCAATATTAAAGGAAAATTCAGCCGTATTCCCCTTATCGTCCTTTGCCAGATACGTAATTGTCACGGTTTCACCACCGGTGACATAATCTCCTATCTGATATCCGCCACTGATAGATTCAATGCTAAAGTAAGTAAGTTGTCCAGGGCCGTTATACTCTACCTTAACTGAAGATGGATGTCCCCATTGCAGTATCTCCCTACAGTTCTCATCAACAGTAATGTAATCCGGTCCGAGATATTCAAATTCAAATATTTCTGCGACAGAATCATCAATCCAATTGTCTGAATCATTCAGACTTCCGGTGGTCCAGGTTGCAAAGAGGAAGATAAAGAGGTGTAAAATTCTCAGCATTCAATTTCTTTTCTTTCTTCAAATGTACATAATATCATTGTATCCTTGTATGTGGGATACAAAATATAATTCCCAAACTCATTATGGAAACTCTTGATTTTTATATACTGATTCCTAAAGATAGGTATAAAAAGGGAAGCTTAAAAAGAAGAAGTCCCTGAATTCTATAAGTAGAAAGATTTCGTATAGAAACGCTACTCTTCCTCCTCATTTTCTTCCTTATCCCTCATAGTAGTATTGAGGAAATAATTCAGTTTATCCTTTCCAAAATTATCAACGACTTCACCGAACTCGTTAATGGAGATTTTGAAGCCTTTTAATTTCTCATGCAATTCAGGTTCTCCTTTTTGCTTAAATTTTTTAGGCATCGCATTTACAATAATGTTTGAAAAATATCAGGGCTCTCCTTCAAGCGTTTTACGCATAATTTTTTGCCCATCAAGTCCATCATTAAAAACACATCCGGTCCTTGCATAGTTCCCGCAAGTGCTATCCTTAACAATGGCAATATATTTCCAAAACCGGCATTTTCTTCGGTGACATAGTTTTTAACCATTTCCGATAAGGAATCCGCATCCCATTTTTCCGCTGATGCAATAAGTGCTATAATATTCTTGAAGTGGGCTTGATTTTCCTCCTTTTTCCAGCGCTTAACTGCGTTTTTGCTATCGAAGTCTTTAATATCCTCAAAGAAATAATATCCTTGCTCCCAGAAATCTTTATAGGTATCTACTCTCTCCCTGAATAATTCAGTATAAGCTTCCGCAAATGATCGATCTACTTCATGACCATTATTTCTCAGGACATTGGCAACCTTTTGCCCTAGCTCTGAAATATCTTCAGCCATAATATACTGGCGATTGAACCATAGTGCCTTATCAAAATCAAATCTTGCTCCTCCCTTGCTGATATGTTCCAGTGAGAAAGCTTCTATAAGTTCATCTTCCGAAAATATTTCTTGTTCGGTTCCCGGATTCCAGCCAAGGAAAGCGAGAAAGTTTACCACTGCTCCCGGATGAAAACCCATTTTGTCGAAGCCCAAAGCGACATCACCGGTTTCCTCATCCGTCCATTGTAATGGAAATACGGGAATTCCTAGTGTAGCACCGTCTCTTTTACTCAGTTTACCTTTGCCGGAAGGCTTTAAAATCAATGGTAAATGCGAAAATCTCGGTTGTTTATCTTCCAGCCCCAGCATTCTGTAAAGGAGAACGTGATGAGCGGTAGACGACAACCACTCTTCGCCACGTATCACATCAGATATCCCCATACTATAATCATCGACGATATTCGCCATGTGGTATGTAGGTAAGCCATCGGTTTTTATAAGAACCTTATCGTCGAGCTCATCCGTAGCAAATTCAATTTCACCTCGTACTCTGTCTTCAAACTGCACTATCTCTCCTTCAGGAACCTTTATACGTATAGTGTACGCTTCGCCAGACTCTAGTCT
Source organism: uncultured Saprospiraceae bacterium (assembly GCA_964423575.1). Lineage (GTDB taxonomy): Bacteria > Bacteroidota > Bacteroidia > Chitinophagales > Saprospiraceae > CAYRFF01. The sequence continues at coordinate 115,820 of CAYRFF010000001.1, read as the reverse complement.
CTCCTTTACATCTTCAGGAGACAATGTCAGACTGTTTTTCATTTCCATACGGATTGACGCATCATACTTGGGAGAGTGGATTCCTTCAGCCGTTTTACGCACGCGCATCGCCTCCAGTTCTTCTTCAGTATCAAATGCATAATAAGCGTTTCCGCTTTCTATAAGCTGATCCGCATATTTCCTGTAAATCTCACTGCGTTCAGATTGTCTGTAAGGACCATAATCCCCTCCTTTGGCAGGGCCTTCATCAATTTCAATCCCACACCACTCCAGTGCCTTTTGTATATATTCCTCCGCTTCTGCGACATATCTTTTCTGGTCGGTATCCTCAATTCTCAGAATAAAAGTTCCTCCGTATTTACGTGCATAAAGATAATTGTACAAAGCTGTTCGTATCCCCCCAATATGCAGATATCCCGTAGGACTCGGCGCAAATCTTACTCTTATTTTTTCCATAATTCTCTTTCGTTCAGTAAATATTCATTCTTACTTTGGCTCCGCAAGGTAAAAATGATTCTACGTATCGTCAAATATTATATACATTCATACTGCTATTAAGTTTAAAAAGAGTATATTTGCAGGAGACCTGAATATAGAACTGACCAACAAATTAATCCCGGGCTGATATCCTCAAGATATCAACCTATTTACACTTGTAAATGTGAACTATGTATTTTGTAAAAACTCCCAGACTTATCAGGAGGTTACTACCCCTGATGCAATGGCACGGTAATGAACAGAACTCTGTGCTATATCTTACATTTGATGATGGTCCTATTCCTGAAGTTACTCCTTGGGTTCTCGAGCAATTGGAACAATACAATGCCAAGGCTACCTTTTTCTGTGTAGGTGAGAACATCGAACGCAATTCTGAAATTTATCAACAGGTTATTGATGCCGGACATGTCACCGGAAACCATACTTACAATCACCTGAATGGATGGCATACAGATAATGTTACGTATTTCAACAATGCCAGAAAATGTAGCAAACTTGTCAACTCCGATTTATTCAGACCTCCATACGGAAGGTTAAAGCGCAAGCAGATGCAATTTCTTTCTCGTCATTATAAGATTGTAATGTGGGATATTCTCAGCGGTGATTTTGATAAGGATCTCGAGCCGGAAGAATGCTATTCCAATGTAGTAAAGAATGCTCGTTCAGGTTCAATTATCGTATTTCACGATAGCTTGAAATCCGAGAAGAACCTGCGCTATGCACTTCCTAAAGTTTTGAAATATTTCTCTGAAAAGGGCTACGTATTTCACAGCTTAAAACACGACTACTTTGTCAAGCCTTCTGAAAGAGTTATATATCCGGAAGCTGAGCATGGATATGTGATGTAAGCCTCAGCAATAAGTTGACAGGTCTCAGGAATCAGAGTCGACTTGAATATTTGTGAGCAGTATTAAAAAGTATGTTATTACAGGGCGACATATATGTTGCCCGGCATACATTTCACCAGCCCATCGAGTTCAAGAATCAGAAGTAATTCCGACAATTTACCCTGCGAAGTTTTCATCAACATGCTCAATTCATCGACATGCAAGCGCTTGTGATGTTTTAGTAGATGAATCAACTCTTTCTGTTGTTCAGTGAGTTCTGTAAAAAGACTAGTCTGTACTGTAACATCTTCTTTTTTCTGCCATCGCATTATGTATTCGATGTCTTTTACGCTTTCCAGCAAATGGGCCCTCTGACTTTTAATCAGCAGATTGCAACCACGCGACATTTCATCGTCATATCTACCGGGTAATGCAAATACATCTTTGTTATAGTTATTAGCCAAGTCAGCGGTAATCATGCTTCCGCCTGTCTCTGCCGACTCTATCACAATAAGCACATCACTCATTCCCGCAATAATCCGGTTACGCATAGGGAAATGCTCTCTTTCCGGTTCTGTACCATGGGGAAACTCTGTAAGCATTGCCCCATTCTTCCTTACTATCTCTCTGGCGAGATTTTGATTCTTAGCAGGATATAACATATCTATTCCATGCCCCAGGACTCCTATGGTTTCTATATCGTATTTTACAGAAGCATGGTGAGCAGCTGCGTCAACTCCATAGGCCATGCCGCTGATAATCTGCACTCCATATTGCTTTAAATCCCTTACAAGAGAGTCGACAAAGAGCTGGCCATATTCAGTTATCTTACGAGTCCCAACAATACCTACAGTTCTCAATGCACTGAGATCACTGTCACCTCGCACGTACAATGCAAGCGGCTTATCCGGAATATGGCGCAACCGCCTAGGATAAGCCTTGTCAGCAAAAGTCAGTATCTTAACTCCTTTCTTTGCACACCATTCTATTTCCTTTTCAGCTTTCTGGAGAGCTTCGCTAAAGTCCATATTGACAATATGGGAAGGTATGTCTTCTGCAATTTCTTCTCTGCCCTCTGGAGACATGTGAATAAATTCTTCAGCAGAAGTAAATTGACTAATAATTCGTGCAGATTGGACAGGGCCGATACCCCGCGCAATGGACAAAGCGAGATTGTAAAGTTTATCAGTCATTCTGTTTCAGTTGAAATCCGATTATATTTATCTTCTTCCTAGGGCTGCTGATATCTCAGCTTGTTTCTGAATTAAGAAACTGTCCCCCGGAGCAATATTTAGTGCCAAGTTAGTGTACTGCATTGCATTATTATAATATGAAGCATTTACCTGCTGTGCATACGGAATTAAAACCGTTGAGATTACATCTTTGTAAAAGTTAATGAGCTCTGTATTTCCAGCACCATTTCGGTTTAAAAATTCCAAAAACTGTCGTGTAAAATCGTTCCTTGGGTTCTTTTTAAGTACTTCTTTAAAGTGATGCAATAATTCCTTCTGGTTCATCGCATTCATTTTATAGAGTTCTGCAGCAGCGCCTGAACGCATATTTACTGCATCAGCATACATAAAAAACTTACTTGTCGGTGTCCCATAGTTCACAAATATTTCCTGTGCCTTTATAAAATGATTGAGAGATTTTCTCAACATCTCCTCCTTTTCTTTGCTAGCCGGGGCATAGGCCACTTCTCTGAATAAAGCAGTTCCATAGAAAAGATTGGAACGCGCTGAATTAGGAGCATGTTCTACTGCAGATTTATTGAGGTTGATATAAGAACCCCAATCAGGACAACGCACTATTGTTCCGTAAGCATAGAATGCCAGAAAGGCAACGAAAGTGCCTATTGCAAGGTATTTTTGCCATTTGTGTAAACGAACAATTAAATATGCTGTAACAAGACTGAAAGCCAGGCTAGACATAAAAATAAAGCGTTCGTTCATCGTCGTACCGATAACTACAAACACATTGGATACAACGCTGAAAGTCGCCAGATAATACAATGCTGCAAAAGCAGGAATTGATCGTTTAAAGAGTCCATAAATGGCATATACTCCCATTGCACCATATCCAATTATTGCCAACCAAACTCGAGCAAAGGAGAAATCGGCGACAGGAATTGCATAAGGATAGTAATCATGGGATAAGTTCAGCGGTACGAGCAGTAGCTCAATATACTTTTCAAAGGTATATAATATCGTTCCCCACACTTGCACATCCGTAAAACCGTGGAAAGGGTTATTCAGAGGGTTCTGCACCTGAGAAGCACTTACTGTCCCTCCTATCACTGAATGTCTCGCATACAAATAAATCGCAGAAATCACCGCCAATACGACGGTTGGGACTATCAAGTTTTTATACTTTTTCTCCTTTTCAAGGAAGTAAATCGTCGCGGGAATTACCAATGCAAATGTGATTGCATTTTCCTTTGCCAGCATCCCCAGAAAGAAGAATATACCACCCAACAAATACCATATCCAGCTTGTCTTTTTACTCATAAAATAAGCATAGACGATGGATATCAGGGATGCAAGTGCCAATAATAAAGCGAGAATCTCATCCCGGCTCTTGATATTAATCACACCCTCAGTATGTATCGGGTGGAACAGAAACAGTAATGCTCCAATAAATCCGAGGTTAAACCAGGCATTTCCTCCCAGCTTAAAGCGTTGTTGGAACCATGTAAACATCAGGAATATGAGAACTCCAATGAATCCGTATAGTAGTAGATTAATAACATGACTGACTGCCGGGTTCAGGCCGAGGAATTCATATTCTATAGCAAAGGTCACAAGAGACAAAGGCCGATAACGGCCTCCTTCCAATACATCTACCTGTTGCTGAAAATATCCATAGAAACTGTCATACTTTAAAATGTCTGGGATTCCCTTGACACCTTTGAGGACAAATGTATTTTCCGAAAGCACAATTCTGTCATCGAGAATGTAATCATGGCCGATTACTTGAAAGTATAGTGCAAATGGAATCACCAATAGAATTAACGACTGAATCCAATTCTGCTTGAGAAATTTCAGTGGTGTTACTAATGATTTCTGTCCCATATTCCAGTTCCTCCAGATATTATTTTGCTAGACCGAGTGCAGCATCAACAACTTTTTTCTGCTCCAGATCATGTACAGCTTTAAATCCTGATGCCGGAGAAGCTACCGGTGGACGAGTTATTGCAGTGAATTTAACACTTGTCAACAACATGTGTAAATACCAGTTAGCTCCCATATTGGCAGGTTCTTCCTGTACCCAGAATACTTCAGCATTTTTATATCTCTTAGCGATATCTTCAATTTGTTTTTCCGGTAACGGATACAATTGTTCGATCCTGGCAATAGCAACATCCTTGATCTTAGCTTTATCTCTTGCCTGGATAAGGTCGTAATAAACCTTACCAGAGCAGAAAATCAATCTCTTAGCCTTATTAGCTTCCTTAGCTGTTGGGAATGCATCATCATCATATGTCTCCTTGAATGCAGTTTTCCCTATGAAGTCTTCCATAGGAGAAACACATAATGGATGTCTTAGCAAGGACTTCGGTGACATCACAATCAGAGGTTTTCTGAAAGGTCTCACAATCTGTCTTCTCAATGCGTGGAAAAAGTTAGCCGGTGTTGTAATATTAGCCACCGTCATATTGTATTCAGCACACATCTGAAGGAATCTTTCCAGTCTTGCACTCGAGTGTTCCGGCCCCTGACCTTCATATCCATGAGGCAGAAGCATAGTAAGCCCACTCATACGCCCCCATTTGCTTTCAGAAGAGGAAACGAATTGATCTATCATCGTCTGAGCTCCATTCGCAAAGTCACCAAACTGAGCTTCCCAGATTACTAGAGAATCAGGTGATGCCATACTGTAACCAAACTCATAGCCCAATACTGCGAACTCACTCAATAAGGAATTAAAGATGCGGAACTGTCCCTGACTGTCGCTCATACCACTCAGTCTGTTGTATTCTTCCTCTGTCTTTCTATCATTGAAGATGGAGTGACGATGTGAGAATGTTCCTCGTTTAACGTCCTGACCACTCATGCGGACATCATGTCCTTCGAGTAGTAGAGTTCCATAGGCTGCCAGCTCACCAAAACCCCAGTCATAGGTATTGGCATCTACAAGTTCCTTCTTATGCTTGAGAAGTCTGTTCAGCTTAGTAACAAATGAGAATCTCTCCGGTGTTGTCAACAGATGGTTAATTACCTGCTGGAAGTCCTTTTTGTTAACTCCCGTCACAGGAGATTTAAGAAAATCCTTCCCATCCGTAGTTTTCTTTAGCTTTCTCCATGCAAGTTCAGGCTCCTGATATGCATAAGGTAGTTTTTCCTGCTTGGACATGTCGAGTCTTTCCTGCAATGTATTCCAGAAACTTTCCTCATATTCCTTAGCAAGCGCCTCGTCAACTTTATCTCTATTTTCAAGTTTCTCCTTGTACACCTCCCTTGGATTAGGGTGGTTTTTAATAATATCGTACATTTTAGGTTGAGTAAATGAAGGATCATCACCCTCGTTGTGTCCATGCTTTCTATAACATACTATGTCCAGATAAGCATTGGACTTAAACTTCATACGATATTCTATTGCGAGCCTTGAAGCAAATACAACCGCTTCAGGATCATCTCCATTCACATGGAAAACCGGAGATTGTGTTAACTTTGCTGCATCTGTACAGTATGTTGAAGATCTTGCATCGTCATAATTAGTAGTAAATCCTACCTGGTTATTGATAACAAGGTGGATAAGTCCTCCTGTAAAATAACCTTCGAGAAGACTCATCTGCTCTGTTTCATAAGATACGCCTTGTCCTGCAATAGCAGCATCTCCGTGCACTAAAATCGGCAGTACTTTACTGTAATCTTCATCATATAGGATATCTGCCTTAGCTCTTGCAAAGCCCAAAACAACAGGATTTACAGCCTCAAGGTGTGATGGGTTAGGAACCAACTTCAAGTCTACTGTTTCGCCATCTACCTGAATCTGTGAAGAATATCCCAGGTGATACTTCACGTCTCCACTTCCATAAGCCTGATCAGGAATTGCAGTTCCCTCAAATTCTGAGAATATCTGCTCATAGGTTTTACCCATGATGTTAGCTAGTACGTTCAAGCGCCCGCGATGAGCGATACCAATTACTACTTCTCTCACGCCGCTTCTAGCCGAGCTGGTAATCATGTTATCCAGTGCAGGTATAGCAGACTCACCGCCCTCCAACGAAAACCTCTTTTGGCCAATAAACTTGGTATGGAGGAAGTTTTCAAACACTGTCGCCTCATTTAATTTTTTCAGGATACGTTTTTTATCGTCTAGGCTCAACCCAAAGTCATCGCTTAGATTTCTGCCTTCAATTTTTTCACGTAACCACTTTCTTTTTTCTCTATCTTCAATATGGTTATATTGAAATCCGATATTCCCGGTATAGACTTGATTCAGTCTATCCATAATATCTTTCAGGCTTGCATTGGGCAGGCCTATTTCTCTTCCCATCTCAAATTTAGTATTCAGATCATCTTCTGAAAGATTATAATTTGAGAGTGCAAGGTAAGGTTTTCTGTCTTTGCGAGTACGAATTGGGTTGGTCGTAGACAGAAGATGTCCTCTGTCTCTATATCCGTAAATTATCGATATAACTGATAGTTCTTTGGGATTAAAGCCACCTGTTGTTGCGGCAGCTCCATTTCCATTCACAGATGCGAAGAAATCAAATCCTTCAAAGAATAGTCTCCAGCTTTTATCGAGTTGCTCCGGATTCTCTGTATATTTCCTGTACATATCGTCAATGTACTTGGGATCAGCATTTGATATATAAGAGTATGTTTGCATACGTTTTAAAGAAATTTAAACCTGTAACGGTGTTCAATGGATTTATAATTTTGTGCAAATATAGCTTGAAATATCCATATACTTGAATGTTAAATGGCTTCTTTTTGGCATTCTGGATTAGCATTGTAAAACCAGAGTAAAAAAGCCTTAAAATCCATATAAAATCTATTACTTTCTATTGAACGTGGAAGGACCTAAGAAGTTACCGGAAAGCTTGAAAATATTTTCTTTAACGAAAAGTATTAAAATCTTGGTTATTATATGAGAATATCATACCTTTGCACCGCTAAAAGAAATTGTAAGTATAAATTAAATAAAGGAATCAATGCCAAATCATAAATCAGCAGAGAAAAGAGTACGTCAGGATGCGGCAAAGCGTCTTCATAACAGATATTACAAAGCTGTTACACGTACTGCTATTAAAAACCTGATGGCCATAACTGACAAGAAGGATGCAGAAGGATTTTTGCCTAAAGTTGTCTCCATGATAGACAAGTTGGTTAAGCGTAATATATGGCACAAGAACAAAGGCGCCAATAAGAAATCAATGTTGATGAGACACATCAACTCGTTATAATATTTCTCATAACGAGAAAGCCTAATTATATCTCACGAAAGAGATTATTTCCTTAAGGAAGTAATCTCTTTCTGTGTTTAATGATATAGCTTTTCAAATCATCAATAGGTTTCTGCAAAAACCGCCCTACCTCCACTCCGGAATCAGCTGCAACTTCCAAAATTTCTCCTTTTAATAAACTGGCTACCGATCCAACGAAGTGTGCCTTAGCATGCGAATGTTCAGGATAGCATTTTACATGATATTCCAGAAATTCATTTATTCCTTTCTTGAGAATACTCCTAATGAAAGGATGTTTCTTGTTCTCGATTATAAAGGGCATAAATGAGGCGAGATATGCATTGGGACGTTCTTGCTCATATACACGCTCAATTAGATAGTCTTTATCAATTGCACCATATTTCTCCTCAAATTTTTGACGTAAGTCAATAGGTAATTTCTTGTAGAAGTATGCTCGTATCAGTTCCTTGGAGAAATAAACTCCACTAGCTTCGTCTCCGAGGATATAAGCCAGTGATGGGACTTCTTCACGCAGAGAACTTCCATCAAAAAAGACTGAATTGGATCCGGTGCCAAGGATACAGCAGATACAATCCTCCCCTTCGTAGCAAGCGAAGGCACAGGCAGTAAGGTCATGGTCGGCATAAATTTCAGCATTCAGGAATACGCGCTTCAATCCGGCTCTTGCTTTTTCCTGTAGGCGTTCACTGGCGGTACCTGCACCAAAGAAAAACACTTGTTGAATCCGGTGAAGATCTAGCTTTCCACCAAGAGCCTCTTGGACTATATCTGCAATTCTTTCTTCACTGAGAAATGTAGGATTGATTCCCGGTGAGTAAAATTCGCCGATTACTTCGTCATTCTCTCCCATCAGGAGCCAGTCAGTACTTGTAGATCCACTTTCAGCAATAAGCCACATGATGTGTAGTTTTTAATTATTAGATATGGTAAAAATAGTTAAAATATTGATAGCAGGGAGCAGTGATAAGTAAACAAGTGGACAGGTAGACGAGTATACTAGGGATGAGGAATGAGAGATGAGAGATGAGAGATGAGAAATGAGAAATGAGAAATGAGGCCCGCTGATTATCTTTTAGTGATATTATAATTCTTTCTTACTATTCCTCCCCATTCAATTGGATTTTCAATTGAAGAAGATGCTTCCGTTTCTGCTAATTTCTTAATTACCTCAGCCTTATTATAATTTTCATTTATCTTGTATCATAAATTCATGAAAAGGAAACGAATATGATAAAAACGCTATTACTAATAGGAATCGGAGGAGGAATGGGTAGCATTCTGCGATATCTCACTTCCCTACTGGCTGCTAAGTATTTTGAAGGGAGTTTTCCGTTAGGGACTTTTATTGCCAATATTGTCGGTTGTCTGTTAATCGGGATATTTCTGGGAATGTTTACTCAGAAGGAGGATTCACAGTTGGTAATGCTCTTCGTCATCGGTTTCTGTGGAGGCTATACAACCTTTTCGAGTTTTGCTTATGAGAATCTGGATTTATTACAATCGGGCAACTACGGCACAGCTTTTCTTTATATTGCCGGCAGTATGTTGATTAGTTTATTTGCAGTGTGGGCGGGATTGAGTATGGTTAAGGGATGAAATAGGAGTATTTTTATAATTGATTATGTTCCAATTTCATTATCTAGAATCTTTCAGCCTGGTGCTTTGTATTGTGGCATTAGAAGGATATTGTTATTTCCACTCTTCAATTTCTACTTTCAAATCCTCAATATCAATTAAATTATCACGAGCAATGTCTTCGAGGGATTGATCAATTTCTCTGTTAAAATCCTGAACAGTCATTGGTTTTAAATTGCTTTCATAATCCTGGGTCTTCAATTTCCTAAGAAATTCCTCAACAACAATTATTCTATTTTCATCATTGATTCTAAGGATTGCTTTAATTACCTCCTCTTTCCTTGTTTTTATGTCCATGTAGAATTTAGTTTATAAAACTTAAATAATTGAGTGAATAAGGTATTTCAAAATTAAATAAATATATAATTATAAAATTACGCTACTATATACATCGCATTCTATATAATAAAGAGTTCAATAATGCATATTAAAAAATAATAATTCTGGGATTTAATTCTATTGGAACGACTGAGAACCGTATGGGATAAAGCTCTTGACTCCCTAGTCGCAAGCGGAATATTCAGTTATCAATTTATAGACTTGTAGTGAACAGTCTCTCCTTATTTCACTATTTTAATTGACTGTATTTTACCATCGATCGTTAAAAGCAGGAAATAAACTCCTGAGTCAAGTGATTCAACATTTATTGTGTTTCCTGATAACTGTCCATTCATCATTTCCATGCCGAGTAGTGAGTAAATCTTATAATCGATTTTATCGGAAGCGCCTTCTATCGTGATTTTATCGGAAAAAGGATTGGGATATACAGATATACCGAGATCAGTAATTTTTTCTGTTGATGTCATAAGGCATGAATCATAATAATCATTTTGCCATAACATTTCACCATCCTCATAAAAGCAAAGAAGATATTCCAGTGGTTCACTATCACAATAATACACATTACTTAATGTCCCATAATAATCACCCATACCTTCAATCCAATATATTACCGGATCAGAAGCAAAGGTATTCTCTCCTGAGCATTCAAGAACAATACGCTTTCGTACTGAATTGCCATTAAGAGTAACAGAATCTATGTCTATAACAATCAAATCAAAGAGAAATATACCAGGTAAATATCTGTGCGTCGTATCTCCTATTTCCATATCAAAATTAAACAACTCAAATTCCCTATCTACTTTAGGAACATATTCATATACTATATTTCCTTCTTCTCTCAGAAAAGTATTGAAATAATCCAAATACTCTCCGGTTTTAAAATTATATCTTAATACCTCACGATATTCTTTCCCATTAAATTCTGTCAATTCTTCTGATAGTGTCATTTTCACCGTGGTATATTCATAGCTATGATCACTCGCAAACAATGAGTTCCATTGTTTACCAGGCTCCACAATACTATAATTCTGTCCTGACAGACTTGAATATGAAAAAATAAAAGTACCTAAGCAGATCAAGTAAAATAATTTTAATTTCATGGCTAAATATTTTGGTTAAAACTTCAATTTTCTTTTATAAACTTTACCCTGTGTTTCAGGCCGTTTTCTATCATTTCCAGGAGATAAAATCCGGGGTTATAGCTTACGCAATCAACCAATGCTCTATAGTAGTGCCACTTAAGAGGCGTTCACCGATTGTAAACTACAACTAATATTCATAATTCCAAAATTATCTCAAAAATCAACTCTCATCCCATTCAGATCACTTCCAAAACAACTGCTTAACAGGTTTATATCCCGCAAAAACGCCTTACCCCTAATATTAATCTGACGACAAAACAAACAGTTGACAGCTTTACAAAATAGGTCTCAGCACAAGGATTAGTTTATTTGCAGTGTGGGCAAGGCTGAATATATTCATGGCATAAAAAAAGGGGAAAATCTTGTTGACTTCTCCCCTCTTATTCTTTTAAGTTTTCACAAATAATCGAAGACTACTTCAACATTTGCGTAAGCTAAAAATCATTACATACCCAAGATATAGGCAAAGACCAATGGCGCAACAATCGTAGCATCACTTTCTATGATAAACTTGGGTGTATCAATGCCGAGTTTTCCCCAGGTAATCTTTTCATTGGGGACTGCCCCGGAATAACTTCCGTAACTCGTGGTCGAGTCACTTATCTGGCAGAAATATGACCAGAATGGCGTATCTGTGCGCTCGAGATCCTGTGCAAGCATAGGCACTACGCAAATGGGAAAGTCACCTGAAATCCCTCCTCCTATTTGGAAAAATCCTATTCCATTTCCTGAATTCTCAGTGTACCAATCTGCGAGAAAGGTCATATATTCAATTCCGGTTTTGACCGTGGAAGCTTTTAACTCGCCCTTAATCACGTAACTGGCAAAGATATTCCCCATAGTGCTATCTTCCCAGCCCGGAACAATAATCGGAAGGTTTTTCTCCGCTGCAGCATACATCCATGAGTCTTTAAGGTCGATTTCATAGGAATCTTCCATCACTCCACTCAAGAGAAGTTTATACATATACTCGTGTGGGAAATAACGCTCTCCTTTGGCTTCGGCATCTTTCCATATTTTCTCAATATGATCCTGAATTCTTCTGAAAGCTTCTTCTTCAGGAATACAGGTATCGGTAACCCGGTTTAACCCACGCTCCATTAAATCCCATTCGTCCTGAGGTGTTAAATCGCGATAATGCGGTACTCTTTTATAGTGATTGTGCGCAACGAGATTCATTATATCTTCTTCGAGATTGGCACCTGTGCAAGAGATTATCTGTACTTTATCCTGCCTAATCATCTCGGCAAATGTTTTCCCGATTTCTGCTGTACTCATAGCACCTGCCATGGAAACAAGCATTTTGGAACCATTTTTCAGTTGTGCTTCATAGCCTTTGGCAGCATCGACAAGTGACGCAGCGTTAAAGTGTAAAAAATGTTTTTCTATAAATTGCGAAATCGCTCCTTTTTCAATAGTCATCATCAATACCTTTATTGAGTTTTTTAAATGGGTTAAATTCGTCTTCAAATTCAGTCCCGTAATGATCATCCCCTTCCGGTTGCTCAAACTTGTAACTAAGCATCTTGTAATAAAGCTTTGCAGCCAGGAAGTCAGATGATTTGTCATGTGGATTGGGACATAGTTCCACAAGATCAAAACCTACGACATTGCGTTCCTGGAAAACACGGCGTAAGAATTGCAGCGTTTCATACCAGAATAATCCTCCCGGTTCCGGGGTTCCGGTAGAAGGGAATATCGAGATGTCCAATGCGTCCAGATCGAAGGTAATAAATACATTCTCACCTAACCTTTCAATGACATTATCCATCCAATAATCATCTCTTGCCATTTCATGTGCAAAGAAAACGTTGTCATAATTCATGACTTTCTTTTCTTCTGCATCCATACTACGGATGGCCATCTGGACAAGATGTGTTGTCTGATTGGCTTCATAAAGCGCGCAGGCATGATTATAAGGTGTACCGTCATACTCCTTACGTAGGTCAGCGTGCGCATCAATGTGCAAGACTGTCAGATTATCAAAGCATTCATTAAATGCTCTGATAGATCCGATTGAAATACTGTGTTCCCCTCCAAAAAGGGTAACGAATTTATTTCTTTTGATGTACTCTTTCGTCACTCTGTGTACTTCATTGACCATTGCTTCCGGGCTGCTATCTTCCGTAATTGCATCTGCGAGAAATACACCTTCCTTATACACTTCTGAATCGGTTTCAATATCATAGAGTTCCATATTTGCGGCAGCATCAAGAAAGGCTTCCGGACCTTTGTCTGCGCCTTTCTGCCAGGTACTCGTCCCATCATACGGGACCGGAATTAAAACGATTTTGGCATCTGATAATCCGGCATATTCCTCCGGAATATCTGCGAATGTCTTAGTCACCATATCCTAAAATATTTAATAGTTGTTCGCTTGTTTGTTGGTTAGCAAATAATTTAGTTATTACATTATTGTTTTCATCACGATCGATTAAAACATGTTTAGGCGCAGGGATAAGGCAGTGTTGTAGTCCGCCATATCCACCTATCGATTCCTGATAAGCGCCTGTATTGAAAAAGCCGATATAAAGTGGCTTATTCTCTTTATACTTAGGTAGATAAATGGCAGCGACGTGTTGTTCACTGTTATAATAATCATCGCTATCGCAAGTAAGTCCACCTAGAAACACTCTTTCATACTCATCTTCCCATCTATTCAGGGGCAGCATTACAAAACGCTTGTTAATTGCCCATGAATCAGGTAAGGTTGTTATAAAAGACGAATTAATCATATTCCACTTCTCTCGGTCGTTCTGTTTTTTCTGATATAATATTTCATATATCGCACCGCCACTCTCTCCTACTGTAAAGCTACCAAATTCCGTGAATATATCCGGTACCGGAACTCCACCTTCATCACATACTTTTTTAATCTGATTTACGATTTCATCTACCATGTATTCATAATCATAGTCAAATGCCAGGGAATTCTTAATCGGAAATCCTCCTCCGATATTCAGACTATCGAGGGTCGGGCATATTTTCTTCAGATCGACATATACTTTCAAGCTCTTTAATAACTCGTTCCAATAGTATGCTGTATCACGTATTCCCGTATTGATAAAAAAGTGAAGCATCTTCAAGTCTACATTCTTGTTTCCCTTGATCTGCTCCTTATAAAACGGCACGATATCCTTATAACCTATTCCAAGTCGTGAGGTATAGAACTCAAACTTTGGCTCCTCTTCTGAAGCGATTCTGATCCCAACCTGAAAAGAGCCATTTATAGATGCACTTAGAAGATTCAACTCTTCAAAGTTGTCAATGATAGGATAGCAGTTCTTATGTTCACTGTTAATGAGCTCAGCTATATTTTCCACATATTTATCTCTCTTGAATCCATTACAGATAACATAGGTTTTATCCGTAATCTTTCCCTCCTGCTTCAAGTTTTTAACAATATCAATGTCAAACGCCGAAGAGGTCTCTATATGTATTTTATTCTTCAATGCTTCATCAAGCACATGCTTAAAGTGAGAGCTTTTAGTGCAATAGCTATAATGATACAACCCGTCGTAATCGTGCTTTTTAATTGCTTTCTTAAACCACTTCTTGGCAAGTTGAATGTTTTGGGAAATCTTGGGAAGATATGTGAATTTCAATGGCGCACCATATTCTTTCACAAGGTTCATTAAGTCAACACCATGAAATTCAAGACCGTTTTTTCCCAGTTGAAATTCTTCTTGCGGAAAATAGTATGTCTGATCAATTAAGTCAATATATTTTGTTTTCATTATTCCTTGTTCAATCTAATAATCAATTAAGAATTGTCTCATAATGTCTCAAGCAAGTAAGCTGGTACCTGGTATCTTTATGAGATAGTATACAGCTTTATCCGGGGACTATAAATTGAAAGGCATTTCACGTCAATTCGTTCAAAAATGACGTGAGCGCGTTCTAAAGGAAGATACAAAGACACTGCGTTTTTCATCAGCAAAATTATCACTTAAATATCCACTAAAAGTAGCCGCGCAAATCTATATAATTTAAACGAATACGATGTATATAATTTCCTTAATTATTTTGGTGTAAAAGTCGGATATCGGATTCATCATAGAATTAACATATTGTAGCAATAATGCGATATGGGACGGTAAATAAAGTATGGAAAATGAAACGGGTTTCCACAACAACTAAACAAGTATGTGCTTCTATTTTTTCAAGCGGCCAAAGCATAAATTCAAATATACTTTTAGCTTAAGAATAAACAATCCTTTTGTTTCATTGTATATAATCTTTTAAAGTAATAGAATTTCACCATTTAAATTGAAGAAAGGTTTTTTATGATAAAGTATTTATCTCCGAATGTTAGCAAAACTGCATTTAATATAGGAACTCTGGTTTTAAGAATAGTCATGGGCGCAGTAATGATTCCCGATCATGGCTGGAAAAAGATAGCTAATTATGCTGACTTGAAAACCAGATTTATGGATTTCATGGGGCTGGGAAGTACCATATCTCTAAACCTCGCAATATTTGCCGAATTTGGATGTGCAATATTGATTATTTTGGGGCTATTCACGAGATTCGCGACTATTCCTTTAATTATCACTATGATAGTAGCAGCATTTGTTGCTATGGGTGGGGATATCTTTGTGAGTGCTCAACTCCCTACTCTATTCCTTGCCGGTTATATTACAATTCTGTTTTTAGGCCCCGGACAATATAGTCTTGACGCGCTTATCTTTAAGGACAAAAACAAGTAATGATTATTTATTCAGTCCGTCTTGTGATACAAGCTTATGATGAAAAGGAACTGGTTAAATGGCTTCAGGATGAGCATATTCCTGAAATGCTGGAAACCGGTCTCTTTTCCTCAGGACGACTACATCGTGTCCTGGATGGTATTGCAGGAAATAAGACATTAGTCGTGCATTACATTTGCGAAAGCTTACAAGACTATGAAACGTATATTTATACTCACGCGGCAGCAATGCGGCAAAAGGGGATTGATAAATTTGGTGATAAAATCTCTGCAAGCAGGGAGTTACTGGAAGTCATAAGGTAAATGCTGCACATGAACCAAGTGGTAAAAGATTCTTTATAATTGCGGAATAACTTAAAGGGATTGCTAAGTTCGAAGAGATTGGTAAGCCCGACTGGAATATTAAAATGATGCTTATTTGTGTATAATGGATGAAATTGTTTTTGAACCTATCGGCTCGGCAATCCTGCCTCCCACCATGCCTACCTACGGCTTACCGATCCTTGTTATTCTTTATAAAGGGATTGCTAAGCTCGAAGAGATTGGTAAGCCCGACTATATCAATACTATAAAATATATTTTCTCCTAGGCGCTTCTAGTAGATCTTCCCGGCTCATAGAACGATAATCTCCTGAGCACGAAAGATTTTCCCCAAAATTCCTACTCAATATTCTCTTGTATCACCCCATCGAGAATATCAAATAACTCTTCATTAAAACCCAAATGCGTAAAAAGAACCCGGCTATCTTTATCCAAAACATAGATAGAAGGATAAACTTTAATATTAAATTCTTCCGGTATTTCCTTTACCATAAAAACATCGTACTCCATCGGGGTTCTGTTCAGAAATTTATTGATTCTTTCCTCGTCTTTCTGCGTATTTTCAAAAGGATTTACTCCGAAGACATCAACGGTATTTCCATATTTTTCTTTAATCTTATTGAGCTCGGGAACTGCTTTAATGCAGGGCATACAGCTTGTGTACCAAAAATCCAGGATAGTAATCTTATCAAGCTTTAATTCAACTTCCGTATCATAATCAGGAAAGATTTTTCCTTTTAATTCCGGAGCAATTTCTCCTACTTCCATAAGATCATAATAACTTTCATCGGGCTCTTCATAATCTTCTATTTCATACTCCTTCATATACGGAGAAATCAAGTTTTCAAAGTATGCTTCCGGGACATTATCAAAAACAATATTGGCAAATATCCAGTCATTCTTTTGAATCTGGTCATAATATCGAACAGAAAAATTCACCTTATCAATTGTCAGATTATCCTTATGAAAATAAAAGGTTAATACTCTTTCAGTAAAATCACCATTATCAGGAAATTCTACTTCTGTAACCACATACTCCGAAGAATCACTATATATCACTTCATTCTCCTCATCGGACAAAGTTTTAAGAAGGCCTCCGGCATTTAAAAAATAGGATTGCAACACGCTGCCATCACCACTTCCGGTAATCGGCCATGTTCCGATTTCGGAGGCATTAAATCGAGTAACTATCTTTTCTTTATGATCAATATGTAACACTTCCTGAGGGATATATACTTTCAGTATATCAGAAAAACTGTCTTTACGAGCATACGAGAATTTTGCTTTGAAAAGCGTATCTTCCTTTATTTTTTCAATACTTACTGAAGTATTAAGGAACCACGGCTTATCACTATCAAATGATTTCCACATATACTCGATGTCATAAGTCATACTATTAGCATCCTGATATTTCCGGAGAGTATTCTGAACGGTTTCCGGAGGTTCAGGGTTGTGATTTCCAGTTCCAAAAAGGATGAGCGTTAAAAAAGTAAGATTCAGTTTCATAGTAAGGTCTTTAAGTAGTGATGAATTTGGACTCTAATCATCCTCTTCCAGTGTAAAAATATCTTCTACCGTTTTCCCAAAAACGCGAGCCACCTTCATTGCTAAAACGGCAGATGGCACGTATTTATTCTTTTCCAGAGCATTAATAGTCTGCCTTGTCACTGAAACGCGTTCTGCGAGTTCAGCTTGTGTCATATCAACTTTTGCCCGTTCTACTTTTATTGTATTTTTCATGCCTCTGCCCTGTTAAGATAAAGAAGATAATGAAATCGTAGGATATAGAGAATCAGAATAAGGAACATCTGATAAACCATTATTGTCAAAAAGCTCATTCCATAAACAAAAATAAAAAGGATTAACAGTATAAGATAATTCAGCAGAAAAGCCCATTGAAATGACCTTAGTCGCAAAGATTGAATAAATTCATCTTCCTTTTTCTCACGGCTAAAGGTAATAAGCAGACCTCCTACAACAGCAAATATTCCCGCTAAAGTATTTCCGATATTCACTGTCGTAAAAGAAAAATATTTACGTTTAAGACTAAGAATGGACTCGTCCGTAATAACCGCAAAAACATCCATATACAGAAAATCAATTTCTTGTTTAAAAATTGAATTTAATATCCATAAGCCCGCTCCGAGTATAAAGAAAAGCCATCCGACTTTCTTATAACCAGGTTTCAATAATCTGATAGATTTCATAAGCAAGAAGTTTTATTATTATAAATGTAATGTATTTCTTACATATTGTAATGTATTTCTTACGCTATTTGTTAGAATATGGATTTAGTATGCTTGCGCAAATGACTATTTTTCTTCCTTTCCTATCCGATTATCAGCAAATGCAGATGGCAACAAGTCGGGAATAAGCTTAACCAATAAGGGCAATAAAATAGTCCCTCCGGGAAGCATAAACACGGTAAGAGAAGGGATTGCCTTGCAGATATCCAGCAGTTGTTCTTTGACTTTATCTTTCTCTTCTGCATCAAGCTCAGTTGTAGTAGATTTCATCAACAAATCTGCAAGCTCCTTGCTTTCTCTGATTTCCTGGCTAAGTCTTTTCTTATTGCGAATAACAAGTAGACTTACCATTTGATAGGTGTTATCGTAAAGATTGCGAAAAGGGTTACTATCGTCCAGCCAGCTCAACTCTTCTCTGTGTTCAGTAATAAATCGTTTAGCTTCAAGGACATGCTCTTTAGTTTCTTCCTTTGTGAATCCAAGGCTTGCACCCAAGTGCAGAATAAACCTCCGCTCTTTGTCCTCCAGCACCGCATCAGCATATACCGTTATACAGGTAAGATCCAGAATATATTGGCATTCCAGAGGAAGCTGATGTTTTCCATAATTAAACTGCTCATAAGGAATCAGCACATCTTCTATCTTATTATATCTAAGGGATGCTTCGAGCAATTTGAGTACTATTTCTTCATGTTTTGTCTTCTCATTTTTCTGCTTTACAGCAAAATAAAGAGTATTGGCCAGCAACGCTTCCATTTCTTGGGCATAGGCAACAGGATCATCATTATTTTCCAGATAATAACGAAACGTAAGTACATCGAGAAACAAGAGTGCATTGGCTATCAGAGCGCTGAAGTTTCTTTTCAGCAGGGATTCATTGGTTTTTATTCTGTCGTGGATGATTTTTTCCAGTTTCGTTTCAGGGCCCTGTTTAATAAACGGTAGTTCAAACTTAAACCAACTGTGTTCTTTCAGATAATCATAAAACCTATTTGCGGCAGATATGAATTCGTCTTCATTACTGTCCGGATAAATAGTAAAGTACATATAACCGAGACTATCGAAGAGATTAACCTTACTCGCTTCTTCAAGTGTGAGTGGATATGAAGTTCCCTGCGGATACGAGATTGTAGAAAGGCTGTTGGCATAGATAAACCCTGTCCTTTTCAATTCGGAATAGAATTGAATCCGAGTGTAATTTTGGCTCAAAATGCCTTTTTTAAATACGGGTAGATGCTTATTCAGCCAACCCGACGAAGAGGGATTCAAAAATTTAATTTTTTCTACAAAAATATGTACAGCTCCTTTCTAGTTACTTAAGTCTATCGAGATCTCGCAATAACTTTAAAGCATCATCTTTATAACTGTGATTTTTTTCGTTTATTATCAACTCCAACCTTTCTATTGCTTGCGGTTTATCGTTCTTTTTCACGGATATTAAAGAGAGGTACCAATCAGCAATTTCTTTCACCAGTCCCAACTCACCGACTTCTTTCAGCTCCAGTAGTTCTTGTTCAGCCTGATTATACTCTCCTAGTTCCAAAAGAGCAAGGCTCTTATACAGAGAATTGATTTCAATCGACTTATCCTGGACAAGTTGTGTCACTTCGGAATAATTCCCGGAGAGATAAGCATCCTGAACGTCAATAATATCAATACTGGGTAGTTCAGTTCCCCTTTCTACAGGAAGCATTTCAATTCTGAGTGGATTGTGATAACTTGCATAAATATCATTAAAATTCGCTGTTGTCTGCGATTTATTGAATAGATAAAAAATGCTAATAATCGCGAGCAAACTCACGAGCACTATGATTAAGAGTCTGTTTTTTATAAAGAAAGATGCATTAGGACTCGTCCCGGCTAGTTCATTTCTCACGTAATTCAGGGAATCTGAGTATCGGTGGTGTTCAGAGACCGTGTGCAGATCTTTATAAAATCTCAGACCCGATTCTATTTCTTCGCTGGATAATGTGGCCTCCAAGAATTCAAGCTCGCTTTCCGAAGCTCGATCCTCAAAGGCTTTTTCCAAGATTTCTTCAATTTTCTCTTTCATCTTCTCGATAAGTATGTTTTAAATATTCAGTTCTTAGTTTTTCAAGACATCTGTACTTTCTTGATTTAAGCGTATTCACATTACTCAAGCCCAGTTTTTTAACTATATCCCTGGTACTAAAGTTCTCATAGAAAATCATTTTCAATAAAGTTTCACATTTCCCCAAGATGCCACTTTCAAGAATTTCTTTCATTCTCATCTGGCTATCGTTGAGAGCAAAGACACCTTCTTCATAATGTATTTCCTCGCTATATGCTTCTTGATGAAAGCCACTTATGTCAACGGTTACCAGTCTATCCTCCTTTAAGCTTTTAAACAATTTAAACTTAGCTATTGCAAAAAAGTAAGACTTTAATCTTCCTTTTAAATCATTTAATTTCCCTCGTTCTGCATTCAGGATTAAAGTTGCAAATGCTTCCTGAAAAACGTCTTCCACCTCGTCTGCTTTATATGTCTTATATGCCCAGGCTTTAAATTCTTCTTTATACACGCGATATACCTCTCTCAAAATCACATTTTCCCGGGATTTCAAGGCGCTAATAATTTCCTTATCAGTGACCTTTATCATATTAGTGTCTTTTCATTCAAAAAGGTAAACCTCAAAAGTGAAGTATTTTCAATTTTTATTGAAAAAAGTTTTTTTATTCAAAATCCCTTAGTTTTTAGTCAATTTTAAAGGGTTGCTTGAACTTCATATTTTTATTAATTCTTTAAAAATAGCTCTTTTTATTGACCTTTTAGGCCTAAAAGCGTATGTTTAAATCAAATTTACTCTTTTTTTAACAAGAGAAGATATGTTGAATGAGTTCAAATACATGGTTTTAAGGTATTGCGTTCTTTTTTTAATACCACTTAGCCCTTTTGCTATAGCAAATGCACAAAGCGGATACAATCCGTGGGTTAAAAACTGTATTGCCGAAGCTCAGGAGCATATCAACATCGGTAGTTTTCAGCAAAGCCTCACCGTCCTTAATTCCAGCTTTGATTTACCCGATTTAAGTTTACTTGACAGTATAGGGATTATACTCAACATTTGCGAAAGCTATAAAGAACTGAATCGTGACAGTACAATCCATTACTTATCGATATTACACAAGCTGAGCCAGGACAATAGCCTACTCAGGAATAGTCAGGGGATTCAAGCTGTCAAACAAATCGGTGAGATGTATGTATCCATCGACAGTTTTACAGTTGCCGCTACGTTTTATTCAGACCTGCTTGAGAATATAAAAGATATAGAAGAAGATAGCACACCATATTTTATTGCGGATATTTTTAAAGGAAAGACAATCAGCCACATGCGTCTAAAAGAATACAACAAAGCCTATGAATGCACCAGTGAGGCGCTGAAAGCTAAAATGCAATTTACCGACCTTGAACCGGGCGGGCTAGCCGATAATTATTACTTGCATGCATATATTTGTAATCACCTCAACTATAATTATGAAGCTATTGAGAATTACAAGACAGCCATTAAGGAATACGAATTACAAGAGACCATGCCCTACAACGACATTGCTCTATGTAAACACAATCTGGCATACACATACAATAGTATCGACCTGCAGGACCTCGCTTACAAGTATTTTAATGACGCATACTACAACTGGGTTGTAGAGAGCCGGGATTCTAGTTATATCGTGCCTATGTATAGTAATATCGGTGGTGTATTACGGAAACTGGGCCAAAGCGAAGAGGCTGAGTTCTATCTTTTAAAAGCGTTGGAAATATCGATAGATCAGAACAGACCTGCCCGATCAATTGCTTCAGTTTATGTGAATCTTGCAAGAAACGCCAATTCGGATTCTGCAAAACTCAATTATTATTTCAAGGCAGACAGTATTTTAAATCTCAATGATCCTACTTCCAAATTGATACGAATTATCAATGCTGATTTGGGTACTTTCTATTATAATAAACTACCTTCTAACTATGCCACTGATAAAGACGAGGAATATTATAGCAACCTCAGACAAAGCAGTGCGTATATAGAAAAAGCAATAAGCAGCAGGAAGAAATCTTCACAATGGTACTTCTTTCTCTTAAGGAATAAGTTAAGAGATGACAATTATGATAAAGATCAGGTGCTTAAAGAGATTAAAGATCTGATTCCAAACCTGGAAGGCATTCAAAATCAAGACTTCCTAAGGCTAAATTACCTTACCCTCGGAAGGTATTATAAGGATATTGATCAACGGGATTCTGCCAGCCACTACTCCAATCTGTTGATGTCTACTTATCCTGATATAATAATTGATAAAAACGATATTGCCAGCGTAACCAATCTGGAAAATCTTCCACTGAACATCAATACGCAGAGAGTACTTCTGCATTACCTCCGTTATCTCAAAAACATCGGAGATCAAAAGGAGTTTAACAATGCAGAAAAGGAAGCTATAATATCCTTTGCTAAAGTAAGTCAACTGAATGCCATCAGGTATATTAATTTTTCTCGTTCACAGCAAAGGGAGATCTGGGATAATTTCAAGGAGTGCACTGACATCCTACTAGAAATCATTTACGAGCACGGCAACCCGGACAAAAAGGATTATGCGATGTTGCGCGCAGTGAATCGTTATTTAAGCCTTTCACATCTAAAAGCCCTGTTCATTCTAGGAAAAGATCAGGCAATAAACAGCCCTGTAGCAGACTCTACAAACTTGATGAGAACATTGCAGTCGGAGATCTTTACAATTACCGGAATAATAAATAACACGACCGACCCGCTGGAAAGAGCGAAGCTAGATAACAGAAAGATGAAGATCTTACATAGGAAAAGAGCTCTGGAGCATTTCCTTTTAAAACCTGAAAACGGGGTGTCCGGAGAGATTCTGTTCTTACCTAAATCAGCTGAGGAATTTACCGCTACCCTTAGGCGCAACTCTGCTCAATATATCGTGCCATACTCCACTGACAGTATTAGTTATATTTTAACTGCAGGGGCTCAGGGAATAAAAGCTTTCTCTTATGATAAAAGCCCGGATTTACTCATAGATTCCCTGAGGCAAGCTATTGCTATTCCTACCTACCAGGTGGAAAACCCTCAAGCTGTTCACGATCAATTCAACCGTAGTGGTACAGAAATATTCTCTACCTTTTTTAAAGAAGCATTTGCAGAGCTTGACTCAAGGATTCCCGTGGGTTATGTGCCTTACGGCAAATGGGAAAACTTACCGTTTCATTTGCTTCTTACTGCAAAGGGCGACAATAAGTCCTGGCGTAATAAGCCATATTTATTCAACACTTGGACTATTTACTATAAGCATGGTATCACTTATGAGAAGAGTAAATATAAAGCAAAACCTCTATCCAATATACGCTACGCGTTATTTGGCTGGGACAACTTTGACAGTAAAATAGGGAACCTCAAGCATGTTCAGGAAGAAATCAATCGTGTTTTAACGAGAACTTCGGCTGAAGTATTCTGGGGCAACAAGTCGACCGTTGACAAATTTTTACAGGAATCAAGTAAATATAACATAGTCCATCTTGCCACACATGGGATAATGACCGATAGTAATTCAATTGATAGTTATCTAAGTTTTTATCCCGATAGTGTTTACAAAGGCAGATTGAGTATAGGGCAGATATACCACTCATCCCTTCCCATAGATCTCATCGTACTAAGTGCCTGTAATTCCGGCATTAGCCACGATGGAGCTCTCCCTCATTTCTCTTCGTTGAACAATGCCTTTAGCCATAGTGGAGTTAAAGCCAGTATAGTCGCCTTATGGAATGTTTCCGATGCCTCTACAGCTCATTTTATGGATCATTTCTACGACGATTTAAACAGAAAATCACATCCTATGGAAGGTGTGAATCATGCATACAAGGTTTCCCTTGCAGAAAATGATATCCTTAAAACGCATCCTTATTACTGGGGTGCATTTGTGTATTACGGTAGTCCTCCGAAATCCAGCGCATCCAACAGGGACATTATGATTCTTTTAGCAACTTTGACTATTTCGATATCTTCCTTTGTGCTATATAGCGTAAGAAAGCCAAAAGGTTTAAAAGTGTAATCAGTAAATTTAATGGCTTAGGCCAAATAAAAATGGACCACTTTTTACACTAAAGCAGTCCATTAAAAGAACATCACTTAAAGTATTAATCTTTACTCAATCTTCATTATTTCACCATTTTCATTAACATTAGAGGCTGTTTCTTCAGAGTTATTCATAATTATTTTTTCCAGCCAAGCCGCTGTTTTGGCTTGATTGGTTTTTAAATTTGCCAGTTCTGTTTCCATTCTTATCTGCTTTTCAGCAAATGATTGGTTTTCTGCTTTCAATTCCTGGTTTTCCTTAATAAGCGCTTGAATTGCAATCATCATAACTCCATCGATATCAGCAGTCGCAATTGTTGTGTCACAACCGATTGTACCTATACCATCAGTTCCAAACAAAGCGTAAAACTCTTGCGCCATAGGGCCATAATGGCGGAATTCCTCGGGATCCTGGTTTTTATAATTCCAGCTGCCGAGTTTCATACCTGAAATTTTATTCAAAAACTCCTTACCATCAACATACTGGAAGTTTTCTTTCTTGGTGCTATCTGACAGAGTCTCCCAAGAGCTACCGCCGTGTAACATGCGCACGCCCATATTAGCATCTGTTGCATCAGTATAGAAGTAATACCCCTGATCAAAGCGAGCATAAAACCTATTTTGGAAGTTTCTTGAGTCTCTATCACCTTCACTGGTTCGACTAGCATCTGCGAGGTACATACTTCCTTGGGAAGCAGATCCCAGTGTAACATAATTACCGATGATGCGTGATTCTTCCCGGTTGGCGATAGAATTACGACCGATAACAAAGGAGTTTTCTCCTTTGGCTTCAGAATAATACCCCATAGCAGTTGATATATTCCCGCCAGCCTTAGTTCCTAATCCGGAGGCTACAGAATGATTACCATTAGCTTGACTATTTCCCATAGCCGTTGAGGCAATCCCCGTTGCTGTGGCATGACCCAGTGCAACAGAACCATCACCTGACGCAAATGCATTGCCGAGAGCCGTTGAAAAGTTTCCCGTAGCTTGAGAAGTTCCGGTTGCGGCAGATCCTTCGCCTTTTGCAAAGGAATCATAACAGGCAGAAAAACTTGAAACTCCTATATTACTTTCCTTCCACCCTCCTAGTTCAGCATCCTGATGCCCTACAGCAAAGGCGCCTCCTTTATTAGGAAAGAACATCATTTTCATACCGGTGCCATTTACTTTGTCCGTATTAAAGAATAAAGTCTTTCCATAATCTGCCGAATTTTGATACTGGATTTTATTGGCGTCTGAAATAAAGAATCCGCTTCCGCTACTACCCGGATCTCCTTTGTCTCCTTTATCACCCTTTGGTCCGGCGGGTCCTTCAGGTCCCATTTCACCCTGAGGACCTTGAGGCCCTTCTATTCCCATTTCTCCTCTATCTCCTCTAGGGCCTTGCTCTCCTATTTCCCCTTTAAGTCCTTGCGGACCTTCCGGACCCTGCGGTCCCATCTCTCCTCTATCACCTCTGGGTCCTTGCTCTCCCATTTCTCCTCTACTTCCCTGCTGGCCTTGGGGACCTTGTACGCCCTGATCTCCTTTATCACCTTTGTCACCTTTAGGTCCTTTAATATTTCCAACGTTCTCCCAGTCTGATCCTGTCCATACATACAGATCTCCGCCTATAAGAAAAGCATCCCCGGGATTTCCACTTGCCGGAAGCTCATTTGGGTTATCAAGAGAACCTTGGATCTGAACTCCAGTACCCGGATCACCTTTCTCCCCTTTTTCGCCCTGTGGGCCTTGTGGACCCGGTAGGTTATTATGTGCGTATAATGCTACCGGTACAGAAAGTAATTCAGCTGCTCCCATATCGACAAAACCGGAGCCGTCATTTACTTCAACTTGCAGGTAATTCTCACCCACTGCCCAGTCGACTTCATATAGTGAGCCTAGCTCAATGGATCCGGCACCCACTACAAGATTTATGTGTCCGTATGCATCAGTCTGACTACTATGCAACTCGCGATAGACCGTCTGTCCCTGGAAATCCTGAATGCTTAGTCGAATGTCCACACTTTTATTTGCCATAAGTTCTCCATTATTCCGAAGAACTGCTTGGTAATTAAATTTCTGCGGCATCTGTGCCATTACAGTGCCTAGAATCAGAAAAGCAGTGATAATTGATGCGATGGTTCTTTTTACGTTTCTCATTATTTGAAGTTTTTTAATATAAATTCATGAAAATTACGGGTTTAACTCAGTGTCTGAGCTTATTGAATCTTAATGACTTTCACACTGCCCAATGCTTTCCCATTCTCTGTGTACAGACTTAGGAAATATGTTCCGGCCGGTTGCTCCGTTATTACAATGCGTTCTGAGGCTTCTCCATTTACGTGGATTGCTGATTTGCTCAACGGCAGCCTTTGACCTCTGGCATCATATAGGTAATAGGAGATTTTCTGTCTTTCCGAAGCTTGCAGGCGGATTGTCAATTCACCATAAGTAGGATTTGGAAAAACTGAAAAGCTAACTCCTATTTCAGGATTATCTACAGCAACAGCCATATGAGCATCTCCTTGCTGGAAGCCAGAGTGAAGAGTAATAGAACCTACAGTATTGCTCCCGATGACAGCTTCTCCTGCAGTCCAGTTGGCAGTCAATGAACCGGCACTATTTGCTACAGATCCTGCTGAGGCTATAACTGTACGTTGAATCGTTAACTGTGCCTTTGATAAGAAAGGAAGTAAGCAGGTTATAAGAACAAGTAGTGATAAAGTAGATTTCCTCATTTTCATTGTGTTTCAATTTTGGTTAACCAATTAGTTAATGACTTTCACAAGTGCTTTCCCATCATCGATAATTGGACATTTGCGAAAGCATAAAAGTCTTTATTTATAAAACAAAGTAAGGCCCGGGAAGGAAGTTGTACAACCCCAAGATTGGGGGGTGCTTCGAATTTAATGGAAGTTTATAAGAAAGTTTAAGGCAATAAAAAAGGCTGCCCCAAGGTAAAGCAGCCTGTCAGAAGAACATCATTTAAAATATAAATCCTTATCTTATAGATTATTGGTAATAATGTAGCGCAGTTTCTAAGTTCAATAATAGAGACTTTAATCTCTCCTTATTCTTATAATCTCAGCATCACTTTTACGGCCTTCTTCTCCATTGTTATCAATTGCAGAAAGTTGATAAAAATACAATGCTTCATCTTCAATATTTTCATCAATAAAATGATATTCATCAGCGGAAACTGTTCCAATCAATACCGGATCCGTTTCTGATTCCGACCGATATATATTGAAACCGGTAATATTACCACTCATTTGTCCCCAGCGGATATAGATTCCTTTTGAAGTCTGCATCACACTAATTCCCCCCGGTGGAGAAACCAATGGTTCCTTTTCTTTAACGATGATAATTTCTCCCATTTCACTTTGATTACCAGACAAATCCCAGGCAGAAATTCCATAAGTATATGTTCCTGAAGTAAACAAGGTGGTATCATTATAAAAATTCTTTCTAGGTTGAATTGAATCTTGATTCATAATTTCCCAATCTCCATCATTAAACTTTCTATAAACTTTATACCCAAGAATATTTTCTCCTAATTCAGTTTGGTCTTCCCAGTACACATAAGCTACATTACCTCTTAAACTATATCTTAAATCTCCAGGAATTCTCAATTTCACTTTAATAAGGGGATATGCAGTTACAGTATCTGAATTCTCACTCATTTGCCTATCTTGATTAAAAGTCCTTACAACATATTCATAAATTGTGCTGCTCTTCAGTGAACTAGAAGTATCGGCATAAGTATAAATTTCCTCACTGTCAGGAATAAGGTTACTAATCAATTCAAATTCATTCAGAGCATTTTCTCTCCTATATACATAATAACCTATCTGGAATGCACTTTCACTATCGTTCCAACTAAGGCGAACACCATTTTCCATTGGCTCTGCCTTTAGATGTTTAGGCGGCATCGGAGGCTCACTGGAACCGGTATAGGCGACAAAAATAGTCGGTGACTCATTAGTCGTTCCCATAACTCCATGAAGTACTAAACGATAATAATAATTTTCACCCGTTATCGGAAGGATGTCCGTAAAAGTTGTATCTGTAGGTTCCAATGTCACTATTCTTGAATAGCCATCGTCATAATCTTCACTTCGCAATATGGAGAGACCGGTAAGATAATCCTTCATTTCATAGCTCCATGTCAATCGCACAGTATGACCTTCATCATCACTAACTGCATCTGTTTCCATAAATGGTGGAATATATTTGTCTTTTATATTTCCTCCTTCAGCATACGCTTGTCGCTCTCCTTCCCTTCCGTAAACATCTACCGGTGCAATGAAATATTCATTCCATACCGCTTCTTCCCCAACTTCTTCCATCAATTCCACATAGTAAATACCTTCTTCTGAACGAATAAACAAGTTCAGTTCTTCATTATTAATTTTCAGATACTCACCTTCTGCATAAGGACGACGATATATATTAAAGCTTCCAAAATTGTCAATGCTAGAAAGTCTCCATGTTATGATAACCATTCCTGCCATATATTCTGATCTTTCATTAACGATCTGCGGAAATTCAATCTTATCCGGCATAATGCGTGATTCAATCTCCTTTACTTCGGTGGCGTTACCATTATCATCCTGAATAATTATTTTATATCCATATTCTCCGACCCTTGAATCTATTGGATCAAAGTATGCCAAACCCAAACCCAGAAATGTCATTGCATGATGTATATATTGAATACTATCTATAGGTTTTCCTTCTTGAAACTGGCTCCATATATAATCAGCTTCGAGATCTTTCATTCTAGGAATATTCTCGAAGTATTCTGAATATTTTTGTCGATTTTCATCAAATTCCTTTCTGGTGGAAGGAGCGGTAATCTCTACAATTTTTTCAAATTTCCCCAATGTAGAAGTTCCTCTCTCAAGTCGGTAAGTAAAGTCTCTGGGGATTACATTTCCGAGATAAATAAAGTTCCCTTTTTCCGTTGGAACAGTAGTCGGGAGTTGATTTATGTCAATTTGCGAAAGCAGATCAAAAGATATAGTTAAAAAGAGAGAACAAACAAGAATTATATTTTTCATAAATTCGTAAATTTTGATAGTTAAAATCATTTACACCCACAAGGATCCTCTTGCCTTTTAATTTCATTAAATAGTTGGGTACCACTACATGTACCTTCCGTCATGTATAAGTCAACCCCTTCATCCGTATCGATTTTAAGGCCTATCTGACCTTTGAAAGAGCCGCTGGCATAATCACAAGATCCCATAAAGCATCCCCCTATACAATACCCAAATCCTATAGCGCCACAACAATCTAATGCAAAGCTTGGATTGCTAAAACCTATGATCGTTTCTATACCTAATTCAACGAGTACTGCCCCACTCAGGCAAAAGGAAGCAAGTAGCAGATCAGCCCCGGCTGCGGCATGGGCTTTAGCAAAGACCATAGCTCCTAAACCAAATTCTGATTCTCCTTTCCCAAAGTTCATCCATAATCTGGCATCTATCCCAATTTCTACCCCTACTTTGAATTGAGCAAATTTAACATCGATTTCTATTTTCGGTATTTTTATTGGAAAGGGGATTTGACCAGTGGTAAGGAACCCAGAAATCTTATTTTCAAATGATTCAGGCATCTTTTGCTTGTATGTGTATTGCAACAAAATAGCTCTGGCGCTACTACGTAATCTGTTGTAATCACCAATCAAGGTTCCGGCTTTAAATTTACCAATAACCGGAATACTAACTTCCGCTCCCAATAGAAAATACCATCCCTCACGGTCAAACAATATTTCAGCAGCGCCTTTGATTCCGACATCGGAATATTTCATATCAATCGCAAAACTTCCGATAAATCTGGCATTCTTAATATCATAGACAAAGCTCACACCGCCAAATGGAGTTTTGATATCCTCCACTTTAATTTCCTCGTCTGTTGCATTAATCGAGCCAAGAACAACAAACGATTTTCGGCGGTCACCCTCAATACCTCTAAAGCCTGTTATTTCTCCAGAAAACCTAAAATAATCCCAGTCATTTCCTATCACTTTCATCTCACCTCTTATATCGGCAAGCTTTGTATCTCGCATATCAGCATCACCCAAGGGCATAATCTGACCCTCTGGCTCTACCTTAATATAAGCCTTTGTCGGTGTTTTATACAAGGTCCCTAACAACCTTATTCCTTCAAAGTCTTCCTTGATAATCCCTTTTGCTTTGAATAGACCTTCTGAAACAGTCTGCAAGTTCTCCCCTTTATTGTCTGTCTGGAAAGTAACTCGTCCCGGACCTTCAACATCTATATAAAATGTAGGAGAATTCATTTTTAACTCACCACTTTCCATAAAATATGTGATTTTGGAACTAAAGGTTTCCAGCCCGGGAAGTTCGAGATCTATTCCACAGTTAATACTTATCTTTCCTTCTTCAACAGTGAATTGTGTGGGTTTTACCTTTATCACAGAATATAACTTTACCCAGTCGTCAAACGGCCCTTGATTAAAGAATTGATAACCATTACTGTACAATGAAACTGCCTGAAGCTTGAATGCGTCCTTAGCCTTCATGCCAGGAAGAGATCTTATTTCAGCTGCATGATTACTGTTACTTTTAGAAATAATTTTCAATTCATAGTGCCCTTTCTCATCATCGGTACAAGAGCTACAATATCCAAAAATCGGCTTTTCATCCATGATTTTGAGTGGAATGATCCCTCCTATCATAAAATTATTAATTTCTAGCTCATCGATTAAAAAGCTCCCAGGTGCTATTGTGACAGCACTTGTTGGCACTTCCACTGCCCCTGCTATTAGCATACCAGATGTTATCTTTATTTTGCTACTGTTCTCTACCAAGCTCCATC
Source organism: uncultured Saprospiraceae bacterium (assembly GCA_964423575.1). Classification (GTDB taxonomy): domain Bacteria; phylum Bacteroidota; class Bacteroidia; order Chitinophagales; family Saprospiraceae; genus CAYRFF01. Next base: position 84,739 of record CAYRFF010000001.1, on the reverse strand, counting down.
CTTTTCCGATAAATTCCCAGTCCTCCAGCTTAAATTCTACTTGACGATTTTCATCAAATTCAATATCCATAATTTCCGTAGGTTTGATTACGAAATCTCCTACATCCAGATTTAAAACAGATGGGGACATTAAGGGAATGTCAGAAATCTCAAGCACTGTTCGCAGATTAAGTCCATCATCCTGAATCCACGAATTCTCTCGGTCAATCGACATAACAAAGCCATTATATTCTATCGCAAAGTCTTTTTCATTTAATGGATAAACACCAAACTTTATTTTATCTACGGGTCCTGCAGAAATTGAAGGAATGGACACTACATCTGAACCGGGAGCCATCGAAATCAGCATTGCTTTTTGATCATCATTATCATTAAATCGCAATTTATCTTCATTAAATATAAATGAGCCTTTGTCAAGATACATCTTACCCTTTATAGATCCGATGCCATCTTCAGCTTCTATAAGTAGTTTTTTGCCGTGTAAAGGCTCTTGAATTGTTAAGAAATGAGTCTGTAGGGTAAACGGAAGATAACTTTCATCGATATCCATAAAGTCATTAACAGGAATAGCAACCGGAATTTCATCGATGAGTCTATCTGTCTTGATCACTCTTAAATTAGAGAATTTTAAACTTTTATGCCCATCCCTAATGTCAAAATTCTCATTTCCCTGAAAGTTCACAATTTCACCATCGATGCGAAAACTATTTGGTCCCTCTTCTGCAGTACTGCCGATTTCAACTTCAAAACCAAATAAATCCTCAATGATGAAATCAGGATTTGCAAGTAAAAGGAAATTCACCTCATTCTCACCGGTGCTTTTCAGTGTGACATCTTTTGTCTCTGTTATCAGATTGGGAGTTGTACCTGATTTAGCTGCAGATAGTTTTATATCGGGCGTTGCCAATGAAACCTTTGCAATACGGTATTTTCCATTTTTATCTGTATATGCATTTTCCCATTCATTATTACCTTCACCTACATATACTCTGGCACCTTCCAATGGTACTTTGGTCATTCTATGCGTTACAAGCCCTTCAATCGAAATCGTCTTAGATAGATATACAGGTTTATAAGTCTCCATTTCCACTCCATCTTTGACTCCGGTGATAGTATAAGTCGCATTTTCATATTCCATATCTTCAGGCGGTTCAATGTAAAAGTTAAATTCCTTTCCTCCATTAGTAAAAATGAAGGATACCCAACCATCATTATCACTGGACTGAGTTATTCTTCCATCTGGTAAATTAATAGATACCGGAATTCCTGCAATAGGAGTCACGCTCTTTCCTGTAGCGCCTTTTAACTCAATTCCTCTGTGTTTTTCCAAAATTTGGAACCGTATGTGCTTTTGCATCTTTTTGACAGTAAAATCAGCTTTATTAGCTATATCTTTCTTTATGTTGATAAAGGTATCCAACACTGCATACTGTTTATCATCGTCAGGAATAACCCTAATGCTTCTCTTTCCGGAAGGTACCATTGCTTCATACCTCTGTAATACAAATTTACCGTTGATTACCCCTGAAAAGTCGTGTGTATGCACACTTATTGTATTATCAATAATTACCACTGCCGAAATATTCTTACCATCTTCACTTCGAATAATACCACTTAAAATAGCATCGGGATAAAGATCAAAATTCCATTCAAGTTGGTCACCCCATTTCATCGGCGCAAGAAGTCCGGCTTTCGGGCGAGATTCGCTCTTGTATCCAGTAGCAGAAGCAACTAATTTTCTTTTAGGGCCGATTATGGGATAAAAGAAATTGACAAAATCAAAATTTTTAGTGTCATATTCAATTTCATCGAAATCATATATATATTGATACCGTCCTTTTTCATCGGTACGCGTGAGGAGTATAGAATGAGCTATGCCTCTAGGCTCCTTGAATTCTTGAAAGGTCGCAACTATAGCATCTGCTATTGGTCCGTCGTTAGAAAGAGCATTTTGTACTTTTCCGAAGATTCTAGGTTCCTCTGGCATTACTTCAATCGTCTTTTGATGATTTTCAACTTGGAATTCGCTGTTCCACTTTATATCCGAATAAAAACGAACAGACGATCCTGGGACAGGAGTTGTCTTCGAGTTGTCATAATAAGATTTATAATATTGAGATTGCTTCTTGTGAAAAGGGAAAGAATATAATTCATATTCAGGTATAGCAGGATAATAGCTGTATTCTTTGTCTTGGAAATTGAAAACACCACCAGCTTTACTTGGAACACATCTTATAAAATACCTATCCGATGGATTATCCGGATTGTGTTGAACTAGATTTTTGAAAACGAAATTTCCATTCTTGTCTGTTCTACCATATCCCTTATTAGCGTCATTCTTCGGAAAGGGTTTTGGCACCATTTTGGTAGCTCCTTCATCTTGTGGTACTGAACTCAAATTATTTTCTGGATGTCTTAAGATAGCCATCTGAACGCCTTCAACCGCATCTTGAGATTGACTAGTCTGGGTAAGTACGGTCTGGTTAACTTTTACATGAACTGTAAGATTATAACTTTTCACGTATGAACATAATTTCCCAAGATCAACGTTCTGATAAGGTTTGACAAGAATATTTACATCAGGGCTTAAGTAATAATTATCTTCTACCCTAATTCTGAACACTTTATACAAGAATCCTGATGATTTACCTCCTGAACCTATAATCGTAGCTTCTTTTTCAACCCCTAGATTATTTTCCAAATTGGCAAACGTAAATGAGAAGTTTCCTTCGGCATCTGTCGTTGTCGTAGCAACTATTTTATAATCTGAATCATTTCCATACTCATCTCCATAAACTTTCCCATCACATGCTTCAATTGTCACAAATCCCATAGGAGTCTTACACGCATATACATAAGCGACAACCAAGCTTAATTTTTTGTTTTTCAATGCAACAGTATTTTCTCCACTTAGATAGTCTATATTGTAAACAATCGGATCATCTCCTTCTCTAGGTATGTAGTATGCACGCGTTTTATAATCGACCTCTTTAAATTTATAGCCCAGCCTTCCGGTTATGGAACTCATGCCTATTAAATTAATTTCACCAGGATTCAAGGTAAAAATCGGGTCCTTTATGGGTCCACCTGATAAGAGTTTTTTATCTTTATAGATAAACGATATTGGTTCGCTTTCACCTCGATTAGCAAATTCAACCGGGCTGTCACTACCCCGCATTACCGGAATTGCTTTTACAGTTGCTACATAGGATTTCCCGTCCTGAAAGACATCGGGATACATTGATGTACTAAAATTAAAAGTGAGAGTCCGTAAATTCTTTTTGAAAACAGGGGTATTGAACTTGCTGTCATTGATTGTCTGTCCAGGATAAATACTCTTCACTTCGAACTCATATTCAAGCTGTCCAACGGGATATCCACAAGTAGTTGTCGATCTATTCCATCCAAACTGAATCATCCCGGCATTGGGCTTAAGCGTATCTAGAACAGATCCCCTTCTCCCATAATCCGAACTCGTAAAAGGAAGAAAAAAGGAAGGTGGTGAAGCAGTGTAACAGATATAAAATGTCGCACAAGTCATTCCACGAGAAGATAGTAATCTCGATTGTCCTTGAGAATCATAATCGTAGGCATCGACACAGACCCTATATAAACCTTCAGGGAGTTTAACATTCAATCCGTTTTCTCTTAATTCTTCTAAACTCGTATTTTCAAAAATCATATCCCTGATATTGAGATTGGAAAACGCTGTGTTTTTCAGGTTCTGGTCAAGGTTCAATGATTGCCTTGGTCCTAGTATAATCGGAGCCGCAGGCTGATAATCCGGCTTTGTAGAAATAGACAAAGGTGCAGGAGATAGCCGCTCAATTCTCATGCTCAGTTTAACCCGGTAAGTATTACTCGTATTATTTACCAGCATAGCATTAATATTCTGTGGAATACTTCCATCAGCAGGATCTCCCTGAAATTGCGCTGCAAAATCATTCAGAAACGGAGAAACCGGTTGTCTAACCGACAAATTGACGTTGATAGGATTTTGCGAAGCCACAGCATTTGCGAAAGCTAAGAAAAATAATACACTGACTACTGGAAATATAAATGTTGCAATTAAACTGTTCTTCATATATTTATTCATAACCGGATTATTTAAAATGAGTAAGAATAGTTGATTCCAAAGGCGAAATTGCGAGAATTTACCGCTGTCGGAAACTGGTTAATCTTATCTAGTGGATTCAGATTTATGGGAGGTGTTATCACATAGCTACTGTGCAAACCAAAGTTCTGTTTCCCAAAATTATAGTTGGCACTCACAGAAAATGTGGTATTATTCCCTACTTGTTCACCTTCCATTTTATTAAAGTAGTAGCCTATTGTACCACTCACAGAAAGCAATTTATTCTTTAACAATCGGGTATTTCCCCCGATATTGATTCCTGTTGAACGATAGCGCAGATCACTTTGGCCATATACGCTGTAGTCTATACCTCCATTGACTCCCAGGTCGGACTTTGTAATATAGACATCATAGTTCAGCGAAGCATTTATACTATTACCGGCTGATTGATCTGATGTAGCGGTGTTATAATCCTTCAGATCCGTGTAAATAAAGGATGATGATATAGAGTGCTGCAAGTCACCTTTACTGTAATTGAAAGTAGGCGCCATTACAATATTATACATGAATTGATTTAATCTCGTACTGTCTGTAAGAATGAGTAAGCCATCCTTTTGCAAGACTTTTACAGCGTTAAAATTTGCATTGAAGTTGAAATTATTTCCCAGATTAAAATTCAATGAGAAATTGGCATTGTCATTTTTAATTTCAGTCAGTTGTTAGCCTGACAGGTTATTGTGTTGGGATGAATAAGAGCCGTTCAGATTAATACGTTTAAAGAGATTTCCTCCGATGTTTATATTATAGTTTTCCAGGTCATTCATCATAAAAGGCGTACCTAGCGATAAATAATCCGGTTGAATGATGTGATATCCTAGAGCTACATTAAACCCAAGTACATAAAGAGTCAATCGTGCTCTTGCCGCAAAACTTAATGTAGAACTGGCATTTACCTGATGAATCGACCGGGTAAATTCCGGTATTTCATCAGCTTCAAGTTCTTCATAACGCATATCGCGGTTAATCAAGGATCCGGCGACATTTCCACTAAAGTTCAGTACCTTAAAAAGGTTGTATTGCCAGTTAAGGCCAATCGCTGTATTTGCCATTGGTTTATATCTGCCAAGGGAATCCTGAATTACTCCTACGGAGCCGGGGTCATCTTCCGCATGAAAAACTGTCAAAAATGTTGAATTCCCATTTTTCTCCAGTCCTATTTTGCCTCCATAACCTTTTCTGGAATATTGCGGTTCCACCCTTTGGTCTAGAGTAGTATCCTGAGTAATTGATTTATTCAATCTGCCATAAAAGCCGGAAAGACGGAATATCCCGGGCTTCAATTCTACACCTCCTCCGAGAAAAGTCTGCCCATCAAATATATATGGCGATAAAGACATCGTTCTATATCCGGCATGTACCGTTATCCACTTATATGTGGGGCTTATGCCTGTCATAGCAAATGGAGCACTATAACTTTTACTATACTGGCTGATTGAAAAGGATAATGGCATCGAAAAGCCATAAACGGAGGGCGTCAGGCTTCCATTGATATTCCAGGCAAATGGATCTCTAGTCATCGCATGCTCGTTGGATGCATAAAAATCCATACCCGCACCTATCCCGCCTGTTATCTGAAAAGGCTTTTTATTCTTTAACTCACTTATATCCTGGGCTTGTAACAAACCTCCATATAAAGAGAATAGGAATAGTAAAAGTGTGATGTCCTTAATCCTGTTCATAGTTGATTCTCATTATTAAAAGATCTTTTGATAAATCTTTTGACAATTCAAATATGAAACCTTATAAGCCCAAGGACAACCCCAATATTGGGGGGAGTTGAAGAATCTTCAGAAAACCTTCACACTGTGTTTCAATAGCAAGGAGGCTATCATGCATCCTTTATCAATGATAATATTGATGGAAATCTCTCTATGGGTACGGAAAAAGTTCTCTGGGGTATGGTGCTCAAATAAGCTTCTCATTAATAGCTTTGGATACTGCTTCTGTTGCAGAATGCACTTCGAGTTTGGAGTAAATATTTTTGATATAGGACCGTATTGTTTCAAAGGTAAGCCCTGTTTCCAAAGCGATCATCTTATAGCTATTACCTTTACACAACAGGTCTAAAATTTCCACCTCGCGTTTAGTGAAATCATAATCGGAAGCTTTGGACTTCTGGAAAGACTTAATCACTAACCTGGCGACAGCAGGACTCATAGGCGCTCCACCCTCAAGTACTTCCTTAATAGAAGACAATAGTTTATCCGAAATATTTTTCTTAAGTAAATACCCCGAAGCTCCCGCGCTGATCGCGTCGAGAATATGTTGATTGTCATCAAATACCGTAAGCATTATAATAGCACAGTTTCTATCAAATCCGCGTATTTTCTTAACGGCTTCAATCCCGGTTATTTCAGGCATTTCAATATCCATGAGAATTACATCAGGTTTAAACTCTTTAACCTGCTCTTCTACTTGCAGACAATTTTCATAAGCTGCAACAACCTGCATATCCTCCGCTAAGTCGAGAAAATCCTGAATTCCGGTTCTCAATGCTTCATTATCTTCGTAAATGAGTATTTTAGTTGTCATATCTCAAAAGTATATCATTGTTGTAATCTTTAAAACCCCAATCTTGGGGGATTCCCAATAATAACCTTCGTCCCATTTCCCTCTTCAGACTCAATTCTAAAGTCCTTACCCATTTTATCAGCTCTCTTTTGCATACTGGTTAGTCCATTTCCCTCCTTAATCACTTCTCTGACAAAGCCAATCCCGTTATCACTGATAATAAGATAAAACTCTTTTTTATCGGTCAAGCCAAATCGTATGGTTATTTTGGTACAATCACTGTATTTCACTGCGTTGTTTAAAGCTTCTTTAAAAACAAGAAATAAATTGCGTCGTGTTTCAGAATCTACACTTAATTCCAAGTCATCCGGAGTCTGTATATCGAGATAAATATCCAACGGATCACAGATGGTCGTTGCAAACTCCTGCATATATGCAATCGTGTCCTTCAGCGTGTCATGTTCCGGCTTAACCGCCCATATAATGTTGCGCATATTATCCATTGTAGCATCAGCTTGCATTTGAATCTTTCCCAGCTGCTTCTTCAATGTAGCAGCATCGTCCTTTTGCATAATCGCAATGCGACTATTAATATCAATACTAGATAATGCAGAGCCGATATCATCGTGTAAATCATCAGCAATCTGATTCCTGATTGCCAGAGACTCAATCCTCCTTTTAATTCTTACACGTTTCCACATCAAAACCGGAGTAACAATAACGCCCAAAAATATCAAAAGCATAAGAAACACAAATAATCCGGAACGATGGCGTTCAGTTTCTGCGAGCTCTGCCTGAATTGTAAGTAAAGCTAATTCTTGGTCTTTCTTGTCGATCTCATACTTTTCCTTGAGCATGACAATCTCGTCCTGCTCCCTGAGCATACGAAGAGAATCTTTAATATGATTTCTTTGAGTCCTGACATCATACGCTTTTTGAAAATCGCCTGTTTCCCCATACAGGCCGGATATATTTAAAAGGATGTGTAACCGTAAAGAGTCCAGACCATTTTGTGTGGCAAATTGCAAGGCATCTGCATAAGACTTAAGTGCTTCTCCATAATCACCCTTTTGGTAGTAATCTTCTCCGGATAACAATAACAATTCAGCTACATTGCCTCTAGTTCCTATTTCTACCTCTGGCAAATTGTCATTTTGAGCCAGCAGATAACTTAGGCTGAGGAACAAAACAATAAATGCTGCAGCAACTCTCATCATAGACGTAATCTTTTATGTCTGTTATGTTTTTCCAACCTCAATTCAATTCCTGCCCCACTCTTTGCAGAGCAAGAAAAGGTTGCAGCCATTTTTTTAGCCTGCATTTGCAAAAGCTTAAATCTATCATCAGATTCAAGAATTTGTTTATTATCATATTGGCCCTCTGCTGATATGCTAATCGCATAGTTCTCTCCATTTATCACATTTACTTTTACATCCAGACTTTCAATACCTGATATATCAAGAAGAGTTTTTAAAGAATTCTTGTAGAAAAAGAACATCCTACTTTTCATTTCCGGAGTGATAATAGTCTTTTCAGTAATGTCTTCTTCATAATTAAGATCAATATTATGGAAATCGCATAAATCAACTGTATATTCTTTCATATATGCAACCAAATCAAGAACAGTATCATTTCCGGGCTTTACAGACCATACGAGATTGCGCATAATTTCAAGACTTGAGCTTGCCTGGCTTCTAATTTCTGCAAGTTGATTCTCAATGTTTTTAGTATTGCTTAAATCGAGCATTGCCAATCTGCTATTAACATCAATTGCTGAAAGTGCAGTTCCTACATCTTCATGTAAATTTGAAGCAAGTCGGCTTCTCAATTTCAGGGCTTCCAACTTTCTCTTATGTTTTGCCCTATTGAATATAAAAAAGGTTGTAACAGAGATTCCCAGCATCATAAAAATCAGAACATATTGCAATAACCTCATTCTCTCCTTTTCTGCTAGAGTCAATTCTTTACTAGCCAGTAATAATGCAATTTCTTGTTCTTTTTTCTCAGACTCGTATCTTTCCTTAATCTCATTGGTTTTTTTACGTTGCACCCTCTCCAGAAAAGAATCAGTCAACTCAGTATCCTTTATAAGATAATCATAGGCCTGAGAAAAATCTCCCATTTTATAATACACATCGTGCAGTACTGGATAAATATCATAAGCATAAGATTGCATATTGCTAATCACCGCCAGATCCCAGGCTTGAAGCAAATGTTTCTCTGCCTCTCTATAATCGCCTCTTAGTTTTAATGCTCTTCCTATCTCAAATAATTCATAACTCATATCGACCGTATCCTGCAATTTCTCAAAATACCTGTAGGCCTTCCAATAATGGAACAAAGCGCTATCGGCAAGATTCATTTGCTCATTTATCTCTGCCAAGCCCAAAAAAGAATCACCAATCCCTTCATGATTATATGCAATAGAATAAGACCCTAATCCGACTTCTTGACTGATCCGAGCAATTTCCATCATCAATGCCAGGCTACTATCATATTTTTCCTGATACCTGTACAATATTGCAAGACTCCCCCCTACACCCACATATCTTTCCATATCTTCCATATTCCAGTATAGATCAAGGGCTTTTAAAAAATACTCTTCTGCACGATCAAAGTCTTTCAATTCTCTATACACAGCCCCTAGCATGCGCATAATCTGTGCCCCACGTTCATTATCCTGAATATTTCTATTAATTGAGTCCGCCTTGATTAATACCTTTAATGATTCAGTGTATTTCAACTGTTTTGTTAAGACCAGCGATAGATCTAATTGAGTATATAATTGATATTTTCTTAATCCATTTTCTTCAAAATATTGCTCAGCTTTTTTCAGATAATAAACTGAAGAATCAGCATTATTCAAGAACTGAAAACTATATCCCTTGATATACCAAGCAATCCCTTGGAGGTGAGGCTCGCCGGATTTATTTATATATTGAAAAAGCGAATCGACAGATCTGAGGCAATGTTCCGGATTTCCCCTTGCTTCAGTATATAATCCCCAGATTTCTTTAAATAAAATACCAGATGTGTCAATACTTGTTTCACCATGAACATGAGAAGAAATGGCAAATAGGAGTAGTAAGTATAATACTTTAAGTGACTGCTTCATAGAGATTTTTTATAGACCCTATAAGACTTTGTGTTTATAAAGATAATTTAAATCTTTTGTAATTTCTGGATTTTCAGATCTTTTTATTCAACTATTCATTACGCCTTTATGATTCTATATTTCAGAATTTAAAAGCTCTTATTCAACTTTCCATCTGCCAGTTCGTTCTTTTTATGTTACCTTAGCCCGAATAATTCAAGAGCGCTAGCTTTTCGTAGATACGAGGCATGGATTCCGCCGCTGTAACTCTCTACCGCAAGGAATCCATAACGAAGTAGATGCGTAAAGATAGAGTAACACATACCCCAAAATTGAGGAAGGATTATTTCAAGTTTTCAAGTCAAATTGACTGAGAGAGAGCCTAATATGATTTTTCTATTAAAACTCATGAATATTTCGGGTTAGCTGAGCTAGGATTAGTATGGACAAGTTAAATACAGAACAGAAAAAAGCAGCCGAATTTCAGGGAAAGCATCTCCTCGTCCTCGCAGGAGCAGGGACAGGTAAAACTAAAACAATTATAGCACGAGCTGAATATTTGTTGAAAAACAATATATCTCCTCGCAAAATCGCTATCCTATCTTTCACAAGGAAATCAGCAGCTGAGATTGCAGAGCGCCTCAAGAGTTCTGTCGGGTCCAATATTGACAAACAGGCGATTACGGGAAAGACCTTTCACTCCTGGTGTTACGAAATCATGCATAGCTATCCGGAATTCTTCCCGCACCACAATTATACCCCACTTGATGAGGCTGACATGATCAGCGCTATAGGTCTGGCTATCGGGAAAAATTTCAAAGACAGTCGTGATAATAAAATAAAGAAGGAATCCGTCGCCAGGATTTATTCCTATGCCATGAATACTCTATGCAGTCTCTCAGATGCTATCAAGCACATTCGCTATAATCATCTCGACAGAGCCAATAAAAACTTAGAGAAGTATATTGAAGAAGATCGCATGAAAATCGCCCCGGTTATCAAGAATTATATCGAGTACAAGAGAGTGCGTAAGTACATGGATTATGACGATATGTTAAATGTCGTTGCAACCGTCCTCGAGAAGAATGAGAAAGTGCGTAATGTCGTCACTGCTAGATATGAGCACGTTCTGGTCGATGAGATGCAGGATACCAATCCTCTTCAATACAAGCTCCTGCGCTCATTTGTGGAGAATTCACATCTGTTCTGTGTAGGAGACGATGCGCAGAGTATTTACGGTTTCCGTGGTGCTGATTTTAAGACTATTCATGCTTTCGCAAATACTTTTCCCCAGTCTGAGGTTCAGAAGCTTATACTAAACTATAGATCGACACAGGAAATATTGAACTTATCCAATTGGCTACTGGCACAATCTCCATTAAACTACGATAAAAAGCTGGAAGCCTATCGTGGTTCAGGAAGCCTGCCCAATCTCATCCATGTGCACGATGACTGGGAAGAAGCCAATATTATCACCGACAAAATTCTTGAAAGCGTATTCCAGAACAATGACAGTTACGGCGACAACATGGTTCTGGGGCGCTCTTCCTGGGCGCTTGCAAAAGTAGAAGCAAGCTGTCTGCAAAAGAAAATACCTTATGTAAAATATGGAGGCACCTCCCTCATGCAATCTGCTCATGTACGCGACGTAACCTCCGCGATGCGCATCATTGCCAACAATTATGACGAATTGGCCTGGATGCGATTCTTGCAATTGTGGCATGGTATAGGCGAAGTAACGGCAACAAAAATTATTACCGATATCCTCTTCCTAAGCACATTTGAAGAAATTGTTGACTTTTTAAATAATAGTGCGTACCGCTCCCTGATAAAGGAAATCCCGGATGTACTGGTCAGGGTGCATCAACATATTGACAATCCTTCAGAAGCAATGAAAGCAGCAGTAGATTCAATGAAGGAAATAATGCGTAAGAAATACGAATCAGGCTGGGTAGATCGTAAAACAGACTTCGAAGTATTGCAAGAGGTTGCTAAGGCTTCAGGCAGTATAACTGAATTCATTACTGAATATGTCCTTGACCCCAAAGCAGAAACTACGCTGAAGGTAGGAGTACGCAGTCCGGAAGATGTTGTAATTCTCTCTACTATTCATTCAGCTAAGGGGCTGGAAGCTAAGAATGTACATGTGACCAATGTCAATCCCTATGCATACCCTAACTCACAGAGTATTGCCGAGGGACTTTCAGCAGTTGAAGAGGAACGCCGTACTCTATACGTCGCATTAACCCGAGCCAAGGACGAACTCAATGTCTACCGCAATATAAAATCAATGCATACACAGACTTTCGGAGAATGGCAGAGTATTAAAATCGGTGGGAAATATGTGTCCAAAGAAGACGAAGAACTTCAAGTAACGGTACTTGGTTTTTCAGAAAACACGGTCATATATCAGGATGTAAGGGCTGCTGAAACGGATGACAACCTCAGTATGCATATCCTTGAGTTTAAAAAATTATTTCAAAAAATAGAACTGTATTTTCTCGATAATTTACCTTCGGAACTCGTCAATATTGTAGCGCATGGCACAGAACAGGATTTCCCTGCATCAGGAGACAATATAGATTCTGATATGGAATTCGATTTCCCGGATTTTGACTTTAATTAAAACAGTCAAGCTCCGCATAAAATTCTTCCTTTCAGTGAGACTCTCCAAAATAATCTATAAATCTGCGTTCATACACAACTAATATCCAATCAATTATATATTAGAGTAAATTTTATTTATAAAAAACAACAGCATAATGTTTACTTTTTGACAAAAAACGGCACTAATAAGTAAAGGGTCTCACAGAACTTACTCAACGTTCAGCAAACAAAGACAACACAGACAACACACGAGAATTTCCTTTAGGACACACGTTTGCTGAAAATATTAAATCTTCTTCATCAAAATTTATTAACTATGAAACAGCTTACTCACAATTATTTAATTTCTACACTTCTCATTCTATTTATACTATTTATTCAGAACATAAATGCTCAAAACAAATTTGACAGCGTTGTTTTCAGCAATGAAAAAGCTGAACAGATTGTGCCCAATGCTACACAAGTCAGATTTGATGAAACTTCTGATTTTCCTAGATATGTCGAATTCAAAGCCGATGTTAATTTAATAGCAGAAAACTTCCCACAATGGTTTCATTCAACCTTTAAAATGGCTAAAGGAAATGCTCTGGTTTTAAAAAATAAAGGAGAAACCGCATTAGGGACAACCCGATGGGTATACAGACAAGAATATAAGAGAGTTCCGGTTTTTGCATCAGATTTTATCATTCATAGTAAAAATGGTATTATAAATACATACTTAGGAACAGCTTATGATATAAAAGATCTCAATACAGTCCCCACGATTAGTGAGAAATATGCATTGGATAACATCCTAAGAAGCCTGAATGCAAAAGAATATTATTGGGAATCCGAATATTGGGAAAATGAAATCGAGGTAAGAACAGGAGAAAAAGAAGCGACCTATTACCCTCATCCAGAGTTAATGATAACTAAAGCAGGGAATGAGTCTAAAAAATATACTCTCGCATATAAATTTGACATCTATGCATCTAATCCATCCATAGCTAAACAAATCTTCATTGATGCTCATTCCGGTGATTTATTATTTGAAATACCTCTTGAGACAAATTGTGAAGCTCCAGTAAATTTTAATTCAATTTTTAACGGTTCGAGACAGGTAAGAACCCAAAAGATTTCAGCATCAGAATATATCCTTAATGATGACTGCAAGCCGGCTAACTACCGTGTTTACGACTGGAATAGTACTACTGCAACACCTAATCCAACTGATATCACTTCTACTGATAATACGTGGACAACAAATAATCAACTATTTGGGGCAACTGCATTATGGGGAATAAATCAAACGTTTAATTATTATCTAGATGAGTTTGGAAGGGATTCGTATGATGGACTTCAAGGAAATACTGAAATATTGATTAATGCAATTTATCAAAGGGCAGATGGCACAACACATTCCGACAACGCAACTATGAGAAGCGACGGATCTCGTATGACTCTTGGTCGAAGCTCATCCGGAGATCTTACAAATTGTTACGCAACGCTTGATATTATCGGGCATGAATTTACCCATGCTGTAACAGGTACATCTTCAGGATTAATTTATCAAAGCGAATCAGGAGCACTTAACGAATCATTTAGCGATATTTTTGGTGAAATGGTGGAGAGTTATGCGACCGGCTCTACAGATTGGCTATTAGGTGCTGATAGAGATTCAGGACATATTAGATCTATGAGTGCCCCTAAGGAAAGGTCCCAACCTAATACTTACGGGGGAGAATTTTGGTTTGATGTAACAAACTGTACCCCTTCGAGCTCCAACGACCAATGTGGAGTGCATAGAAATAGTGGAGTACAAAATTTCTGGTTTTTCCTCTTATCAGAAGGAGGCTCAGGAACCAACGATAATGGGGATTCATACAACGTGTCAGGCATAGGACAAGCAGGAGCAAGCCAGATAGCCTACCAAACTTTAGTAAATATGCTGAGTAACAATTCTGACTATATGGATGCAAGAACTCAATCTATCGCTGTAGCTAAATTACTTTATGGAGACTGTTCCCCAGAAGCTCTTGAAGTTGCCAGAGCCTGGCATGCTGTAGGAATAGGTCAACCTACAATTGACGGAGTTGCCGGTCCCACAATAAGCTGTCCGTCATCCATGTACTTCCAATGCGAAGAAGATATTCCTGATCCTTTTAATTTATCCGAATTTCTCAATGCCGGTGGAAGCTATTCTTCAACATGTGGCTCCGGCTTACAATTTTCTTATGAAGGTCAATCTGTTATCAATTATTCTTGTCCCAGTAGCTTTACCGTAGTAATGACCTATTCAATCACAGATAATTCAGGAGTTATTACAACCTGCGAACACTATATTTATGTTAATGACACGCATGCACCTCAAGCGAGTTTCATTCCTCCAGATTTAACATTCCAGTGCGATGATCAAATGGGAATAGATAACGCTCTTGCGGCTCAGGCGATTTTTATAGATAATTGTACTGAGCAGGATAATATTACAATATATCATGGAGCATCAATACTTTTAGATCCGAGCTGTCCCAATGCTTATGCAATTAACAGATCCTGGTATGCTGTGGATGAATGTTTAAACGTATCGGCAACTGTCACTCAAGTAATTCAAATCATTGATGATATTTCACCCGTCGCGGTTTTCATTCCCAGTGATGTTACATTGGAGTGTGACGATCTTGCTGGTATTGCAGCAGCTCAGGCAGCTCAGGCAACTTTCACAGATAATTGTACCGCACCGGATGATTTAATATTATATGTTGCTTCATCCATAAGCCCTGACCCAAATTGCCCCAATGCTTATATTATTGAAAAGTCTTGGCAAGCAGACGATGGATGTGGAAACATGTCAGAAATCGTTACGCAAACAATCACAGTATATGATAACACGCCCCCTGAACCCGATTTTGTTCCTGTGGACATCACCCTTCAATGTGATAATCTTGCAGGTATAGCAGCAGCTCAGGCAGCTCAGGCAACTTTCACAGATAATTGTACCGCACCGGATGATTTAATATTATATGTTGCTTCATCCATAAGCCCTGACCCAAATTGCCCCAATGCTTATATTATTGAAAAGTCTTGGCAAGCAGACGATGGATGTGGAAACATGTCTGTAACGGTAACACAGGTCATAACTGTGATAGATACTCGCCCGCCCACTTTGGATGCTTGCGCAAATTTAGACCTGACAATAGAATGCGACAGAACTCAGAATAAAATAAGGGCTGACCAGTGGAATGCCAATAACATCGCAGCTCTTGAAGCTTGTGCGCAAGACAACTGCACAGACGACTTTACAGGGCTTGTAAGCAGCAACTATAGTTTTAACAACTTGGTAAAGGCTTGTGGAAACACAGGTTTCATAAAAGCGTCATACCAAGTAGATGACGGTTGTGGCAATATAGCCTACTTTTACGCAACACTTAAGATTATTGACACTACTCCACCGGAAATGGAATGGGATAATCCACTCATCAATGGTCAAGGCGATGATGCTTATTTACAAGTTGAATGTGAATCATGGTCATCAGACTGGGAAATTCCTGAATTCGAACTAGAGGATGTTATTGCCACAGATCTGTGTAGCAATATCGAAATGACCCTCACTGTAGAAGATATTAAGGGAGATTGCAATGAAGATGGATATCTATGGAGATTTATTTATGAGTGGGTTGCTAAAGATGAGTGTAGAAATACTTCCATCAAAACCCTCACCGTGGATATTATAGATACACAAGCTCCTATATTTAGTGGAGTTCCGGAAGATGTCACTTTAAATTGTGGAGATACGGCCTATCTACCCGGCATAGCTATGTGCAATACTGAGGTTAAAGGCATGATAAGCGTATACGATGCTTGTGAATGCGCAGAAATTGAATTAACAATTGACACCACTAATTATCTTTGCATCGGCTCCTATCAAATTATCAGAAAATGGACCGCAACAGACGCTTGTGGGAATTCGTCAGTAGCACAGCAGACAATAACCTATATCGACGATACCGCACCTACAATCAATCCACGACATCCGGAATTGACAGGCGTAGCAAATAACGGGACTATCTATCTTGAATGCGGAACATTTAATCCTTCCTGGATTTATAATATCGATGCTGAATCTATGAACTATGAGGACAATTGCTCCGACAATCATCAGATCAGCAGGCAATTTGATTTTTATGACAGCGGATTCAATATAGCTTGCGAGGATGGTGAACTACAACGTTTCCTATTGGCATGGACGGCTACGGATGATTGTGGAAACGCTTCCTCTTATTCCATAAACATCGTAATTATAGACAATACAGCACCCGTAATTCATGGAGTAGAGCCAGGAATCTGTGGTGATATTGACAATCCATTGTTTGGAGTATATGCACAGGACAATTGTGAAGTTGTTCAATTGTATTACCTGGACAAACCAATCTATGACGAATGTTTAAAGGCCAACATTATTGAAAGAACCTTTTATGCAACTGATTTATGCGGGAATGTTGGAACTACAGTTCAATTTGTATACCCCCCAATGACGCAGGATAATGTTGAGTTTTCAATTGCTGAAGGAATTACTTGGAATATCGGAGACACTATAAGATACTACTGTGGTGAGGAAATGTTAGACATATCCTCCGATGATATTATCGCTGAAAGTGCTTGCATCGATGTCAAAGTTAATTATCAGCTTACGCAAATAGCAGATTGTTCTACAAGTAACGGCATACTCTATGAGCATTTATGGATAGCTACCGGCGCCTGTGGCGGATCTGTTTCTGCTTCTTTATATATTGAGTTAATAGACCATGAGGCACCGATTGCCATAATGGACAAGGAAATTTATTTTGATTCATGTACAGATGATTTTCCTGCTCCGGAATACGAGGATTGTACTGCAGTGACCTATGAAAGAACAATTGACACTATCAGTATTGATTGTGCCTCAACCATGGTCCTCGAAGTCATTTATTACGCAACTGATTTATGCGGGAATACAAGCATAGATACACAAATAATAAATATCGATGTTGCACTTGAATTCCAAAATGTACCGGATGATAGTTGCACTCCCCTCGGTGGAGCTGAAGTAAAAGCTTTTGATAAGTGTAGTGAAACTTACGTCAGTGTAACACACTCTTCATCGGTAGAAACATGTCCGGGTGGCGGTCAGCGTATCGCACACAGCTGGACAGCAATTAATAGTTGTGGTGAAGAGTACTCTGTCAGTCGCTATGAATACTCAGATGATTTTGGAGCGCTTGAAATTACAGCAAAACCAAATTACGGAATTACCGAAGCCTGGGGTGAAATACAGTATCATTCTTGCGAAGAAGGTTCTCCAGTATTCAGCTCCAACTCTGTTGAGGTTAAAGACTATTGCTCTTCAGTTAAAATTGATTATTGGTCTGAGACACTATCTTCGGAGTGTACTAGAGGAAATGTTGTGTACGAGGAAAGGCACTATTGGAAGGCTACTGATTTATGTGGCAATTCAACTGTGGTATTTATCGACATCAGGTTAACTGACAATGAAGCGCCAATACTCTACAACATTCCTCCTGATGAATTTATATTTTGTAGTGATGCACCTGCAGTCCCAGCAAATATTGTAGCATGGGATCATTGTTCAGGTGAAATCCAGCCGTATTTCGCAGAAACAAGAGATGAACAGGAAGACTTCACCATCATTACCAGGTATTGGACAGCTACAGATGATTGTGGTAATACTAGTGATGCATACCAGAAGATTACTATCAATCATGAATCAGACTTTGGAATCACGATTACAGGACCGGAAAACACTAATTGTAATAGCAAACGAGTACCTTATTATTCAGAAATAAGTGGAGGTCATCAAACGTATCGCTATGAGTGGACGGTTGTTGAAGGATTGTGCAAAATTGTAGAAGGAAAGTATTCGGACAAGGTCATTGTCCAGACAGGCCTGAGCAACTCAATCCTTAAGGTTCAGGCATGGGATGGTCACGGTTGCGTAGCAGAAGATTATGTAGAAATCAAATGCGCTGTTAAGATTGATATGCCGGTTGCCTTAAGAGGAAACGATGACTTATTCAGTTTCAATCTATATCCCAATCCTGCTTCCGATCAATTCCATATCAGTGCAGAGGTGTCATCAGATATCCTTACTTATGAACTTTACAGAATTGATGGAACATTATTAAATTCTAAAGATGTAGAAGTACAAAACGGCTATTTGGAAATGACGGAGTCCGTTCACAACCTGGCAAGTGGAGTGTATATTATTGTAATTAAAGATAGTGACACTAAGCAGATTGCCAGACAAAGACTTTTTGTACACTAAACCATTCAATCCAGGGCTCCGGGAATCCCCGGGGCCTTTTTTTATTTTTATCATCTTAACAAAGCCTCTCCGGAATATTTTTCGCGTAAAATCCCCGATATCTGATTTTTATTGAGTATATTGGTCTTGAGCAATTTGCAATATTACCTTGTACCGTTGAAAGTTCATAGGTATTATTTCTAGTAATAAAAATCAATTGTTATGCATCTAATTTCAAGGCATTTTATGACTTACGTCAAATTCACTTCTATCCTTTTATTTGCATTTTTATCAATTGGTATTGTAAATGCACAGACATCTTCCAAGTCAGATGCAGCAGATTTTAAAATCACTATATTGAACACTGACAAAGGCATTGAGATGACGAGTTCAGAAGGCAGCGCCTGGAAAAAACTGAGCTTTAATTTAAAATACGGAAAGAAACAAGCAGTAAATGCTTATGGTATGACAACTATCGATGATAATGCTGATAATGTGGATACTAACCTATCCAACTATCTCTTTACTATTGAAAAGGGAGAAGGAAATCTTGTAATTTTAAATGGGATTAGAGGTACAAGCTGGATTAGCTTATCTTTCAATTCTTTATCACCTCAATCCTGGACGCTTGACCGAAATGGGATTTCCAGCAATTAATTTCCTCTGTCTGACATAAAACAAAGCCTCAATAATGAGGGAATTTCTATTCCTGAAAGCTAGTCTGCATTCACTTGTATTTCTCATTTATTAAGGATAAATTTGTCTCAAATAATTTCAAGCCTATGTCAGATAACAAGAGAAAAACAAATCGACTAAGAACACTTACAGAACCTTTCAAAATTAAAATGGTAGAACCCTTAAAGGTTACTACTGAAGAGTACAGGATTGCAGCATTAAAAAAAGCGAATTACAATCCTTTCACCCTGCACTCCAAGGATGTGTTTATCGATTTATTGACTGACAGTGGTACAGGCGCGATGAGTGACCGCCAGTGGAGTGGAATGATGCTGGGAGATGAAAGTTATGCAGGTGCAACTTCCTGGGAGCACCTGGAAAGAGTAGTCAAGGATGTGACAGGAATGGAACATATCTTCCCCACTCATCAGGGACGAGCTGCAGAAAGAATTCTCTATTCATTAATAGGAGGTAAAGATAAGGTATTCATAAGCAACACTCATTTTGATACTACACGCGCCAATGTTGAATTCACCGGAGCCGAAGCAATTGACATCGTCTGCGAGGAAGGACATAATACCACAGACGATTACCCTTTTAAAGGAAATATAGATTTGCGCAAGCTAAAAAATCTTATCGCACATTACGGCACGGAGAAAATTGCAGCAGTCATCATGACTGTAACTAATAACTCATCTGGCGGGCAACCCGTCAGCATGGAGAATTTCAGAGAAGTCAGAAAGATCTGTGATGAACACGGATTATACCTGGTAATGGATGGATGCCGGATTGCTGAAAACAGTTACTTTGTCCATAATCGAGAAGAAGGTTATAAAACCAAGTCCTACAAAACCATTGCACAAGAGATGATAGCTATGGCAGATGCTTTCATCATGAGCGCCAAGAAAGATGGAATGGTAAACATGGGAGGGATCCTTGCGCTACGCGATGCGGAACTCGCGGTAAAAAGCCAGAATCTACTCATTATTTCAGAAGGATTTACTACTTATGGAGGGCTTTCCGGGCGCGACATGGAAGCTCTTGCAATTGGTTTGACAGAAGCATTTGATGAGGATTACCTGAAATATCGTATCCGCAGTACGGAATACCTTGGGAAAGGATTGCGCGAAAAAGGCATTCCAGTTATCTGGCCCATCGGAGGACATGCAGTTTATATCGATGCTCATCAATTGTACAAGAATATTCCGGTTGAAGAATATCCCGGTCAGGCACTCGTCTGCGACTTATACATAAAAGGGGGAATTCGCAGTGTAGAAATAGGATCGGTAATGTTTGGGAAGTATGATGATGCAGGCAAGCTTATTCCGGCTGAAAATGAACTGGTCAGACTTGCTATCCCACGTAGAGTATATACGCAGAGTCATATCGATTTCGTCCTGGACGTCTTCGACGATATTTTAGATATAAAAGATAGAGAAGGAGGTTATAAAATCACCTACGAACCTCTTTTCCTAAGACATTTCACAGCTCATTTTGAGCCATTAGCATAATATTTTAAATTATAGAATCATGATAAAGAGGAGATCCTGGGCAGAGCCCTATAAAATGAAGATGGTAGAGCTTCTACAGATTAAAACAAGACCGGAGAGAGAAGCCGCTCTTAAGGAAGCCGGTTATAACACCTTTTTGTTAAACTCTGCTGATGTTTATATAGACCTTCTCACTGATAGTGGAACCAATGCGATGAGTGATCGCCAATGGGGTGCATTTATGACAGGAGATGAGGCTTATGCCGGTAGTAAAAGTTATACTCTCATGGAAAACGCGATCAAGAAATTTTACGGGTATAAATACGTAGTACCGACGCACCAGGGAAGAGGTGCTGAGAGAATATTATCGCAGATAATGATTAAAAAGGGGGATTTAGTTCCGGGAAATATGTATTTCACCACTACCAGACTCCATCAGGAACTTGCAGGTGGAATATTCAAGGATATCATAGTGGATGAGGCACATGATGCAACTAATGAATTCCCTTTCAAAGGAAATATAGACATCGACAAACTGGATGCACTAGTTAAAGAGCATGGTGCAGACAAGATTGCCTATGTGAGTGTTGCAACTAACGTGAATATGGCGGGTGGACAGCCGATAAGCATGAAAAATCTGAAGGAATTACGCGATTATACGCATAAACACGGAATTGCTATTATCCACGACATGACGAGAGTAGCGGAAAACGCTTATTTTATTCAGCAGCGCGAAGAGGGTTATCAGGATAAAACAGTAGCAGAAATCGTGAAAGAAATCTGCAATTTGACAGATGGGGCAACAATGAGTGCCAAGAAAGATGCTCTCGTGAATATCGGAGGTTTTCTTGCTACAAATGACGAGAAAGTTTACGAAGAAGCTCGTAACCTCGTAGTTGTTTATGAAGGTCTTCACACTTATGGTGGGATCGCAGGTCGCGATATGGAGGCGATTGCCGTGGGTATAGAAGAGAGTCTTCTCGATAGTCACCAGGCAGCGAGAATTGGCCAAGTAGAATATCTCGGACAGCGTATGGAGGAATTTGGGATTCCTATTGTGAAGCCTATCGGTGGCCACGGAGTCTTCGTGGATGCCAAGGCTTTTCTCCCACATCTTACACAGCATGAATTCCCTGCTCAGACTCTGGCAGCAGAAATCTATCTGGATTCAGGTGTAAGAACGATGGAACGTGGAATTGTTTCTGCCGGCCGTAAGGAAAATGGCGAGCACTATTATCCTAAACTTGAATTGCTTAGATTTACAATCCCAAGAAGGGTTTACACTCAAGCGCACATGGATGTTGTCGCTGAATCAACGGCAATGGTCTACGAGCGTCGCAATGAGATAAAAGGGCTTAAAATGATTTATGAGCCTAAATATTTACGTTTTTTCCAGGCGCGATTTGAGCCTTTATTATAGATATAGATGATTGTACCACAGCTTATTGCACCCAAGAGTATCGCTGTTATAGGAGCTTCCGCAAATGTCGGAAAGCCGGGCGGGAAAGTCGTTGAGAACCTGGTCGAAGGTAACTTCTCAGGGGATATTTACGCAGTAAACCCAAAGCCGGTTGACATTAATGGAACCATCTATGCAGCCAATGTTTCTGACTTACCGGGCGTGGATCTTGCAATTATTGCAATACCCGCAGAATACTGTATACCGACTGTACAGGAACTGATAAGCCAGGGTACTCGCGCATTTATAATCTATTCAGCCGGTTTCTCGGAAGCGGGCGAAGAGGGAATCGCTCGTGAAAAAGAACTGGTAGGGATAATCAACGAGGCTAATGGAAGCCTGATAGGCCCCAATTGCATCGGAATTATCAATGAAAACTACAAAGGGGTTTTTACGACTCCGGTTCCGGACTATGATAAATTCGGTTGTGAATTAATCTCCAGCTCAGGAGCCACAGCCGTATTTATCATGGAATCCGCACTCCTTACGGGCCTGCGCTTTTCCAATGTCTATTCGATAGGAAATGCCGCTCAGACAGGAGTAGAAGAAATTCTGGAGTATATGGATGATTCCTTCAATCCGGAGCATAGTCCAAGAGTAAAACTGCTCTATCTTGAAGAAATTAAAAATCCTTTTAAGTTTTTAAAACACGCCACTTCCCTACGCGAAAAAGGCTGCAGAATCGCAGCGATTAAATCAGGCTATTCGGAAGCGGGTGGCCGGGCAGCTTCCTCGCATACCGGCGCACTGGCAACTTCTGACACGGTAATCCGAGCATTATTCCGCAAGTGCGGAATAGTGTATTGCGAAAGCCGTGACGAATTAATAGCAGTTGCCAGCGTATTCCAGACCAGAGAAATCAAAGGAGAAAATATTGCAGTAATCACGCACGCAGGCGGTTCTGCAGTGATGCTGACAGATACTTTGACAAGTAATGGAATGAAAGTGCCACCATTTGATCCTGAGGATACCACAGACTTAATCAAGGTACTCAATCCTGGATCTTCGGTTGCGAATCCTATCGATTTTCTCGCTACAGGTACTGCCGATCAGCTTGCGCAAATAATCGATTTCTGTGGCGATTACGATCGGGTTGACGGAATGGTAGTTGTCTTCGGGAGTCCGGGACTATTCAATGTAAAGGATGTATACGAAATCCTCGATGAAAAGATGAACAGTTGCAAAAAGCCAATTTTCCCGGTGCTTCCCTCTCTCATAAATGCGGAAAAGGAAATCAAGGATTTCCTGGCCAAAGGGAGAGTGAATTTCCCCGATGAAGTAAACCTGGGTAAAGCACTTGCACAAGTATATAAAGCCGGTAAAAAGACATTTGCGAAAGCGGTATTACCCGAAATGGACTTCGTGACAATCCGCTCGATAATCAACGCATCCCCGGGAGGTTTTCTATCACCAGAAAGAAGCAGAGAGCTACTGGAAGCTGCCGGTATAGATTCCGCGAGGCAGTTGTACATCAGAGAGGAAAATCAGATTGCAACTCTGGTCAATAACCTGCATTTCCCACTAGTTATGAAGGTCACCGGGCCGGTACACAAAACTGAAGTAGGTGGTGTAAAACTGAATATTGTCAATGAAGAACAGGCAAGAGAAACTTTCAGTGAGTTGATGGCTATTCCCGGAGCAATCGGAGTTCTGGTTCAGGAAATGCTGGTCGGCGAAGAATTATATGCAGGCGCTGTAAAACAAGGAGAATACGGGCATGTAGTTCTCTGTGGACTAGGCGGAATCTTCCTGGAATTACTCGGAGATACATCTTCGGCTCTTGCGCCTATGTCAAGGGAAGAAGTTCTGTCTATGGTAGAATCACTGAAAGGCTACCCACTGATCGAAGGCTATCGCAATAGAAAAGGCCTGAATAAAGAAAAATTTGTCGATGTGATTATGCGCCTGGGAGCACTCGTACATATTGCTCCGGAAATTATTGAACTCGATCTCAACCCTATCATCGCTGATGAAAAGAATATGCGAGTTGTGGACGTGCGGATTGAAGTAAGAAAAGAATAAGGCTTAAAATGATGAATAAAATCAAATTGATTCAAGGCGATCTCACCAAGGTCGAAGCCGATGCAATAGTAAACGCTGCCAATTCATCTCTGATGGGTGGTGGCGGTGTCGATGGCGCAATACATAGAGCTGGCGGACCGGCAATATTGGAAGAGTGCAAGAAAATTGTCGCAAAACAAGGGCCGCTACCGACCGGTGAGGCAGTGATTACAACAGGCGGGAATTTACCTGCCAGATACGTTATTCATACCGTCGGCCCAATCTGGTATGGTGGGAATGACAATGAAGATGAGAAATTGCGCAACTGCTATATCAATTCTCTGAAACTGGCAGAAGAGAAGAACTGCGAGGCAATCGCCTTCCCCAATATAAGTACGGGTGTCTATCATTTCCCCAAGGAAAGAGCAGCGCGCATTTCAGTCCAAGCTATCAGAGATTATCTGGCCGGTAGCACTTCGATAGAAGAAGTGATACTAGTCAGTTATGATAGCGAAAATTACGAATTGGTAAAGGAGGCACTCGGTTGAGGCTTAGGCTGAGGTTCATCGTGTTATAATTATTTTGCTTGAATTTAATTCGGCAGGTAGTATGTGTGTGTGTGTGTGTGTGTTCTTATTCACGCCTAAGCTATTCCCCTAATTTCCTCCACACATTTGAATTGTCCCTGAAAAATTCTAATTTTATATTTGCGAAAGCTATAACTATCACATTTATTAAAAAATATCGACCTATGATCCGACTTCTTTCGTCCCTATTTCTCGTAAGTATATTTGCTCTAAGCTATAATATTAGCTTTGGACAGGATGAAAAAACATTTGACCCCGATAAATTGTGGGATCCCTTGTTTTATCCGCATTACGGCAATGATATCCGCAGTGCAAATGGTGCACCCGGTCCCAATTACTGGCAAAATCGTGCCGATTATGAGATTACGGGAACATTGGACGCCAGAAACAGTCGATTTTCTGGAGAAGTAAAGATATTTTATACCAATAACAGTCCGGATGCGCTGTCTTATGTCTGGCTGCAAATGGATCAGAATTCCGGAAAGAAAGATTCAAGAAGTATTAAAACAGGACCACATGTCTTTGATCTGATAGTCGATGGCAAATTCACACAGGGCTTTGAACTGAGCTCTGTTGCTACCAGACAAGCCGGAGAACTAGATGAGCCACAGTATATTGTCGATGATACGCGGATGCAGATACGTTTGAAGAATCCTGTAGAAGCGAAAGGCGGCAAACTGGAAATCATCATTAAGTATGCATTTGACATTCCAAAGTTTGGTGCGCGTATGGGTTGGGTTGACACGGACAGCGGTCGAGTATTTGATATCGCACAGTGGTATCCACGTATGGCAGTCTATGACGACATTATGGGCTGGAACACTTTACCTTACCTTGGCGTCGGTGAATTTTATCTGGAGTACGGAGATATTGACTATAAAGTAACAGTTCCCGCTTCAATGATTGTCGCAGGTTCGGGTGCTCTATTGAACCCTGAAGAAGTACTCACTGAGGTAGAAAGGAAACGTCTCGCTGAGGCTTATGAAAGTGATGAGACGATTATTATCCGTTCAGCTGATGAGACAATAAGCCGGGATGTACATTTTAATAGTGAGCAATTGACATGGCATTTCAAATGTGATCTTACGAGAGACGCCGCCTGGACAGCTTCGTCCGGATTCATCTGGGATGCAGCGAGAATTAATCTGCCTGACGGTAAAACTGCGCTAGCTCAGACACTATACACCGTAGAAGCTGAATGGGAACGTTCTACAGAATATATAAAAGCAGTAATAGAATATTTCTCCGAATGGCTAGACTTCTCTTATCCTTATCCTGTTGCCACAAATACTGTTGCCGGTTGGGGTGGTGGAATGGAATATCCGGGAATCGTCTTCAACTCAATCGGAGCTCAAGATTCGCGTCTATTCGGGCTTGTGAATCACGAGTTTGGCCACACCTGGTTTCCTATGATAGTCGGTAGTAATGAGCGCAGACACATGTGGATGGATGAAGGAACCAATAGCTTCATCAATGACCACATGACTAAGATATTTAATGACGGAGAGTATTATAATGAAAGATTCCAGAGAGCTAATCGTCCGGGAATGTTTGACGATGATGCAGACCACATAGTCATCTATGCAGATGGTCTGAAGTCACATACTCTAGGACTTGCGGGATATGGGAAACCTGCACTAGGTCTGACACTTCTCAGAAATGAGATTCTTGGCAAAGAGAGATTTGATTATGCAATTCAGCAGTATATTAAAAACTGGGCTTACAAACACCCCGGTCCTTATGATTTCTTCCGTTCCTTTGAAAATGCAGCGGGAGAAGATTTATCCTGGTTCTGGAATGGATTCTACTTCAACAATTATGCATTTGATGTTGCAGTAGATAAGGTCACTTATGATAATTGGGCAGACAATCCTGAGGATGGAGCAATTATCCACATATCCAATAAAGGGCAGCTGGCATTGCCGATTGATGTCAAGGTAGTGGAAAGAAACGGCACTGAACATATCCATAGATTACCGGCTGAGGTATGGAGACGAGGAGGTAACATCACTTTAAATACAGCTACTACTTCCACAGTTCTCACTGTAATTCTAGATCCTGAAGAAAGAGTACCTGATATTAACAGGGATGACAATTTCTGGGATATTCGTCTTACTGAAGCCTTCCCTTCATATATAAGAGCGGAAGATATTCTATGGAAATATATTTTTGAAGTCGGAAGTAAAGTAAATTTAGAAGAGGTTAAGGAAGTGCGCTTGGAATATGGCGGCTTTTCCAGTGGTTATCCATCTTATCTAAATGTTCATTACAAAGCTCCGGATTACTATACATCTTCATACAACTTTAAAGACAGGGGCTCTAGCGTCGACTCTTTGATCGTCGAAAAAAAGAGAAGATATACCAAAAACACCGATAACAAGCCGGATGTAATGAGTCAGAAAATCAGTTCTCAGCAATTAATATTTCCAGAGTTGGAATATCTGGGCAAAGAATTCAGCAAGGAGTTAAGTTATGTTGTATATGATGGGAAATTAGCCATTCAAATGGATATTACAGGCCCCAGAGATTATAAAACCACTAACCTCTATGATATTGATAGCGGTTTTAAGCTAAAGGCGAGTAACGAATATAATGGTATTGGTCAGTACGAGACGATTTATTTCCAGGGGAGTCAATCGGAGAAAAACATGCTAAATCTACCGCAGATTATGTATATACCTCACCTCAGAGGATACTTTACACTTAGGAATATGGAGGTGGATTAATGGTCGTAAGTAACTAGTAGACAGGAAACAGGTAAGAGAGTGGACAATCGACGTGCCCAAGGACTTGCTCAGGGTAGCACAAGTGGACTGTGAACCAAAAACTGTGAATCGGATGTAGAGATCAGTGAACTAGTGCAACGAAAGTATAACTGACTCTAGCTTCAGCGAAATGAGTTAGCAATACGCGGGGGGTAGTTATTTGGTTCCAATAGAATTTTATTCAAAATTCCTTTGGGAGTGCGGGGTAAATACTAGCAGTTGGTTCAACTCCATACATTATAAAGTCGTAGTAAATCCATTATTCTTGATTCCATAGGTGTCGCAGTAGGCTATTCTCTATCCTTTATTATAAAATCGCATTAAGTCCATCTCCTTGGGGATCGGATTTCCATTAAACATGTGTTCATATAACATCGTAGCACAATAAGGGCCGAGCGACATCCCCTTGGCACCAAGACCATTTAAAATATACACTCCGGAGCGTTGAGGATGCTGGCCGACAACGGGCCTTCTATCGCGTATGGTCGGTCGTAATGCCGCGTGATGCCTGCTTATAACAGGCTCATAGTTAAGAAATTCTTCTACGGTTTTCAGCATCTCTTCTTTTGCTTCATCAGTAGTTCCTTCAACAATGTAATCACGGTCATAAGTAGCGCCTATCCATAATTTGCCGGAAGGCAGAGGAACAAAAAATAACTTCCTTTTAAGCATCATATTACTGCTAAAATCTCTACTTTCATCAATTAACACCTCCCCTTTCAACAGATCAAATTCGACTTCATTCCATAGACCATTCCGCGTTGCTTCGGCGCCTACACTGAGAACCACTTTGTCGTATGTACGATTATGGAGACGGAAAGGATTTTCACCGGAAACAGCGTTAATATCGAGGGAAGACTCTATGTAATTACCCTTTTCTACGAGAAAATCTCTCCATTTTGTCAATAACTCCTCAATTGCAACCTGATAACATCCCAGGATTTTTCCCGTCTCATTCTCTTTGACAAAATCTTTAAAAATACCGATTTCCGGATCATCAGAAAGATATTCATCATACTCAGGATCGTGTTTTCTCGTATCCCAGAAATTAATTGCCTCTGCTGAATGGAGAATGACAACGGCCTCCATCTCCCTGATCACCTCAATATTCAAAAGCTCACCCATTTCCCGGTAAAAGGGCAAGAAATAAGTCTTCAGATTCTCATATTCCCAGGACTTTGCATAGCGTCTTCCCGTAACCGGGTTTATAACGCCAGCGGAAATTATTGAAGAAGAACTGGCATGATTATTATCAACTACATCAAAGCTGATCCCATTCTTATAGCAAAGATAGGAAAACAGAGTGCCCGCTATCCCTTGCCCTACGATAAGAACCTCCTTTTCTACGACTTTATCCATTAATTTCTGCTTGCTCCTTCCTACTTAATTTATTGAATACCAGCGTATACGAGTCATCAATCCACTCTTTTACAGAAGCCCACTTTAGATTAAAGTCGAGCAGCACTGTATTCCAGTGTTTTTTACTCATGTGGTATCCCGGCAGGACATTCATTGGAAATCGCTCACGTAATTCGATGGCCTTCTCCGGCTCGCATTTCAGGTTAATTCTCAACGGTTCTTCATTGATCGCCAGCAATGCAAACATCTTGGTCCCTACTTTAAATACCAGTGAATTTTCATCAAATGGCATATCCTCCCATACACCCGGCAAACTTAGGCAATATTCATGTATATTTTCGAAAGTCATATTCCCAGTATAATTTATTTTACAATTTTCTTAACAGTGAGATTAAAGGTATGTTTTTATTGGGAGGAATAAGGTTTGATTTTTATAGAGAGTAACTCCGGCTCTGAAATCCAAGCTATTACACAATGATGCCCTACCAATACGTTGCTCCCAGGAAGCTATGATCCTAAGCTAGCGAAGAATCTTTAACCAGTGTAACGAGAAATCTATAACAGCATGAACCCAGCTACAAGAGATTCTTTGGAGGAATTGAATAGGTAATAATTATAATGTAGAACGAATTCGTGAATTCATTCTACAATAATCTCTATTCTACTCCATTATCACTGGTCATTCAAAGCAAAGCAAAGAATCTTTAAGCATTGAAACGAGATATCTATAACAGCACGAATCCAGCTGCAAGAGATTCTTCCTGCGCTTTACTTCGTTCCGCTTTGTCAGAATGACCATGTTCCTAATTGGTCTGTAGTGGATTTTCTCCTAGTCACTCCAAGCAGAATTCTTGCAGATTAAAACTCCTAATCCACTAGCCACATGCGTCGCATTCAGCGTGCCCATGGGCGCATCGAAGCGTTTACTTGTCCACTCATATACTCGTCACTGATTCCTGATCAATGGTTTCTTATCACCACCCGTCTACCCTCACTATGACTCTCAAATTCAGGCGCATAATACGACTGAGCCTGCGCGAGTCCAGCGCTAAACGTGCCCTCGTGCGTAGCGACAACACTATACTCCAGATTGTACTGTCCCGGACGAATTGTCGAGAAGTAGAAATCCGAAGTTAAATCACGTGTCACCTGATAATAATACATGCCGTACTGGAATTTATGACCGCTTAACACATCCAGTGGTTCCGTACCTGCAATTCTATCATCCTTTACATGGATAAAGTCCATACTTCTGTCCACGCGGATATTTATCTGCACCGTAATTTCATCACCGACTTTGATTATATCTCCATCTTTAATTGCCTTTAGAACAGGTCCATTAGCTCCTTGTGTGACGCGATAGAAGTTCTTGGCAATAGAGATAGGGAATTCTTCAGAAATCCCATCACCCATCACCTTATCCATATCTTCAAAGTACTGCCAATATAAACCACCCCAGGAAATATGATTAGATTTATTGTCGATGGAAACAGTGCTATAATCCGCCTTGTCAATATCGGAGCCGGTCCTGGTAACAGAGAATGCACCTGTACCTGCTTGTTCTTTACCGGCAGAAACCGTTTCTCCGCCCCAGTTGATTTCAACATCGCCACCGGAATCCAATACGATTGGATCACCGTAGTACAGCAGCCCGTAGATTGCTTTCATGCTAGCACTGCTCTGCCCCCAGTCATTGGTGCGCTTATTGGATAGCAAGAAGACCTTAAACTCATCCACAAGCGGATGATATTCTTCAACCGGATTGAATAAATTCATCATTGCAACCGTTAATGGCACGGACTGAGCGTAAAACTCAAGGAAATAACTGCCTTTGTAATAAGCGCCCATTTCATCGCGTTTCACAAGCTGCTGATCAATGGATTTTAACAAAGCAGAAATATCGATATTCGGATCGTAGTTTCTCAAGCCAAGGCCAATGTACACCTGGCTCGGAACAACGTATTTCATCCAGTCTTTTTCCAGCTTATCAGCAACTTTTTTCAGTATATCAGCAGCTTCAGCAGAAAGAGCATTTGCGTAAAGCGAACGAATCCTCAGATACTGCAATACCGTACCGGAAATCAATCTATCCTCATGGAGTTGATCTTTCAGATATTTATTCCAGTATTCCATGAATTCCGCATCGATAAATTTAATCGCTCTGTCTATCAGGTTCTGCTCATCGGTCGTAAATTCCTCCTCGCGCATATCCCGGATATCTGCAAAGTAGTCCAGTACCATCATCGTTACATACCAGGACGAATACTGACCGCCCTCAATCCATGGCCAGCCGCCATCCGAATTCTGAGTTCTTCCCAGTCGGGCAAGGCTATTATTCTGCTCAATTGCAAGCTGATTCAAGTTAAATAAATGTGCAATGCGATGCATGCGATCCGTCTGTGATTGTGCTGCCCTTACCCAAGGCGTTTCAGATAAGATATCCATTTTCAATTCCTGATTGCGCTCCAGATTGGAAACAAGGTCACCATCGCGCTTCCACTGCTCAAACACCGGCTTTATCTGCGGATTTTCATCGATAATCTTCAATGCCAGCGTCCGTATCATATAGTTCTCCATCAGAGATGACACTACCCTTTCTTCTGATAATGCAGCAGGCATCGCTTTAATTGCTTCCCAGACCGGATTAGGCACGTAATCAAGACGGAAAGCATAATTCTCAAGAGAACCGGAACTAGCTTTCTCAGCATAATTCCTCAACTCAAATACTCCCGTGCTTTCTGCCGCGACAAACAGTGGAATCGCCTCGGTAATAAATTTGCGATTTGTTACCACAGGCATAGTATTTTTTACTGCATCCGTCTCGGAATCCATCTCCGCAGACAGGATAAATTCAACCATCGGCACCTTATCCACGCCCGGAACCACAATAGCCCAGCTCACAACTGCCTGACCTGACTCTCCTATTTCAAAGCTTTTTGCTGACTCAAGGTCAAATAATTGATTGACGAGTTCTCCCGTAAGTGCATCGCGCAATTCAAGTCGTGCTGTACCGGTTCCTGTTTTACCGTCTGTTCTTATTATCGTAGCTTTCAGACTCATTTCATCCTTTTCACGGAAGAATCGCGGAAATTGTTCCTGAATCATCAGTTCTTTCTGAGTGATGACAGTTTCAGTGATTTGTGCAGAATATAATTCCTTGTCATGCGTGATAATCATGAGTTTCCACTCGGTCAAAGCGTCGTTCATTGTGAAATCGAGTGTAAACTCACCTTTGTCATCAGTCAATATCTCGCCTTCAAAGAAAACAAGTTCATTTAGATTCTCTCGGACTTCTGCTGCAGTTTCATCTATTTGATCCTCGCTCTCCAGATCATCAGTCGTCTCTTCCATATCTCCCATTGCAAAGTGGTCAGCATCTGCCATACTTTCAAGATCCACCGGTGCTGCCATTTCCTTCCTCATCACCGTAGGCGCATAATCATATACCATACTATAATACGGGATATCCAGTATCGGTGAAAGTGTAGGGAATTTCCATTTGATATTGACTCCATAAGGTGTTGCACCACCGACTGACTTCGTAGTCGCAAGAGACTTATTTAAACTAGATATATCATAATTTCGGAAAAAATCGCGGCGCATGGAAGAACTCCAGCTATGCCCTTTGAGAGCATCCAGTGATTTATCATAGAGAGTGGCAAATCCAGCAGCTCTGACAGGATTACCATCAGCGTCCACAAGACGGAAAGTCCATTTTAATTCATCACCGGGTTTTACCACATCATCTATCTTCACAACCTCCAGTTTATATCGATGATTGTTATTGAGAACTTTTATTTTCTTGCTTGCAGTTTTAGTACGAGCCTCATTCAGACTATAAGCTACAATACGAATATCCTCTTCTGCCGAAGATAACTTATACTGCAT
Organism: uncultured Saprospiraceae bacterium; assembly: GCA_964423575.1. Lineage (GTDB taxonomy): Bacteria > Bacteroidota > Bacteroidia > Chitinophagales > Saprospiraceae > CAYRFF01. Next base: position 51,891 of record CAYRFF010000001.1, on the reverse strand, counting down.
ATTGCTTTCTCCAGGAAGCAACAACTTCTTCTCTATTATTCTCCCATCTTTATCGTGAATAACTACATACGCATGCCAATCCTTTGGACGCAGAATATCGATGGAAACGACATCTTTGCTCTGATACAATTCTTTATCTGTAAGAACTTTTATTTCAGGTTCATAGATGAACATTGTATCATCATCTAGCACATTGATTATAAATTCATTCTCTACCGCATCTTCAAGTTTTACTTTAACTCGATAAACTCCGGCTGAAAACTGATATTTTAATGCCTGTCCTGCCTTAGCTACTTCAATTTTGCGAGTAGATATTGTTTTCTTCTCTTTCCATTCAAGCACTCCGCGGTCTTCTTTATATTTGAGATGTGGAAACTCCTTCTCAAAGTCTGCTTCCGACATCAATATCGTATCCGGCATACTCCAGAACCTACTGTATTTCAATACTTTAGGCGGCTCCAGTTCCAAGACAGTAATAGAACCTGCCGTAGCAACAGCCTCTCCTGCTGAATTCACAGCTTTCAGATGAAAGTCAACTTCAGCATCAGAGCTGTATATCTCTTTGAGCTTATTTACATCCACACGCAGTGGACGCGTACCTACCACAAGCGACATATCGGCATTATGTGATTCGCCCGCCTGGTCTGTTACCTGCACTTCAATATCGTAGTAGAAACTACGGTTTTGCTTAACTTCAAGTGATGAAGCTTCAAACAATATTTCCTGACTGAATTTCCCGGAATCATCTGTTTTAAGCTCAGCATAAAAGATATTCTTACCCGGATCAGTCGGCATTGGATAGAAGAAGTAATAATAAGGATAACGGTATTCTCTTCTGTTAACCTTGATTATAACATTTGCGGAAGCTATAGGATAACCCGCATAGGCCATCACTTCCCCATTGATAACCGCAGTCTCACCTAAAATTAAGCGGGTATCGGGTTTATCAAGTTTCACTTCAAACTTAGGTCGTTTATATTCCTCCACAGAAATATAATGAACACTACTTATCTCATCTGCACGGATAGAATAACGCCCGGGAAGCCCGGAAGACGGCAATGCAAAAGAACCTGTTACAGCTCCGTATTCATCTGTCTTAAGATTCAGAGTAGAAACCTTTTCGCCATTGGTATCATATAAATGGAAAGTCAGGTGTTCATTTTTCACCGCATAATTAGAATTCCCTTCACCACCTGCGACTACCGCTTTGAAATAGACCATCTGCCCGGGCCGATAGATAGAGCGATCCGTAAAGACCTGCATATAATCGTAAAATTTGCTCTGGGATGGCGTGCGATATAAAGAAAAACTCTCCGTTACATAACTATCTTTCCCTTTGACAATTTCTGCTTTTTGTGCATTATAATTACCCGTTGACTGTACTCCGGCAATTCCCTCCTTATCAGTCGTCTTTTTATAATTATAACTCTTCAGATCTGCATTGTAAGCCACGCTGTAATATCTGATTTCTGCATCTTTTACTGCCTGACCATCAACGCGATTTACAACCCGCAATCCTTCTTGAAAGAGAAATATAGCTTGCATATCAGTTACCTGAAAAAGTGCATATTTCACTATCCTATTTCCACCATAAATTGACTCTGCCTCAACTTCCATAAGATATAAACCATAGTCAAGTCCCGGTAAACTCAAGTCTGCCGAATGGTATCTGAAAGACGGAATCAGAGGGACTTCGCGTTCTGTTTCATAAACCTGTGTTCCGCGAGTAATAAATTCATTCAGTTTCTTATCATTGGAATATATCCTATCAAAATCATAGTGATTCTTTACAGTATTATCCAGCTTACGCAAATTGATACTTACTTCGCTGACATTCTTATATTCCAACTTAAACAGTATTCCCGACTTGTGTCCATAAGTCGCCTGAGCTGCAAGCGCCATTTCTGCTTTTTCCTCAATATCTTTTTTAGCTTTCGCAAATGCCGCCAGTTCATCTCCTTCAAATTCTCTAATAATGGAGTCATAGAATTTCCTATGTTCCAGATAAAGTGAATCAATCGCTTTATTATCATCCCAATAATTCTCAAAGCTGTATTCGGTTGTATATATTTCCAGGAATTGATTCAGGATATATCGTCTTCCTTCCTTATTATACTTAGTATCAACTAGTCTTCGTAAAGCATTAAAATACAGTTCAGAAGCGTCGCTCAGTTGAGATGAAGCTCTAACCCGATTCAGTCGATCTATCTCCAGCTTTGCCATCACCTCATTATTTCCTGATTTTTCCAGATGACGGTAATATTTCTGAATAATATGAAGCACGTATATATCGTAATCAGTCGTGTCTGCCGGAATATCCAGTTTTAAGAAGACCGGCCTTTCGGCAAATAAATCAGCTGATTCAAATATAGAATGTGAGGATACAGAACTTATCGAATTGAAACTATTACTGTACTTATTGATAAACATCTGCACGACGACATCATAGAGAGTAGGACTGAACTCAGAATTCTTAGTCGTAGACAAAATCCTACTTATATTTTCTACTTTGACGCGCTTTAATTCCGATTCCTCCAGCGCTGTTCTGAAGAGATAGAAAGCCTTGGATTGCAATTCAGCCAGCGACCAATCTTTGTACGTACCTTCGGTTTCTCTCTCAATATCGCTTCTTACAGTGCGATAGGCATTCCTTTCACCGTACTCGAGGTACATATTGGCAAGGATGATTTGATTTAGCGCTTTAACCACGCCAGTAGATTCATTTACTCGCACTTCATAACTTGGAATAAGGTGCTCCCAGCCTACACCATGAGTCACGCTCTCCGCTATCAAGGTGAGTTTATAAGAAGCGAGAATTTCGTGATCAATAAGATTTTCTACTGCAGAAATCTTAATAATTTTCTCTAACTCTACAGCCATATCTTTCACATGGCCTAGTTTTTCAAGACTTTCTACCTTTTCCCAGTAGCTGTTCAATTTTGTCGTGTCTGAGTTCATATATATTGGATTAACAATTGCCCCTGCATTTCCTGTACAAGACGTAAAAAGATACATAAAAGCAATAAATAGGATAAAATGAGTCGCCCGCATAGAATTTTTTCTTTAAAGATGTCCGTTTTGCATTATTGGGTGTTCCGCTGATTGTTAAATAATTCTTAAGCCCTTTAAGTTTATCATAAATCAGAACGTTAACACCATAAAAACTAGTATTTAAAGTTATTTAAACAGGAACTAGAGATGAGGAAAGAGAAATGAGTTTTTCTGCACTCTCACTTGTCCATTCGTCACTGATCTACTATTCTTTTGTCTGCTTTTTAAATCAACTTTAAGTTAAAATCCTGCAAAACCAACCTGGTTTATCACTGCCAAAATAAATAGCTCAAGGATCGAAAGAAAGAAAACCAAAAACCTGGTCACTGGTCTACTGGTCACTAGTCTACTATTCAAATTGAACTCTTTCCCGCATTTCCCATTACTATCTATAGCCTAAATAAATAAAACAATGAAAAAACTACTCATTCTAAGCTTCGTCTTTATCACTTTTACTGCCTTTTCCCAGAATAAAGTCCTGCCTAAAGACATTCAAATTAAAACTGCACTACTCGCTTCTCCTGATTTATACAAGGAGAATGCAACCGTTCTCGGGTACAATAACGATGGTGAACTCATAACCTTGCGTAAAGGGAATAACGGACTAATCTGCCTGGCGAGTAACCCGGCAGAAGAAGATATTCACGTAGCTTGTTACAGCGATAAGCTTGCGGACTTCATGCGTCGCGGAAGAGAAATCATGGCTGAAGGAAAGTCTGTAACAGAAAAGCAGGAAATCCGAAAGAAAGAAATTGATGCAGGCACTTTAAAAATGCCCTCTGAACCGGCGGCGGTTTATGTTGTTGACGGTAAAGCAGAAAACTACAATTCTAAAACCGGAGAACTTAATGATAGTCACATAAGATACGTATTTTACAAGCCATATATGACTGCGGAAGAAACAGGGTTACCTACTAAGCCTCAGGCTCCCGGTATGCCCTGGTTAATGCACCCGGATACGCACAGATCACATATAATGATTACACCACCGAGAGGTAAATAATTTATATCCTGGTTCGCATTCCCTTTGGATTGCGAACCTTTGTTTATAGACGGACAATAAGCAGATTTTTGTTCCGTTACTGAATAGTATTGATGACAATCAAGGAATATGATTCGCAATAAATCTTTATCGATTCTTATAGGACTTACAGTTTTAATGCTGTTATCCTCTTGTAAAGTAAGGGAGCCAATCCAGACTTTTCTTGATATTCCCTTTAGCAAGAACATCAATCCCAACAAAACTACCGTATCAGAAAATCATAATCCCTGCAATTCTTATGGAGATGTAATTGCTTCATTTAATAATACGCAAAAGAAGGAAAACGATTTTCAGATTGGTTCCGGGGAAGCTGGCATAGGGCATACTTATCACGAAGGATACAAGTTCACGCCGTTCACATCAAGCATTGTCAGTAAGCATTCTGCTACTGTCCCACTTTATATTTTATACAGAAAATTAAAAACGGAAATAGCCTAGATTCTTAATCTATTCAGCTATTTATTCAATTTCCGGGATCACCGGGGATTATTCAATGTATAAAATCAATAAAAATTTATGAAAGACATATCAATTGACAGGCAGAGCTATCTTACTGCCGGTACTTTTACACTTGCATTACGTCTGGTTGTCGGCTGGACATATTTTTCCGCATTTTGGAGAAGAGTAGCACTGGAAAATAAACTCGATCCCGAGGCAATGGGATATATCGGAGAAAAATTCAATCACTTCTTACCCAATGCATTTATCATTAAACCGATTATCGAATATCTCGTTCTGAATCCAGATACATTATTCTGGGCTATGGTTCTGTTTACAATCATTGAAGGAGTGGTCGGTCTTATGCTGATGCTAGGGTTGTTCACTCGTGCAATGAGTATAGGTGTATTTGGTCTGGCTATGGGAATACTGCTGGGGTCTGGCTGGATAGGAACGACCTGTCTCGATGAATGGCAGATAGGAATTCTGGGAATAGCAGCCGGATTCACCATGTTCTTAACCGGAGCAGGAAAATACTCATTGGATTATCTGCTCCTTAAAAAGAAGCCGGAACTTTCCGACAAAAAGCTCTTTGGGATTTTGGGTTCAGGTGCTCTACCGATTAAGCCTAATTTATTACAGAAGATTGTTTTTTCAGGATCTATGTTTATTCTGTTCATGACACTACTCACCAATCAAGTATTCCACGGTGGTGTCTGGGGTACGCTGCACAACAAGTCAGTGCGTCCTATCGTAGAAATTGCCGATGGCAGTGTCGCGGATGATTTACTATCTTTTCAGGTTTATCGCGTTGAGGGAGCAGATGTTTACGGTTCATTCCTTATCGGCATAAAACTTGAAAGTGAGGATAAAAGAACTATTCTGAATCTTGATGGGAACGAGCTATCAGAATTCTCGCAGGAAAACATTGACAATATCCATGTGGCAATGGTTAAACCCGGTGCGCATAGCCTGATTATCCCACTAGGTGCTAAGGCAATTCTGAATATCCGCAATCCGGAGCTCAGCAATTTGCCGAAAGGCGATTACAAATTGACTTTAACCGATATAAGCGGTATAGAGTGGACACATAAAATCAGGATTTAATCCTTTAAAACATCAAGGGGATTTTGCTTATTGAAGCTGTCCCCTTGCTTTTCCCGGCTGTCATACTTCAGCTAGTGCATGTGTGGTGGAACCGTTCGATTTTAGTAGAAAAACGTATCCAGCCTATCGGTCAAATGGTTTCTTTAATCGATAGTAAGCGTCATATTTCTGCAATTTACAAACCGTTAACGTTCTATACGCGTTTACTTCCTTATGTTTGCATGATTTGATATATGTTAGATATTTCAAAGCATTTTGCAACAAGAAATAACTGTTATTGTTAGTGTATGAATTGCGAAAAGAAAATTTGCTTAAAGCAGCTTCTCTTCCATTCTGACTAGCAAGAGCAAGAAGAGCATAAATAGTGGCGCAGCGCAATAAAGTGTAGAGTAACCTATGAGTTAAATTACTATTTGAGAGAAATCTCATTAAAATCTGCTGCCTTCATTTTAAAATATTTTAGACATAGTCTCATGAAAAAAATCTATCAATCCTTTCTCTTAATTTTCTCGGTAATGGCAATCATTTCCTGTGGCGACACAGGAGGCTCAGCAGCCGCAACAGGGCCGAGAGCAGATCAAGCTCGGCATGTTACTACCACTACATTACCTACTATGGATGTAACCACCTATCAACACTACCCTACCCGTCTGGAAGGGATTGTAAATAGCGAGGCAAGGCCTAAGGTTTCCGGCTATATCACCAGCGTACTTGTAGATGAAGGACAAAAGGTAAGTAAAGGTCAAGTACTTTTCCGTCTCGAGACCGCTTCCCTATCTGAGCAGGCAGAAGCAGCCAAAGCCAGCATTGAAGCTGCGGAGGTAGAAGTAAATCAACTACAGCCTCTCGTAGATCAGAATATTGTCAGTGAGAATCAACTGGCTACTGCAAAAGCAAGACTGGCACAAGCCAAGGCGTCCTACAATAGCATCGTCGCCAATATCGACTATGCAGTCGTACGCAGCCCGGTAAATGGATATGTAGGTGAAATCAGAATCCGCTCAGGAAACCTGGTAAGTCCAAATGATCCCAGACCACTGACGACAGTTGCCGATATCAGTAAAGTATATGCATATTTCTCACTGAACGAAAAGGATTATCTCGATTTCCTCAATACAGCAGAAGGAAAAACAAGACAAGAAAAAATTGCCAATATGCCGGAAGTAACTTTAATCATGGCTAATGGCGATGAATACGCACACAAAGGTAAAATAGAAACAATTAATTCTCAGATTGACAGAGCTACCGGAACAATATCTTTCAGAGCAGTTTTTGACAATCCGGAGCAATTCCTTACTAACGGAAGCTCAGGGCAGATTAGAATTCCGGTGGAACACAAAGATGTGGTTGTTGTGCCGAGAAAATCGTCATTTGAGCAGCTTGATCAGACTTTAGTCGTACTAGCTGAACGAGGTGAAAACGGAATGACTGCGAAACATAAAAGAATATTTATCGCTGGACAGACGAGCGACCTATATATTATAGAGGATGGCGTTAAGGCGGGAGATAAAATCATAGTAGAAAGTGTTGCATCAATTAGAGACGGCTCACTTATAGAAACCAATGAAGTACCATTTGATAGTGCTTCACTTCCTGCACCTACTATATTCAGAGGAAAATAGAATAATAGACAATTATGCTTAGAAGATTTATTGAAAGGCCGGTTCTATCCACAGTTATATCTATTATCCTCGTGATACTGGGAGTGCTGGGATTAGTTTCACTACCGATAGAACAATACCCGGACATTGCTCCGACAACAATTAACGTGAACACTTCCTATCCGGGCGCCAATGCCGAAACGGTCATGAAGAGTGTGGTTACACCGATAGAGGAAAAAATCAACGGTGTGGAAGGGATGTTGTATATGACCTCTACCGCAACTAATAACGGGGGGGCCAATATCACCGTTTACTTTGATCAGGATTATGACCCGGATATCGCAGCGGTAAACGTACAAAACCGTGTTGCACTGGCCAATCCTGTTTTACCTCAGGAAGTAAAACAGATAGGAGTAACTACCCAAAAAAGACAAAGTAGTTCTCTCATGCACCTGGACTTTTACAGCTCCAATCCTGAGTACGGGAGTATGTTCTTAGCCAACTACCTAAACATCAACGTTGTCCCTCAGATTCAGCGGATCTATGGTGTCGGTGACGTTAACATATACAGCTCCAGAAACTACTCCATGAGAATCTGGATAAAACCGGATAAACTTACTGCTTATGGACTTGAGCCGGCAGATGTGGCAGCAGCCATAAATGAACAGAGTAAGGAGGCAGCGGCAGGAACATTGGGAGAGAACCACGGTGAAGCTTTCCAATACACAATAGTTTATTCAGGAAGGCTTGAGAAATCAGAAGAATATGAAGAGATTGTTCTTAAGGCCCTGGGCGATGGCAAATTCCTTAGACTTAAGGATGTCGCAGATATAGAACTCGGAGTACAAAGCTACGGCGTTACGTCTACTTCAAGAAGTTATCCGAGTATATCAATGAGTATCAACCAGACCAAGGGGTCCAATGCTCAGGAAATTATAGCCGAAATCAAGGAAACGCTTGCTGAAGTAGAAAAAGATTTTCCTAGTGGTGTAGAAATATTTATTCCTTACGATACCAGTGATTTTCTTAACGCATCAATCAATAAGGTAGTAAGGACTTTTATCGAGGCATTTATACTGGTCTTTATTGTTGTATTCATTTTTCTACAGGATTTCAGATCGACAATTATTCCGGCAATTGCAGTTCCGGTATCCATTATAGGAACCTTCTTCTTTCTCAATCTCTTTGGCTATTCAATCAACCTCTTGACATTGTTTGCGCTCGTACTTGCCATAGGTATAGTTGTGGATGATGCCATCGTTGTCGTTGAAGCAGTGCATGCCAAGCTCGAGGAAGGAGAACAAAATGTATTTAAAGCAACCAATAATGCAATGGACGAGATTGCCGGTGCCATTGTTTCCATTACACTTGTAATGGCAGCGGTGTTCCTGCCGGTAACCTTTATCAGTGGCCCTACCGGTGTATTCTTTGAACAGTTTGGTATAACGCTGATGATTGCTATTTTGATATCTGCTGTCAATGCTCTGACACTGAGTCCTGCATTATGCGCTGTGTTCCTTAAGCCAGTACAAGAGGAAGAAGAAGGCGTCAAAAAAGGATTTTTCACTAGATTTAAAGATGGCTTTAATCGTGGATTCGATGCAACAGTTGAAAGGTATGGAAGATCACTTACGTTCCTTTTCAGACATAAATGGATGACTCCCATGATTATCTTGCTGGCGATTGGCGGAATTTGGTGGGCCTCAACCCAGACTTCTACCGGCTTTGTCCCCAAGGAAGACAGAGGTGTAATTATGACTAACATCCAGTTGCCGATAGGTTCTTCACTGGATCGTACAGTTGAAGCAATTGCGGAATTGGAAGAAAAAGTAACTCAAATCCCCGGGGTAATGGATGTTTCCCTCGTTGCAGGATATAGTATGCTTAACGGCCAAGGGTCCAATAATGGATTAGGCTTTGTAAAGCTTGCACCATTTGATGAAAGGAAAGATCCTGATTTATCTGTAGATGCGATAACCAGGAAATTATTTGCAGCTGCATCGACAATTGCCGATGCAAAAATTCTCTTTTTCTCTCCACCGAGCATTCCGGGTTATGGAATTGCGGGGGGATTTGAGGTCAACCTACTAGATAGGTCAGGCGGTAGTTTTGAAGAACTTAATGAGCAAAATAAAGCATTTCTCGCTGCTCTGAATCAGCGACCGGAGATTCAATATGCGCAGTCGGGCTTCAGTACCGAGTATCCGCAATATGAGCTGGAAATCAATATGCCTCTAGCCAAGGAATCCGGAGTCAATATCAACTCAATTTTTGGCGCTTTGCAGGGATATATCGGAGGAATTTATGCAGCAGACTTTTCAAGATTCGGAAAGCAATACAGGATTTACATTCAGGCTCCACCGGAGGATAGAGTGAGTCCTTCCGACTTGGATAAGATGTTTGTAAAAACTTCTTTTGGGACGATGGCTCCTATTTCACAGTTTGTAGATCTGAAAAGGACTTTCGGTCCTCAATCCGTGACGAGGTTTAACATGTATAATTCGACTAAGGTGACCGGAGCAGTGAATCCGGGATATACTTCAGGGGATGCGATTACAGCTATCGAAGAAGTTATTTCAACTTTCCCTACTCATTATGGTATTGACTATTCAGGTCTTACTCGAGAAGAGGTTCAGGCTTCCGGCCAGACCTTTATTATATTCTTACTTGTGATAGTCTTCGTATACTTCTTACTGGCTGCCCAATACGAAAGTTATATTCTACCATTCTCCATTCTACTATCAGTGCCTCTCGGAATCTTTGGGGCATTTATCAGTACATTGTTTAGAGGTATGGAGAATGACATTTATTTTCAGATTGCCTTAATTATGCTTATCGGACTTCTCGCCAAGAATGCAATTCTAATTGTAGAGTTCGCTATTCAGAGAAGACGTCAGGGACTGACAATTTACCAGTCCGGTATCGAAGGCGCCAAGGTGCGTTTACGACCTATCCTAATGACTTCCTTTGCATTTATCTTTGGTTTGATGCCATTGGTGACGGCTACTGGCGTAGGTGCGGCAGGTAATACAGCAATCGGTACCAGTGCAGCAGGAGGAATGTTTATCGGAACTGTTACAGCGATATTTGTAATTCCGCTATTATATATGTTCTTCCAGTGGGTACAGGAATTAATCAGCGGTCCTCCTGAGGTCCTGGCTAATGCAGATAGTAGTGTTAAATCAGAAGACGTATAAGAAATGAAGAATCTCAATATATATTTATTGCTTATCCTCGGTGTTTTCTTGGTTCAGTCCTGTACTGTTACTAAGCAATACGAGAAACCGGAAACTGCTCAGCCGGAATACTACCGCACATCCTCTTTGCCGGAGGATAGTCTGACTATCGGTGATATTTCCTGGGCAGAAATGTTTTCTGATACGCTCCTGCAATCATATATCAAGCGGGCATTGGTAAATAACCTCGATATCAGAATGGCGATTCAGCGTATAGGCGTTGCTGAAGCATACATGAGACAGGGAGATTATAATTACTACCCCACTGTCTCCGGAGATTTACAATACGGTTTAAGCTTCCCCTCCAAAAACGGCTCTCAAGGGTCGATGATAGATGCCACCGGCAAACGTTTGTTTAATTCGTTTGATCTGGGAGTTAACGCATCCTGGGAAGCAGATATCTGGGGGAAGATCAGAAGTCAGAATGAAATACTCAATGCGCGTTTTCTTCAGTCCGTAGCGGCTCATCGCGCTGTTAAAACGCAATTGGTTTCAGCTGTCGCAAAAACTTATTATTATCTGCTTGCACTCGATGCACAGATGGACATAACAAGACAGACAATTGAGACCAGGAAGACGAGTTATGAAACTACGCAAGCCCTGAAGGATTCAGGGGTCGGAGGAATTACTTCTACTGCAGTTCAGCAGACAGAAGCTCAATATCTCAACGCACAGGCAATCCTTATCGACCTCGAGAAGGAAGCGCGTATCCTGGAAAACACTCTGTCTGTTCTGATGGGTGACGAAGCTCACGACATCGCGCGTAATAAGCTGGAGAATCAGGAAGTTATCACCGAATTAAAAACAGGTGTTCCGGCGCAATTATTACGCAATCGTCCTGATGTAGCAATTGCAGAACAGAATTTCCGCGCTGCATTTGAATCGACTAATGTTGCAGAAACTGCTTTCTATCCGCGTCTGGTTATAGGTGCGGGTGGTGGGCTTCAATCGATGTCTATCGTAAACTGGCTGACACCGAGTTCACTCTTCGCCAATCTATTTGGAGGATTGACGCAGTCGATTTATAGCCGTCATCTCCTCGAGACCCAACTAGCAGTTGCAAAGTTTGCTCAGGAGGAAGCGCGATTGAGTTTTGCCAACAGCCTGATACAGGCAAGTGCAGAAGTTTCCGACGCTCTCTATTCCTACGATGCTGCGATAAGAAAAAGCCAAATTAAAGAAGCGGAATTCCGATTGATGAACCAGGCTGTAGAAGATTCTCAGGAATTACTGAAAAGTGGTTTCAGAAACTTCAGTTACCTGGAAGTATTGACTGCTCAGGAAAGAGCTCTCGGTGCAGGAATGGAAGTTATCAATGTACGTGTATCTGAACTTACGAGTATTGTAGATCTGTACAGAGCTCTGGGAGGTGGGTGGAAGTAAGTCGGCCCTTCGAGTCTGCAAAACAAGTTTTGCACCTCAGGAACCGCCTTTAAGAAAACGGTTTACAAAAGTCAGAAGGCCGAGTCTGCAAAACAAGTTTTGCACCGCAGGAACCGCCTTTCAGAAAACAGATCATAGAAGTCAGGAGGCCGAGTCTGCAAAACAAGTTTTGCACCGCAGGAACCTGTTTCGAGGAAACGGATTACAAAAGACTGTTTTCAGGAATCAGAGAAAGGTAACTTTATAGGTAACGGAGCGCATTAACAAGTAACTTATGATGAAGAGTGAAAGGAGAATAGCATTGCTATAACCTTGATCTCATATCGGAGTCAGACTGGAGAAAACATCGTTTAACTACTAAAAGAATCTAGTTATGAGCATCGTAAAATCAATTAAAGCATTAATTAAAACAAATGAAGATATTGCACAAATTCTCAACCATTTAAAAGATGGAAGAGCTTATACTTTGATTGAACTATCAAATACCTCAGGCTTACCACGAGATAGAACCAGGGAAGTTCTTTCAAACCTTCTGATGGTCAGGATATTACAAAGCAGAGGTGACAGAAACCGCACATACTACTATATCGATAATCCGGAAATACTCAGTGTTCTGGAGAATGAATTCCCTACAGAAGCTTCGCAGGTTCGGCATTTGCCGAAAGGCATAAAATATAGCAGACACTGCTACAAGCATCTTGCTGGTTACGCAGGCGTAGCAATCACGGAAGCGCTCGTAGAAAAGGGATATCTGCAAGCGACAGGAAATTCATTTAAAGTTACAGATAGCGGCAAGGACTGGTTTTTAAGCATGGGTATCCCATCCTCTTTATTCAGTTACGATGGAGAGCGACTGAGTAAAGAATGTCTGGATTTCAGTGAACGCAAATCGCATCTGGCCGGAAAACTAGGTGACGCACTACTGAGTAGGTTCCTCGACTTAAATTGGATGAAACAAGTACCCGATTCACGGGAAATAAAGATACTGCCACTGGGAAAAAAGAAAATTCAGGAAGATCTGGGAATTATCCTGTAAATCGGAATTCAATATCTTGAGTACATTTTGTTACAAAATTTATTTTTCACGCTATTCAAACCAATCCTACGATGTATATCAGGAACCGGGAAGTGATTTCAGATGTCGCTTCAATTCAATAAGCATACTTATCTGATTAATAGCTCGTTCTAAATTCTGCACCGGGTGTTCAACTGCATAATACACATCGCCCAGACAATAATCCGTGAGGAACCGCATTGCCTGAATATAAATCACTACTTCAGCCGCTAGATCGAGACTTTCCAATTCAATTTTAGTCAGCTTGTCTTCCATGAAGAACAAAAAACCTTTTTTCAAAGCTTCATAATGCTCTACGCTAAAATACTCATCACCTGCAAGCGAATCCTCCGGTAGTAGCGCTGTATATGATCGCACCATATCCCCAAAGTCATACAAAATCGGTCCAGGCATCAGAGTATCCCAATCGATTAATGCAACAATTTTGTTCTCATCATTTTCATCAAAGAGAAAATTACTAACCTTAGGATCAGCATGAATAATACGTTCCGGCATTTCTTTCAATTTGTCTTGCCATACAGTCAAGATGTCCCAGAACGCAATTATCATCTTCTGCACTTTATCTGCATGCTTAACACGGTCATTTTTGCAAAGGATAATTGAACTTAGAAAGGCTTTCTCACGTTTTTTAAAATCTGTAAACCCCGGAATACCCGGTTTAAGTTGATTGATATCCATTCCATCGAGATAGGAATAAAATTCGCCAAGGAACTTAGCAGCTTGAAATGCCTGTTCAGGAGATTTTACTTTCTCAAAAACCTGGGTATTCTTAATATACGGGAATAATCGCCATTTCCCATCGTACAGATACCCCCCTCTTCTGGATGGCAAAGGTCCTGCTACCTCATGCGGATAGTTAACAGATTTCAGATGATTAGCAACTAATAGTGCGTTCCGCGTTACGACATCTACATTGGGAAAAACATCAGTATTTACAGCCTGCAGAATGTATTTATCATCTCCGTTATGGATAAGGTAGGTCTGGTTGATATGTCCTATCACCAGTTGTTTTCCATGAAACCCGGGAGCAGGCTCCACAAATTCCTTAAAGATTAACTTGAGTGTTTCAGTATACATAATGAGTGTTTCTATGTTTCCCTTATGTGGCTTGAACGGTTTTACCGACTTTATGGCCACTCATTGCATAGTAAAGTATAAATAGATAACAAGGCACCAGAATCCAGAAAGCAGTTTGCAATCCGACGCTCTCGCCAAGATAAGCCCATACACTAGGCAGTATTGCTCCCCCACCGATACCGATTATCAGCAATGCAGAACCAGTCTCCAGATGTTTCCCAAGTCCATCGATAGCAAGAGGCCATATTGCTGGCCACATAGCGGCATTGGCAAAGCCAAGGAGTGCAATAAATGCTATGGAAGTGTAACCTGAGGTAAAAATTGCTCCTACGGTAAAGAACACACCGAGAATAGCACTTATCTGCAAAGCTCTATCCTGTTTTAAATACTTGGGAATGAGGATAATACTCAGGAGATATCCGGCGAGCATTCCCAGCATTGTATAAGTTGTAAAATGCTTGGCGACGCTCAATTCAATACCTATGGATTTTCCGTATATCTGTATAATATCCCCTGCCATCACTTCTGCGCCTACATAGAGGAATATAGCAAGGAAACCTAGTAATAAATATGGATAATCCCACCAGTTTTTCCTGTCCTTTTGTCCGCTTTCTTCAGCTGAATCGATATGTGCAGACAGATTCGGCAGGCTGGAAAATCTGATTGCAATAGCAAGCCCTATTAAAACCAATGCTAGTATCACATAAGGCAAGACTACCCTCGATGCCAGCTCATCCAGCATCACCGCTTGCTCCATAACATTTAGTTCGGCAAGTCTCTCGGTAAAACCATCGACATTCTTGAGCATAATCGAACCCATAATCAATGGTGCAAGAGCTCCGGCGCCCTTATTACAGATGCCCATTATGCTCATACGCTTGGCTGCGCTCTCAATGGGACCCAGGATTGTCACATAAGGATTGGAAGCAGTCTGCAGGAGTGCAAGTCCTGTTCCTATGATGAATAATCCAGAGAGAAAAAGAGTATAATTCCGTGCATTTGCTGCCGGGATAAAGACCAGCGCTCCTACTGCCATCACGAGCAAGCCTAGCATCATACCGCGTTTCAGACTCGTCTTTTTCAGAATCCAGGAAGACGGAAAGGCCATAACAGCATAAGAAATATAAAAGGCAAATGTCACCCATACTGCCTGTGCCGTCGTCAACTGACAAGCAAGCTGCAGGTATGGTATCAGAGTACTATTCACCCAGGTTACAAAGCCAAACACAAAGAATAGAGCACCGATAATGATAATCGGCATCAGAGTATTCTTCCTATAATCAAGGTCAATAGAGCTCATACGCGTAGTTTTAAAATCAATAGATAAACATAGAAAAATTTTCTGCCTCTGCCTTATTTATCTCTGATAAATCTTTATTTCCACAAAATAAAATTCCCCTCCAATGGAGGGGTGGTTTGCGAAGCAAAGCGGGGTGGTTCGTGCATTCTAAGCATTGCAACTCACCCTTTTGTTAGTATGACAAATAAATTTCTATTCATTGCGACACATTTTTAACTCGTAGGACACTAATGTATAAGATATCTTTTCACATAAACTTAACAAGTAATATTAAAAACCAGAATACAATGAGAAATACGAAAAACTATATGAAACTACCGTATAATCCAAGATTAAAAGAATTTGCAAGAGCAAATAGAAAAAGTCGAAATCTACCGGAAGTTCTTTTGTGGATGGAATTAAGAAATAAAAATTTCAAAGGACTTGACTTTGATCGTCAGAAAATCATTGGAAATTACATTGTAGATTTTTTCTGTGCTAATTGTATGGTAGTAATTGAGGTTGATGGAATAAGTCATTCCCATAAAGCTGAATATGATGCTAAAAGAGACAAATACCTGAAGAGCCTTGGTTTAAAAGTTATCCATATACCCGTAAGAAGAATTATGCAGGAGCTTGAAGATGTCATGGAAGCACTACATTGTCATCCCGCATTTGACAAACTGGATTGAATTATGATTTTGCATTCTGTTTTTCAGACCATTTCTACTAATTTAATTATTATCTCATTTTACTTCTCAAACCACCCCGGCCCGCCGCGGCGGACCACCCCTCCAATGGAGGGGAATTTACAAGGACCTGCTTTTCACTCTTCTACTCTTACTCATTTACATTTCTCCACAAAATCACCATCTTTTCTATTACCATTTTTGTTTAATAAGCTGTAAATTCATCCTTATACTCTGCAAAAAATATAATCCCATGAAAGAATACGAAGAAATAGCCCGCATTATCCGTTTCCTCAATGAAAATCCCGGTGCATACTATGACGAAGGGAAAATCATGCAAGCTCTAGATTACAGTAAGTCTGATTTTTCTGAGCTTTTCAGCAAATGGGCCGGTATAAGTCCCAAGCAATTTCTTTCGTCCATTAATCCTGCGACCATTGCAGGTGAAATAAACGATGTCCGTCCTTCACTTTTCAGTGAGAAGATAGAAGTAACTGTAACTATCCTTCAAAATGAATTTGTATCTATTCTTCCGATGCTAGCAGGTGAGCAAATGGATAACTCTCTGGTAATCGACTATACTTATGCGGATAGCCCATTTGGGAAGCTACTGATAGCTTCCACAAGCAAAGGAATCTGTTTTATGGCTTTTTATCATCAGCAGAAAGATGCTGCAATGCAACTTCTTCGTAAAGACTACCCCAATGCTACATTTGTGGAAGCATACAACGACATTCAAGAAAACGCACTCTCCTTTTTCACTTCAAGTCAATTGCCACAGATAAAATTACATATCAAAGGCACGGATTTTCAAGTAAAAGTATGGAATGAACTGCTGAAAATTCCAATCGGGCACTTTACCAGTTATAAAAAACTCGCGCTTCAGATCAACCAACCAAGTGCTGCGAGAGCAGTCGGTACAGCTATAGGAAGCAATTCCGTAGCATATTTTATTCCCTGCCACAGAGTTGTGCGTACGGGTGGAAAAATCGGTGAATTCAAATGGGGAGGCTCAACAAGGAAAATCGCGATAAACACCTGGGAAAAAGCTTATATACGCAGGCAAGCGGCCCCAATTCAATTGTGAAAGCAATAAAAAAGCCGGCAAAAATTACCGGCTTTAATTCTTAAAAGAAGCTGATACTCAATGTCAGGTATTCAGCATTTCAGATGAATGCAATTATTCATACTCCTGTCTCTTAGCAGGGCGCTCAGGCACTTTCCTTACGCCTTCGTCACTCATGCGATCTAGTTTCTTGGCCTGCTGAACCGCTTTAGGCTCCTCCTTATCCTTGATCGCCTTCTCCTTTATTTTTTCCGGTCTCTCAATTTCTTCCATCTCGTAAATAACGACCTCTTTCCACTGATATCTTTCAACTCCATCTACCTTATGGATATTGATTTTCTCCATCGTAAGATCCTTGGCATTGGTACCCTTCATGAAGATATCAACATCATATATCTTGCCATCGTTTCCTCTGAAATCCGAGCATATAAAATAAGTATCATTTCCCAGATATGATAAATCCTTATTATGTACTTTCATCAAGTTCATTTCAATATTCTTCCCTGTTTCCTGATCTTTAACGACAAAGATTCCTTTGTTTTCTTTCTTTTCAGCATTCACGTAGTCACGTACTGCTTTCTGAAACTCAACTTTTGTAATAGGCGTATCTTTTGTCGCTTTTTTGAATCCAAGTCCACGTTGTGCAGAGGCGGAAACAGCAAAAACAAGCACTAGTGCTAGTGCCAGAAAATAATTCACTTTTTTCATATCCTTAATTTATATTTTTTAAATTCTCCTTAGACAATCAATTTAACAACGTCGCAAGTTACGGGTTTATTTATTTTTAAAAGAATGTTTTTATGAGTCCTGGATAATTCTAAGAACTAATCACCCTCTCTTCAGTTCTTTTATGTGGTTTCTCAATTAAATGATTGAGAAGTCAGTCTATAAATCCATGAAATATCTATATTTAAGACCGGATGTTTAAGAAAATCAAGATAGATCCATTTGTTATTGCGATTCTCCTCAGTGTTCTCATCGCCTATCTCTTTCCACAAGTCGGATCGAGCAGTAGCCCTGTGCCCATACACACTATCAGCAGTATCGGCATCTCTCTTATCTTTTTCTTTTACGGACTTAGCCTTAACACAGAAGCAATCAAAAGCGGTCTGAAAAACTGGCGTTTGCATATAGTAGTTCAAGCTAGTACTTTTATAATTTTCCCACTGTTAATCCTCCCCTTCTATCCACTATTTAAAGGAGGTTCACACGAGCTTATGTGGCTTGCATTTTTATTTATGGCAGCTCTACCTTCTACCGTTTCATCTTCTGTGGTCATGGTCTCCATAGCAGGAGGTAATCTGCCGGCAGCAATATTCAATGCTAGCATCTCAGGGATAATCGGAATTCTTTTGACGCCCTTATGGATGACTCCATTTGTAACTGCTAGTAATATCAGCTATGATTTTACAGCAATTTATATACAACTCATAACTGAAATTGTTGTCCCCCTGGCATTAGGTTTACTCTTAAGGAGGTTTTTAGGTAAGCTTGCGCAAAAACATAAGCGGAGCATCGATCTATTCGATAAGGGTGTAATCCTACTTATTGTGTATAAGAGCTTTGTAGGTTCATTCGAAGATAATATTTTCAGTAGCCTCAATTTTCTGACAATGATGGTGATAATTGTCCTGGTACTACTGATTTTCTTCACTATGTTTCATCTTACAGGATGGATTGGACGAATGCTCAACTTTAATCATGAAGACCGCATAACCAATCAATTCTGTAGTACCAAGAAATCTCTTGTACATGGTACTGTATTCTCTGATGCGCTCTTTGGTCAGACGAGTATAGTGGGCATTTTACTTCTTCCCTTGATGTTTTACCATGCCATCCAGATATTGATCATCAGTATTTATGCGACCAGAGGGGGCCTTAGTCAAGGTAGATAATTTAATAGTTAATTTCATAAAACAACTTTATTAATATGGAAGGAAGTTAAAAACTCTTATTATATATTCCAGTCTAGTATTTATTTTTGCTAGCAAACTCCCTCACTTCTTGTACATATTTCATCAACTAATATTAAATTTTATTGAAATTGTTTTTTATTTAGATTTAAAATCCTTAGCTTTAGCTTAACACATTATTTTAAATAATTTAAATTCATACGCTATGAAAAGTTCAAAAGTTCAAAAGTTCAAAAGTTACAAAAAGTTGTTACTAAAACTTAGTTTATCATTAATTATTCTATTAAACCTGAACATAGTTTCTGTTCAGTCGCAAGTTAGTCCAGTAATAGGCGATTTCCCTCCCGATCATTGTTATTATCTCCATACTCAATGTGAATTTCAGTACAATATTTATCATTTCAACCCTGGTCCTATTACTCTTACATATAGCGTCACAGCCCGGTTTCAGGATGGTTATACTCATGTATATAACTTCAGTGCAGTTGTAATTCCTTCTGAGACAGGACCATCAATTATATGCTTTCCGGTGAATATACCCAATAGTTATATAATTAGCGTAAAGATCTGTACAGACAGGAATACTACTGATTATATTGTAGATAAAGTTGTAAGCAATAAAATCTACCTGGACATGGTTGTTCCTAAAGAAGCAACTATCGGAGGGATTTTTTATAAAGCTGACCCAGCCCCATTAGGTCCTATCGGATGCCAGGACTTGTGGAAGATCCAATTTAATAACATTGAATGGGATTCTATTCCTAAATGGATCAATTGTCAAAATGATATAAATATTGTATTTCACGATAATTTCAATTTATATGAAAGCGATGATTCAGGAATCATTCTTCAAGTTGCTGTGCATGAATATCCTATTGTTTATACCGATGAGCCATTGATTCATTTTAATATAGTAAAATATAGGAATGGGGATAGCATTAATATTTCTACTATGTTACGACATTTACAACCCGGAAAAAGATATGTTTTATCCATGGCCACTGTTTGCGACGATGGACGGCTGAACTTAGGCTCCACTAAGATTTCGACCGTAATTGCAAAAGCAAACAAAGTCAGAACTTTAATCTTTGATTATGACGCTGTAAAAACATGGAGTGGCTATATTAATTTAGGCAGTAAAAATGACAGATGGGATAATGTTTTCCCAGGAAAAATTGATGACAGCCAAGCCCCCATCACCTTCATTACTCCCGACGATTATAACAGTGGCTCAAAGTTTAAATACGAAATATTAAAACTTACTAGCAGCGGTGAAGTGCAGGACACCCTTTATGAATCTAATTTTATTTCAGGAACTGAATTTTTTGCAGATAGCAGTGACTCTACACATACTTTCGTTCGCTTAAACTCTCTGACCAACAACTACTTTTTCACCTCTCAAAACGAATATATCGTCATAAATCTAACGACAGACGATAAGTGTGACTACACAGTACGCAGTATTTATTTCAGAACAGGAGATGGAAGCAATTTACCACCGGAACATGGAGATCTCGAGGAAGGTACCACTTCACGCAGCCTAAAAGGTGATTCTTACTTTTCGTTATATGGGAACCCGGGTAGAGTTTTGAATTTAGATTTTCGAAATAACTTTTCTACAGCTGCACAATTATTTGTCTTTAATAGTACAGGAAGACAAATTTTAAGGCAAGAGATAGAAGAGGGAAACATTCTGATTCACGATTCATCCAGTTGGGCTACCGGTTTATACTATATTATTATTAAATCCGGTGATGAAATACTTACAGAAAAATGGATAAAACAATAAATTAATGTTTGATACATCTATCAAAATAATATTTATCATAATTGTTACAGCTTGTTCTGCTATGGGACAGGCTGTAACAATTAATCATATTCATAATAACTTTTCTTTTAAGGCAAAAAGGTCAGTATTCAGTAAAAATGATTCATCTATTCTTGTTACTCCTTTTCAAGGTCTTATTATAAATTCTACTTCATATACGGAATTAAACCTACATTCGTCGGAAAAAATGTATGTAAATAGTTTTAGAATGGCAGGAACTATGTGCCAGATAGCCTATAATAAAACTTATAAGACTGAGACATATACTATTGATGGTGTATACTTAAAATCCAACAATTTATTTAATAATTCTTATGCAATAAAAGTATTAAATAAAAAGACTCATGAGAAGAAATTCAAAATATTCAATTTTGGAAACGATCCAGAGGATGAACAAATGTTCCAGTTTCTAATGCCTACAAAAGAATTCAGGAATCATGTTGCAATTATTGAAGATACATTATTCTTGCTTGCAATTAATGAACAACACTTATACCTAGTGGAATATGATATTATAAAAGATTCAATTGTCGGGACTAATAAGATAGCAACAAACTCAATACATTCTGGAGAAAACACTCGTTTTCATTATAAAATATTTGCTAATAATGACTCTCAGCTTTTAATCACATTTACAAATCAGATATACCAGATCTTATTGGATAAAAAGAAAATTAATAAATATGTTTTACCTGAAAAATATATTATTGAGGAGATAATACAAACTGAAAAGGAATATATACTTCTTGCAAGAAATTCTCATTATTATAGAGAGGCCATATCATTTATTTGTCTCGACATGAGTTCTTTTTTATGCAATTGGTCATATAAGTTAGAACTCAAATATAATAACCTTCCCTCATTAGATTATCAAAGTAAAATCTTTGAACGGTCAGGAACATATTTTTTCTCAACTTTAAACTATTCAGCAGAATTCTTTAACTCCACTTATTCTACACTATTGGATATAAACTTTGATGCCATTAACACTTCAATGTTATATATTTTTCCAGGAAAGCTTCAAGATATAATCAAAATCAATGATGACCACTTTAAAATCACGGGAACTGTCAATAAGGACTATAATGAAACGGAAGAAGCAATCTTCTATGGCGACTTATTCTTTGACGGCAGAGGAGAATGTCCGCTTGATACTACGTGTCTGCAAATAGATACACTTGATAATTTTACAATAACGGCTATCGAAGATATCGACTTTGAAAATGCTGAAATCATCCTGGAAGAGGCGACAATTGAAATAGATTCTACTACATATAGCAGCTCTCCACTCGCTTGCAAAGACTACAAACATAACATGGCAGGTGAATTTGCCTTACTGAATGATACTATCTGTTATTCTGAACTACCGTATATCTTTGAATATGAGACTGGTTATTATGATAGCTCGCACTGGAAAATATTTCTGAACGATAGTCTTGTTTATTCTGAATCTATTGAAGCGCCAGACCTAAACACCATAGACTTAAAAGAGGGAAAGATCTTTATGGAACATTTACTGCTGATAAGCGGTTGTGAGTTTTATCATGAGGATTCTGTTATCCTTATCAGAGAAAACCCTATAAATATCTTGTCTAATAAAGAAAGCATCTGTCCGGATGAAAACGCCTTATTATCCATAATAAATACAGGAGTTTCACCTGTAATATCTACAAGCTGGTATAATCATAAAATGGAAAACATCGGAACAGGTGATTCCATAAGGATTTATAAGCCTGGGATATATGAAGCACGATTAGACAATGGTTTCTGCCAGTGGTCCGAAACGGTCAACATAGGAGAACGTCAGGGTGATTGTGGCTCTTCCATATATATTCCTACTGCTTTCACCCCGAACGAAGATGGCAACAATGATACCTGGACAGTTTTCAGTAGATATCCACTTGAAGTGGTTATTGAAATATACGATCGCTGGGGTGAATGTGTTTATTCATGCCAAGGTACTGACTGCTCTTGGGATGGCACCTTTAAAGAGCGGGATATGCCTCCCGGAATTTATGTTTATAAAGTAGAGGCAATGATTCCTGAAAAAGGTGAAACTTTCTATGAAACAGGAACGCTCGAGCTGTTGCGGTAAAAGAAATCTATAACTTCTTTTTATTTTCCAACTTGAAAAACTGGATTCTGCCACTTTCCACAACTATTTTCTCTGATACTTGAAGAGTTCCATAAGGTTAATTATATTTGAGAAACAGAAAACAAGGTAACATGAGAAAATTTTATCCGATAAAGGTCAAAGACACGCATAGAGAAACTGATGAAGCTGTAGTAGTAGAGTTTGATATTCCGGAAGAACTCCTTCCTTTATTTAAATATACACACGGACAGCATCTTACGCTGAGAAAAATAATAAACGGTGCTGATGTGCGTAGGACATATTCAATCTGTACTGCTCCATCGGAAAACTCGTATCAGATTGCAGTGAAACAGATAGAAGGAGGAAAATTCTCCACATTTGTCAATCAGGAATTGCAAGCGGGCGACATCATTGAGGTTATGCCGCCTCAGGGATTTTTCTTTACAGAACTTAAGCCGGAAAATAAGAAGCGTTATGTAATCTTTGCTATAGGAAGTGGAATCACTCCTATCATGTCTATCATAAAGACTACCCTGTCAACCGAACCGGAATCAGAGGTAATTCTCTTCTATGGCAACAGGGACAGGAAGTCAGTAATCTTTAAGAACAGCCTTCAGAACCTGAAAAACACTTATATGCACAGATTGAGTGTGCATCATATTTTCACACGTGAGCAGTCTGATTCGGAATTGTTATCAGGTCGAATGGATAAGGATAAAATAAAACAATTACTTGAGGTATTTGCTCCTATATCTACCGTGGACGAAGTGTTTATCTGCGGTGTGCATGAGGTCATTTTTAATACCAGAGAGACATTGGAGGAGCTAGGATTTGACTCTAAGAATGTGCACTTTGAATTATTCACTTCTCCTGATGGAGATCTGGGAGAGAAAAGTACCAAACAGACTAAGAAGTCGCTGGATATTGCTGCCGATGAATCCCTTGTTACAACAATTATCGATGGCGCAGAGCATACCTTTACCCTTTCTTATCAGGGCAAGAGTATACTCGATACAGCCAGAGAAAATGGTGCAGATCTGCCCTATTCCTGTAAAAGCGGAGTCTGCAGTACTTGTAAGGCCAAGCTGGTAGAAGGTAAAGTCGATATGGATGCCAACTATGCCCTAGGGGAAGACGAAGTCGAAGCAGGCTGGATTCTGACATGTCAGTCGCATCCCGTAACGGATAAAGTAAAAGTAGACTTTGACCAGGTATAAAGACTTTACATTTGCGTAAGCTAAATCCGGCTTAATGCAATTATAAATAGCAGAGTAAAACAGCTGAAATTTATTTTTTACAGAATATTTACAATTCTGAACTATTTAGGATGAAAAACTCCTTCATTACCGTCATTCGGAGAGTTCTATCAAGACTTTATTTTCATTTCATGCTCTTTACTTATACTCAGTCTAAATAATGACCATCTTATTACAAGTTCTTAGCCAAGTTTTTCAAAACTCTTTTGCATATTTGTGGTTGCATTAATTCAGGGGACGCGGTTCAAAGAGAGTTAATATTGAAAAAGGTCTTTCTTCAATAGAAAATACTTAGAAACTCCATTGAATAGGTCCCTAAAAGTGAAACAATCAGGAAGCCTAAAGAAGAATCTACCGTACGGGGGTTTAAATCTTCTGTTATGCCTTCCTTTAAAGCTTATACAAATATGGAAAAACACAAAGTTGATAGTGATCAGGATATTCTTCAGGAATATGCCAATAAGGAATACGAGCATGGATGGGTTTCTGATTTTAAAGAAGATCGTATTCCTCCGGGGATTAACGAAGAGACAATTCGCTTAATTTCAGAAAAAAAGGAAGAACCGGAATGGATGCTGGAGTGGAGGCTGAAAGCGCTTAAAATATGGGAAGGAATGGAAATGCCACAATGGCCAAACTTTAGAGTACCTATGCCGGACTTTCAAGCTATAACCTATTATTCTGCACCGGTATTTGAAGATGATGAAAACAAGCCCAAAAGCCTTGATGAGGTAGATCCGGAGTTGCTGAAAACTTTTGACAAACTGGGTATTTCAATCGAGGAGCAGAAAAGATTAACCGGAGTTGCTGTCGATGTTGTGATTGACTCCGTGAGTGTAGCAACGACTTTCAAAAAAGAACTGGCAGACCTCGGGATTATCTTTTGCTCAATGAGTGAAGCAATTCAAGAACACGGTGATCTGGTAAGAAAATATCTGGGTACAGTTGTCCCTGCCAATGATAACTACTATGCAGCGCTTAACTCTGCGGTATTCTCAGACGGTTCTTTCTGCTATATACCTGAAGGCGTACGCTGTCCGGTAGAATTGTCTACTTATTTCCGTATCAACTCTGCAGGAACGGGGCAATTTGAAAGGACACTGGTAGTAGCTCATAAAGATAGCTATGTAAGTTATCTGGAAGGATGTACTGCACCACAAAGAGATGAGAATCAGTTACACGCGGCGGTTGTGGAATTAATTGCATTCGATGGGTCTGAAATAAAATACTCAACTGTTCAGAACTGGTTCCCGGGAGATAAAGATGGTAACGGAGGAGTATTCAACTTTGTAACCAAGCGAGGAGTTGCGCACGACAATGCGACAATATCCTGGGCACAAGTGGAAACCGGTTCAGCAATTACCTGGAAATATCCATCAGTAGTGTTGAGAGGAGATAACTCCATCGGTGAGTTCTACTCTGTTGCACTGACTAATAATTTCCAGATTGCTGACACTGGAACCAAGATGACGCATATCGGGAAAAATACCAAGTCACGTATCGTTTCCAAAGGTATTTCAATCGGAAGATCGCAGAATAGTTACCGTGGTCTGGTAGAAATCGGAAAACGGGCGGAAAATGCACAGAATTATTCGGAATGTGACTCTCTCCTACTCGGAGACAGATGTGGAGCTCATACTTTCCCTTATATAGTAAATAGAAACTCATCATCAAGCGTTGAACACGAAGCAACAACTTCAAAAATCAACGACGATATCATGTTTTATTTCCAGCAGAGAGGAATCGATGAAGAGAAGGCAGTTGAAATGATTGTCAATGGTTTCAGTAAGGAAGTAATGGATAAGATGCCGATGGAATTTGCGGTAGAAGCGAGAAACCTATTAGCTATAAGTCTGGAAGGATCAGTAGGATAAAAAACTAACACAATAATATAAGAATCTATAGATATGTTAAAAATAAAGGATTTGCACGCAAGTGTAATTACAGAAGATGGGAATGTTGAAATTCTGAGAGGAGTAAACCTCGAAATCAGAAAAGGTGAAACACATGCTCTTATGGGCCCCAATGGTTCAGGAAAATCAACTCTTGCGGCTATACTTGCTGGTAAGGATAACTATGAAGTAACATCCGGAACAATTGAATACTTCGACGAAGATTTATTGGAATTTGATCCGCATGAACGCGCATGCAAAGGTCTTTTCCTTGCATTCCAGTACCCCGTAGAGATCGCAGGTGTTTCCAATGCCAACTTCCTGAGAGAAGCGATTAATCAGCAGAGAGCATTTAACGGCATTGAGCCAATTTCTGCTAAGGAATTCCTCCAAAAAATGAGAGAACGCGCCGAATGGGTTGAACTCGACAACAGAATCATCTCACGTTCAGTGAATGAGGGTTTCTCAGGAGGAGAAAAGAAAAGAAACGAAATATTCCAGTTAACTATGCTGGAACCCAAGCTTGCAATTCTGGACGAAACGGACTCCGGACTGGACATCGACGCCTTGAGAATCGTATCCAATGGCGTTAACAAGATGAGAGATGATGAAAGATCATTCTTAATCATTACTCACTACCAGAGACTACTCGATTACATCGAGCCGGACTATGTACACGTTTTATTTGATGGAAAGATTGTAAAATCCGGAGATAAATCACTGGCTCTTAAACTTGAAGATCAGGGTTACGACTGGATTAAAGAAGAACTGCAAACAGCTTAATGAAATATAATTATGACTAATAATAGTAATAGTAATACTCAATTAACTGAGGCATTTAAACTACTTGAGTCCGGCCTGAACGGCTTGACTGATTCCGCTTTCCACAAGGAAAGAAAGGAGGCTATGCATCTGTTTAATGATGTAGGTTTCCCGCATGCCAAGCATGAGGAATACAAGTATCTGAATCTCAGGAAATTGTTGGCCGAAGAGCTAAAACTGGCTAGTAAGGATAAGACGGGGAAAGTAAACCTGGAAGACTTTGACATTCCTCAGCTCGATGCCTACACAATTGTATTTGTAGATGGATTTTTGTCTAAGCAGCACAAGTCTGATTCTTTTTACGACAAAGGTCTTCTCATCACTTCAGTTCAGGAAGCTCAGTCAGGAAATATTGAGCTTCTGAATGAAACATTCGAAGCGTATAAGAACAAGAAGAACAACCCATTCGCCTTGCTTAACTCAGCGATGGCGCAGGATGGTGCTTTCATCTATCTCGAAAAGAATTCAGAATCCGATAAACCGGTACATATCGTCCATATAAACAGTGGGAATCAGCCTGAAAGCTGGGTTCAGCCTACACATATTATTTCTCTTGAAGACAATTCGGAATTGACAGTTGTACAGAGTTTCTTCAGCCCGGATAAATCATGTAAGGATAACGCTGCGACTATTCTGAACGTAGGAAACGATGCACGCCTTCATGTGTACACTCATCAGGATATAGGAAGTCAGGCTTCTCATATCAATACTGTTTACGGAAATGCATTCAGAAATAGTACGGTTTCAACATATAGCTTTGTGAGAGGTGGCGGACTTGTACGTAATAACGTGGAGTTAAACCTGAAAGATCATTACGGAAACGCTCACATGTACGGACTTTACGTTCCCAATGGGCGCGAGATTGTAGATAACCACACGGTTGTTGATCATCAGATTGCAGATTGCGAGAGTAATGAACTGTATAAGGGTGTAATGCTTGACAGATCTATTGCGACTTTTAACGGTAAAATCTTTGTGAGACAGGATGCGCAGAAAACCAATGCTTTCCAGTCCAACAGAAACCTTGTCGTGTCCGATAATGCTGTAATCAATACCAAGCCACAGTTGGAAATATGGGCGGATGACGTACGCTGTACGCACGGAGCTACGATAGGTCAGTTAAATCAGGACGAAATTTATTATCTGAATTCAAGAGGTATCCCCACGGATAAAGCTAAAGCCATATTGAAATACGCATTTGTCGGAGACGTTCTGCAATATTTCAAATTGGATGAATATCGTGAATTCTGCAAGAATCAATTGGCTGAGAAACTTGATTTCGGTGGCTTGAATGATTTTATCGAAGAGTAATGCAGACAATCAATAAGCCGCATATTGAAGATATCAGAAAAGACTTCCCAACCCTGCACAGAAATGTGAACGGGCATAGATTGATATACTTTGACAATGGGGCTTCTGCTTTAAAACCGCAGTCTGTAATCGACGCAGTATCAGAGTGTTATACAGATTATTACAGTAATGTGCATCGCGGCGTTCACACCCTGAGTCAGATTGCTACTGAGGCTTATGAAAAGGTCCGATACAAGATTAAGGATTTTATCAATGCAGCTTCCGCAAATGAAGTAATTTTCACTTATGGTACTACGGATGCTATTAATCTTGTCACGCGGACTTATGGCGAGAAGTTTATCGATGAAGGTGATGAAATTATCATCACTGAGATGGAACATCATGCCAATATCGTTCCCTGGCAAATGCTGGCGGAAAAGAAAGGAGCCAGGGTCGTGCCTTGGATGCTTGAGCCCGATAGTACTTTGTCTCTCGATAAGCTGAGAAGCATAATTACAGATAAGACTAAGTTTATTTCTGTCACACATATATCTAATGTCCTGGGGATTATCAACCCGGTTAAGGAAATCTGCGCTGTAGCTCATGAATACGGCATTCCTATTCTCATTGACGGTGCACAGGGAATAGCACATTCCAAGGTCGATGTACAGGATATGGATGCAGATTTTTATGTGTTTTCCGGTCATAAACTGCTCGGACCTACCGGTACCGGTATTCTATATGCCAAGGAAGAATATTTGGATATGATGCCTCCTTTCCGCGGTGGTGGAGATATGATTGATGAGGTTACACTGAGTAAGACGACTTATAATCAACTTCCGTTCAAATTTGAAGCGGGAACACCTCATATCGCAGGATTTATAGGTTTAGGTGCTGCTATTGACTATATCAATGATATCGGCTGGGATTTTATAGAGGAACGCGGAGAATTATTGCATGCACATTTCATGGAAAAGATAGCAGGCTTTGAAGATATTACGCTACTCGGCGCTCCAAATCATGAAAACAGCACCTCTGTTTTTACTTTTATTCATAAAGATGCACATGCATTTGATCTTGGTACAATCCTTGACCAGCAGGGGGTAGCGGTCCGTACAGGACATCATTGCTGCCAACCATTGATGCAATTTTATGGAATTACAAGCACTTCTCGAGCATCATTGTTGTTCTATAATACAGAAGAAGAAATTGATATATTTGCGGAAGCATTAAAAAAAGCGATAGAGATATGCCGATAGAGGCAAAAGAACATATAGACAAAATTCAGGACGAGATTATTCAGGAGTTTGAGTTATTTGACGACAACATGGGTAAATATCAGTATCTGATTGATCTGGGAAAGGATCTTAAGGAGATTGACGCGTCCCTGAAAGTTGAAGATAATATCATCAAAGGCTGCCAATCCAGGGTATGGCTGCATGCAGAATACAAGGATGGGCGCGTTTATTATCAGGCGGAAAGTGATGCTCTGATAGTGAAGGGTCTAGTAGCATTATTGCTACGTGTGTTTTCGGGACAGAAAGCAGAAGACATTGTCAATTCTGAAAATCGTTTCATCGATGAAATCGGATTGCATAGACTGTTGTCTCCTACCCGGTCCAATGGCCTTGCCTCGATGGTAAAACAGATGAAATATTACGCAATTGCGTTTTCACATAAATCATAAATTATGGAAGGATCAGAAAACAAGAACAAAACAGAGACTCAACTCCAGCTGGAAGCAGAGATGATTGCGGTCCTCAGAACCATTTATGACCCGGAAATCCCGGTAAATATTTATGATCTTGGACTCATATATAAGGTCGAGGTAGATGAAAATCTTGTCGGTGAAGTCATTATGACTTTAACCACCCCAAACTGTCCTGTTGCTGACTCCATGCCCCAGCAGGTAAACATGAGTCTGAATCAGATTGAAGGTCTGGCAGCAGTGAATCTGGATCTTACCTTTTCACCGCCCTGGACAATGGATAACATGTCTGACGAGGCCAGACTGGAGCTGGGAATGCTGTAAGCATTAATTCATTTTACATGTAAATCTTTACCTCAGGCTAAAGAAAAGAAAGACCTTTGCCCCTGAAAAGCTATAATTATTTCATAAGGAATACTTTTATACTCCACTTTTTAAATAAGAGTGCGTATATTAGTGCTGATAGTTCTATAAAATAAAACAATTATGAAAGAAAAAGTGCTAGAGCAAGAGTTTCAAGCCAGAATAGACAGGGAAGAGCGTATTGAGCCCCGGGATTGGATGCCTGACAGATACAGACAGACTCTCATCCGTCAGATATCTCAACATGCTCATTCTGAGGTAGTAGGAATGTTGCCCGAGGGCAACTGGGTTACAAGAGCACCCTCTTTAATAAGGAAAGCTACTCTCCTTGCTAAGGTCCAGGATGAAGCCGGACATGGTTTATATCTTTATTCCGCAGCAGAAACCCTGGGTATCTCCAGAGATGAAATGATAGATCAGCTTCATACAGGAAAAGCTAAATACAGTTCCATCTTTAACTACCCTACTCTTTCATGGGCGGATATGGGAGCTATCGGCTGGCTTGTCGATGGCGCAGCTATTATGAATCAAGTACCATTGTGCAGAACTTCTTATGGGCCTTATGCGCGTGCTATGGTGAGAATCTGTAAGGAAGAATCGTTCCACCAGAGACAGGGTTTTGAGATTATGCATATCCTTTCCAAAGGCTCTCAAGATCAGATAGATATGGCTCAGGATGCATTGAATCGCTGGTGGTGGCCTGCACTTATGATGTTTGGTCCATCGGATAAGGATTCTACTCACACAGCACAGAGTATGAAGTGGAAAATCAAGCGTTTTACCAATGATGAGCTTCGTCAGAAGTTTATCGATATGACTGTTCCACAGGCTGAATATCTGGGCCTTAGTGTTCCGGATCCGGATTTAAAATGGAATGAAGAGACACAACATTATGATTTCGGTGAAATAAACTGGGATGAATTCTGGCGTGTCGTACACGGTGATGGAATGTGCAACAGAGATCGTCTGGATGCACGTAGAAAAGCACATGAAGAAGGTGAATGGGTGCGAGAAGCAGCCAGAGCCTATGCTGAAAAACAAAGTAATAAATCACAAGAGAAATCTCAAGTTGCGTAATTATGGAAAAAGAAATTAAAAAAGACGAATGGCCTTTATATGAAATATTCATCAGATCAGCTAATGGCCTCTCCCATAAACATGTGGGAAGTTTACACGCAGCTGATGGTAATATGGCTGTACAGAATGCAAGAGATGTTTATACCAGGCGAATGGAGGGTGTGAGTATATGGGCGATTCCGTCCAGTGAAATCATCGCTTCCAATCCGGAAAACAGCGATTCGTACTACGAGCCGGCTAAGAACAAGATTTACCGACATCCGACTTTTTACGAAATCCCGGATGAGATTGGGCATATGTAAATATAAGGCTAAGGCTGTCCCTCGCCTACGCTCGGGAACCAAGGCTGAGGTTTATCCTGTGAAATACGAGCCGTAGACTCTTGGCGGATGCCATATCACAGGAGGTCAAGATTCAAAGTTGAATATTGCAATTAAAAATAATTGAATGAGTAAAGAGAATAAAGTAAAATACATATTAAGACAAGCAGATAATACGCTTGTGCTCGGTCATCGTTTATCCGAATGGTGTGGTCATGGACCTATACTGGAGCAGGATATAGCTATGACAAATATATCCCTGGATCTCATAGGACATTGTCGGCTGTATTTCCAATATGCAGCTGATCTTCTCGATGACGGAAGAGATGAAGATGATCTGGCTTTCTTACGCAATTCGCGACAATACTATAATGTCCTACTCGTAGAGCGCCCTAATGGACATTGGGGGCACACGATTATGAGGCAGATGATTTACGATTCTTTTCACTATCTGTATTTGAAAGAGCTCCTGAACTCCGGCGATGAAAGAATGGCTGCGATTGCAGAGAAATCAATCAAAGAAGTAGAATATCACGCCAATTATTCCAAGGAATGGGTTAAGCGCCTTAGCCTGGGAACAGATGTTGGGCATAAAAAAATGCAGGATGCTTTAAACGACCTTTATCACTATGTTGACGAATTGGTAACAGCCGATGCAATTGATATCGAGGCAGCAGAGAAAGGATATGGTGTCGATCTTGATGTGATACGCAAGCCGTTTCACGATCGTATTCACGGTTTATTTGAAGAGTGCGGGCTATCTATTCCGGAGGTAAAGCACATGCAGCAAGGTGGTAAGACAGGCACGCATACAGAACATCTTGGGCACTTATTATCAGAATTACAGTACATGCAAAGGACTTATCCGGGATTGGAATGGTAAATACAGAAAAATACACGGAAAAAGATATCTGGGACATGCTCGAGCATATCATGGACCCTGAAATTCCCGTGCTTTCATTGATAGATCTGGGCGTAATACGTAAAGTGGAACTTTCAGAGGATAGTTGTACAGTGACTATTACACCAACTTATTCGGGTTGTCCTGCTATGAATCTCATGGAATGGCAGGTTAAGCAAGCTCTTACAGAAAAGGGCATTGAAAACGTGAAGATTGTCAACGTCCTCAGTCCCGCCTGGACTACTGACTGGATTTCAGAAGAAGGAAAACAGAAGCTACGTGATTATGGAATCGCTCCCCCAGAAAAGGGAATCGGGAAAGGCGGGCTTCTACATGGCGAGACATCAGTTCACTGCCCCCGCTGCGGCTCAAAGAATACGGAAGTAAGCTCTGCCTTTGGCTCTACCCCTTGCAAGGCTCTCTATAACTGCAAGGAATGTCTGGAACCCTTTGAGTATTTTAAGTGTCATTAAAGCCGTTTATTTATTGCTCCAATTCCTTTATTAGCGCTTCAATCTCCTCTTTTAAAGTTCCACCTGTCTCATTGGTCTGTTCGAGGATATTATCTAGTCCTTCCTTAAGGTCATTATCAATAAAATATTTTACTTTTTCTCTCAATTCTTTGAAATCTTCCTTTTCAAAAGGTTCCTTAATATCTTTACTCGATTGGGCAAATAAAGAATAATACGCGTACTGAAACTCGTACTTTGTAATGATTAAATCTTCTTTAAAGGTCAATTGATCCTCAAATTTGTCATAATACGTTTCTGATAAGAGTTTATATTTCTTGTTAGTATTTTTCCAGTCTGTGGCATCGTAATTTTTATACTCTTTGCTAACCTTGGCAATAAAACTCCCATAATCTTCCAGGTAACTTTCCTTAGACTGAACTCCACATGATGCAATCATAAACACAGAACAAAGTATCATTAAGTAAGAAAATTTATATTCAAGGGTGTATTTCATAGAAATAAATTTAAACTACAACATCTAACGCAAGTAAGCTGTAATAAATTTCTCTTAAACGTATAAGATTTCATAAAAAAAAGGTCAGTTTACTCCTTGCAAGGCTCTATATGACTGCAAGGAATGTCTGGAGCTCTTTGAGTATTTTAAGTGTCGTTAATTATATAGCAGCAAGTAATTCCTTTATCACTTTCTATAGCGAAAATAAAGTCCCCTCGCCCTTGATGGCTGTTGTAGGATTTTATTCCAAAAATAAATTAGAATAGAATAATTATATAGAGTAAAGTGTATTCTCACTTGGCCATTATATTTAGATAGAGCAATTTTCAACCAATTGATATATTTCAATAGGTTAAATAAAAGCAACCGCTATTTGTGTAGGGACGATTTCGACTGCAAAGTAGTAGTTGAATGTGCAGGGATGCAGGGTATTTCGACAAAAAGTAATACGTTTAAATGTGTAGGGACGATTTCGAATGCAAAGGTAACGGTGATATGTGTAGGGACGCACGGCCGTGCGTCCCTACACATTAGCAAGATGCTGTATTGCTCAATAACCACCGTGCGTCCCTACACATTAGCAAGATATCGTTCCGCTCAATAACCACCGTGCGTCCAAGCTCATATAATAAGAAGCCCTTTCACCCATTCCCACCAGGTATAAAAACTCAGGGCCAGCTTATTTACATAAACTGACCCTGAATTTCACAAAAGTAGATCTCTCTTATTCTTATTTACTGATGATAAAGGACTTAGTGCTTACACCTTTATCGGTACTGAGTTTCAGGAAGTAGATTCCGGAACTGTAAGATGAAACATCTATACTGCTCTTAATCGTATTTCCTGTAAAATTATCTCTATGCATTGCCTGTCCAAGGCTATTGATAATCTCAACAGTCATTTCAGCGCTGTAATTCAGATCTATATCAATACGGATAATGTCATTTGCCGGATTGGGGAATAGACGGAAGGTCTGAAGGCCTTCTATATCCATAGTTCTGGTCGTTTCACCCAATTGGAACGGACCAAACTCAACGATACAGCCATTGGCGTCTGTTACTTCTACAGAATATTTGCCATCAGGCAGGCCTGTCAATTCAGATGTATTAGCACCGTTGTTCCACTTGTAAGTATATGGTTCTACCCCACCGCTTACAGCAATACTGATCGAATTATTATCCGTTTCTTCATTCATACTTACATCATCCAAGACTATTTCAGTCGGTTCTTTAACCTCAATATTGTTGAAGGTCTTCACACAGGAATTATCGTCTGTAACCGTTAATGAGTATTCACCTGCAGTCAAGCCAGAAATTCTTTCGTCTGCATTACCGTTATTCCATTCAAAAACAAACGGAGCAACTCCTCCTTCAATCTGAGCAAGAATCTCACCTGTAGCATCACCATAACATTTAACATCGGTGATATCTGCGAGCAATTCGATATTGCCGGGCTGAACTACCTCAATATTATTATAAACTACAGTACAGTTGTTAGCATCGGTAACTGTCAATGAATACTTGCCTGCAGGCAATCCATGCAGATCACTTTCAGTCCAGCCATTGCTCCACTCATACTCATAAGGCAGCACTCCTCCACCAACGGATATTGTGATCTCACCATCGATATCACCATGACAAAGTACATCGACAACTTCAGCTTCAACACTCAGTTTTTCCGGCTGATCTATTTCAATCTCTTCAATAATATATACGCAGCCATTGGCATCAGTAATCGTCACTGAATATAACCCGGCGCCTATATCCAGATTATCCGCTGAATTATTTTCCAGGTCATTACTCCAGTTATAACTGTATGGTTCTACTCCTCCTGCAACGTTTACTTTTACATAACCATCCAGTTCACCATGGCAGAGTACATCGACAACTTCAGTACTTACTGCAAGCGCATCCGGCTCGTAAATAGTATATGTCTTGGTTTCTTGAGCTCCGCCCGGTCCTGTTACAGTTACAGTGTACGTTCCGGCGCTAAGGCCCTCTCTTACTGCACCAGTTTCGCCATCGTCCCATTCAAAAGTATAATCATCTAAATCCCCTGCTTCTACTTGCAGTTCGATTGTGCCGCTATAATCGCCATAGCACAATACATGACCTACAGTACCACCAACCCCTATATTACTGATTGAAACTGAAAGGTACTTGCAAGTTTTATCTGTACCGCATTCATTGGTAATCGTCAGACATACTTCGTAAGTATTGTCGCTTGCGTAAGTATGCGTTGGATTGGCTTCGGTAGAAGTATTTCCATCACCGAATTCCCACAGATAAGCACTTGGGTTTCCGGAGGACTCACTAGTGAAATTCACAGTCAGATTATCCGCAGTTTCAGAATAAGCAGCAACAGGTAGATTTAAATCTTCGTCTACTGTTACACTAGCTGAAGAAGAACATCCATTACTGGTATTATTAATCGTAAGAATATAAGTTCCCGCTGCATCTACAGTAATACTTTGACCGGAATTACCCCCTACGATACTTCCATCAGTAGTAGTCCAGGTATAAGAGTAATCACTACCGGAAGAAGAACCATCTGAAGTGATTTCTACTTGTGGATTTTCACAAGTTATTATTTCAGGAGTCTGTAACTCTATAGCAGGAGCATCCACACTTACGAATACTTCAACACTCTGGCTTGCTTCACAACCAGTTTCTGTATTTAATACGGTAAAGGTATAGACACCTGCAGAAGTAACATCAAGTGTATATCCTGTTCCCAATGTCTCTCCGGCTGAGTTAGTCCATTTGACATTGATATCAGAACCTGTTTCAGAACCTTCTCCGCTAAGTGTAACTGCTGACGCCTCGCAGTCGAGATCACCGTCTTTGGATACTCTTACGTCAGGTAAATTCTGATCAGCAACTACTGTGGTAGTAGAAGTAGCAACACAGTCTTCAAGAACATTTGTCACCTTCAGGGTATAATCTCCTGCAGCGCTTACAGTCGGGGTAAGAGTGGTTTCACCTGAAACGATATGACCGTTTGTTGTTGTCCATAAATATCGGAACTCATTCCCCTGGCTGGATTGACTTCCGTCAAGAGTAACTTCATCTTCTCCGCAAGTCAACATCTTTTCAGCACCGGCATGTGCCACAGGTATTCCCGTAGCTTCATAAACTCTCACGGTTTCTTCTCTGTAACAATCTCTCTCCATATCCGAGATATATAAAGTATATGTTCCAGGAGCATTTACTTCTACGATAAGTGAGTATTCACCGGAGACGATATTACCGCCCACTGTCACCCACTGGAAGAAGCAATCGGGGTTAGTCATAGATTGAGATGCGTCTATAAACAAATTATCTCCATTACAAGGGAGATCATATTCCTCAGCATCTATTACAATTACCGGGGCCGGGAATTCTTCAATTTCCAGAGTTTCAAAATTAACACAACCATTATAGTCTGTAATTGTAACTGTGTAGAACCCGGATGCTAGATTTGTGAATACAGGCGAACCTTGAGGGCCAAAGCCTAAATCATAAGTATATGGTTCAGTCCCACCGATAGTAGTTACTTCTATAACTCCGTTATCTTCTTCACAAGTAGCAATTTCCGCTACTGCATAAGACTCCAGCAGCGCCGGCTCATGGATAGTCTGTGAGAATACATCCGTACAGCCTTTGGCATCAGTTACTGTAACTGTATAGGTTCCTCCGGAGAGATTATAAATTGCAGATCCTGTTGCACCCGTATTCCACTGATAGGAATAACCAGAAGTTCCTCCCGATGCACTTATCTCAATAAATCCGTCTCCCTGACCAAAGCAATTAATATCTCCTTTATTTTCAAGCTCTGCTACAAATGGATCAGGCCCTAATACTTCAACAGAAGCTGTAAATTTCATTTGATTTTTCTCTGTTGCCGTTACCGTATACACTCCCGGCGTTAAATTTTCCAGGTTCTGAGTGGTAGCGCCATTACTCCATTTAAAGGAAACCGGCTGAGTTCCTGCAAAGTATTCAAGTTCTATTGTTCCATCAGCAGATTCATAACAATCTAGTTCACTACCAACTATGCTCTCCAAATCAAACGGACATGAGTTGATATATTCAGCCAACCCTGCTGTCTGTCTTTGTCCCGCCTCATAAATTTTACGGTTGGGGCAGATTGCATAAATCGTAGGAAAATATGACAGCTGATATTGGGCAGGAATTGTAGGTCCGTTAGAAGAAGTAAGGTTAATTATAGGAAACAATGTTCCCGTAACCCAATCGCCATGAGTCGTTCCGTTACAGCCTGACGGTCCATAAAGACAGGCTTCATTTGTACTCAAATCAGCTTCGATAAAGAAAACACGTACTTCGTCAGTTCCATTGGGCCCATATTGCGTCCACAGGTTATTGAAAGCTCCGGAATTATGATAATTCCAGCAAGGACCACACCATGTTGCAGAAAGTTCTATAAACACAGTTTTCCCCTCATCCAACATACTGTATAGATGATGTGAATTTCCGTCCAAATCAGTTAAAGTCCAATCCGGTGCAGTAGAGCCCGGAGGTAATTGTGCTTTTACTTCGTGAGTAATACC
The DNA here is from genome assembly GCA_964423575.1 of uncultured Saprospiraceae bacterium. Taxonomy (GTDB): domain Bacteria; phylum Bacteroidota; class Bacteroidia; order Chitinophagales; family Saprospiraceae; genus CAYRFF01. The sequence goes on along the minus strand of CAYRFF010000001.1, from coordinate 13,867 downwards.
CATAAAAAGCACAACAGAAAATAGAATAAGTAGAAGTCTTTGCATAACAGATAATTTTAGTTCGCAACTAATTTAATAAGCCTTAACTACTTTGTCAAGTATAAACAGACATTTAACTATTATTTTATCTACAAGAGCTCGAGAGGTACTTAATTCTGTCAGCACAATATGTCAAGGAAAGGAGAATATCCCTAGACAAATTCATTCCTTTTATGAAAGCGGAATTTGCTGCCTTTCTGCATAGACCGTATTGCCCTCTTACTGAGGCGCCAGCTTAAAATAAGAATCACGAAAGTAAATATTGCAAGCCCCGGATAATCTTCCTGAAGGATAAAAAAATCATAAGCACCGTGAAGCACAGTAGCAAAGAGAACTCCAACAGCCATAAGGAATACACTATATTTCATATTGAATTTTGCCTTCCCTACATAATATCCCATAATAACACCAAATGCATAGTGCGCCGGTACTGCTGTAAACATTCTCATAACACCGGTCCCATAACCATACTGCATCACGTAAAGTATATTCTCAAGAGTAGCAAAACCCAGCGCGACAAATGCACCATATACTATGCCGTCAAAAGGCTCGCTAAATGCCGGATTCTTATAGGCATGAAGCCTGACCATGATAAACTTGGATATTTCCTCACTGAAACCAATAACAATTACAGAAAAAAAAAGCATCGCATAAATTGAGCTGCTTCCATCGTATCCCATTCCCACCCAGGCAGTCTCCATAGCTACCGCAGGAATAGTACTGAGTCCTCCTAAAATAAACGCAAAGAAAAGAATTGTCTTAGGTTCCCTGTCATACTTATCGTATCCATATATGACAATAGCGAGATAGATTGCCGGAGCAACAGCTAATCCCAGCAATGTCAAAATCTCAAACATGGAATATAAGCTTAAAAGTCAATCACATTAAAATGAGAATTTGCTTCCTCCGCCTCCGCCCATCATCTGATTGACGAGTGCCCCCATTCCCTTGGACTTACTCATTGAATGCATCATTTTCCTCATCTGATGGAATTGCTTGATAAACTGATTCACCTCCATCATACTATGTCCGGACCCTTTGGCAATTCTACGCTTTCTGCTCATATCGATAAGATTAGGATTAGCGCGTTCTTCCGGCGTCATTGACTGAATAATAGATTCCACTTTGGAAAATGCAGAATCATCTACATCAAGGTTCTTTGTTAGCTTGCTCATTCCCGGAATCATACTCATAAGGCCCTTAAGGTCACCCATTTTCTTGATTTGATTCATCTGAGACAGGAAGTCGTTGAAATCAAAGGTGTTCTTCTTGATTTTGCTCTCTAGCTTCTTAGCTTCCTTTTCATCAAATTGTTCCTGTGCCTTCTCAACAAAGGAAACGATATCCCCCATTCCCAGAATTCTCTGAGCCATTCTATCCGGATGGAAGACATCCAGAGTATCCATTTTCTCTCCCTGAGATATAAATTTAATCGGCTTTCCTACCGTATATTTAATGGATAGAGCCGCACCACCTCTGGTATCACCATCGAGCTTGGTAAGGACAACTCCATCAAAGTCAATTTTATCATTGAAGGCTGCAGCGGTATTCACGGCGTCCTGGCCTGTCATAGAGTCTACGACAAACAAGGTTTCAGAAGGCATCAGACTTTCTTTCAGATTCCCGATTTCCTCCATCATCGCCTCATCAATAGCTGTACGACCCGCCGTATCGACTATGACAACGTCTATTTTGTTCTGCTTGGCATAAACCAGTGCATTCTCAGCAATCTCAACTGGGTTTTTATTATCCGGTTCCTTGTAGATATCAACTCCTATCTGATTGGCCAGCACTGTAAGCTGATCAATCGCCGCAGGTCTATAGACGTCACAAGCTACCAGTAATGGCTTCTTTCTGTCCTTGTTCTTAAGTCTGTAGGCAAGCTTCCCTGAAAAGGTCGTTTTTCCCGATCCTTGTAGACCGGCAATAAGAATAAGTCCAGGATTCCCTGAAATATCTATGCCCACGGAATCACCACCCATCAATTCGACGAGTTCATCCTGAACAATTTTAACCATTAATTCCCCGGGCTTAACCTTGGAAAGACGGTTTTCTTCACCCAGTGCCTTTTCCTTTACAGTCTCTGTAAAATCCTTGGCAATTTTATAATTCACGTCCGCCGCCACTAGCGCGCGTCGTATCTCTTTTATCGATTCTGCAATATTAACATCCGTCAGTTTCGCTTCACCTTTCAGGCTCTTAAACGCGCCTTCCAACCTCTCATTAAGACTTTCAAACATGTGTAAATCTATCTTTTAGTTATTTGAGCCACAAAGATACTTATTTAATAGGTTTCTCTCAAATCAACCAGGATAGTTTTAACGATTGTCCTGTTTTAGCTTCCGCAAATGCGTTCTGTCCGTACTTTTTTGCGCATTTATACGCGTATTCCGGCTTTACATTTAATAAAACCAATCCGATTTCATCAGGCCATTCATAATTTGGATCGATAGAGCGATAGAAGTAAGAGTTCACATTATCTCTTTTTATGCTTTCGCAAAAGTCTAAAAGCTTCCGATTGTTTTCCTCAACTGTACTCAATCTACTACCCGGATTAAAAGGCGTAACCAGAGCATAATAGTCTATTCCATTTATGTGACAATAACGATTCCAGGCTTCATTTCGCTCATCTATCCTCAGGCTGAAAGAAGGTTGTTCTATAAAGTAAATTGCATTTCGGTAAGCATTTTCCCAGTTTTCCCTCATTTGTGCAGGAGATTTTTCTTTTGCTTTACTTGAGCTATATGATTCTTCATCGTATAAGCTGTGCAATTTATCGTATTTCTTTATTAATATCCTTAAATAACACTTACAAAATCGTACATTTGCGCTTGCTCATGAAATGACTAGCTCCCTGAGTGAATCATTTTATAAAAACAGAAGAATTGGTATGGATAGAAAATCGCTGATAGGTTTAATATTGATATTTGTGCTCTTTTACGTCTGGGCACAGATGCAAGCTCCCAGTCAGGAGGAAATAGAAGCACAGAAGAGAATGCAGGATTCTATAGCACAGGTTGAATCTGCGCTGGAGGGTCTGGAAGAAGCACCGTTTCAAGTACAGGATTCGCTTTCTGCAAGGACTCCGCTTGCCGGAGGTGAGCAAGGGCTAAGTCAAGATTTAGCGGATAGCACCAGGATTGATTCCGTACCGGTGGCACCTGCAATTCAGGAAGAAATCTATACTCTTGAAAATGATAAAGTCACGATCAGCTTCTCCAATAAAGGTGGAAAAATTACCGGCGTAAATCTCAAGGAATACCAGGCTGTCGCTGCCGGGGAGAAAAACGAAGATGTCAAGTCTGCATTAAACCTGATGCACGACCAAAGAAATACCTGGAATTACTTAATTCCGCAAGGCCCGGGAAAAAGTCCGGTTCTCACTACCAATCTCGTTTTCAAAGCAAAACAAGAGAATAATGGAATCGTGTTTACGGCTAATCTACCGGGTGGAGGAACCTTTTCACAGGAATACCGTATGACAGATGATTACCTGCTGGATTACAATATTCAGCTTGATAATGTAGCAGGCCTGGATGGCGGAAGTCATATAGATTTCCTTTGGGAAAACTTCTTGCCCAAACTTGAGAAAAACAGCACTTACGAGAAGGTTTATGCTGCTATTTACTATAAGCAAGATGAGAAAGATCCCAAGTACCTTTCCACGACAAAAGCAAGTAAAAAAGCACCAGACTTACCTCTTAAATGGGTAAGTTTTTCCAATCAGTTCTTCAATTCTACATTAGTCAGTGACCAGACATTTGCGAAAGCTAACCTCATGGTAAACCCTGTAGAAGAAGAAGATTCCAGTCTCGTATATGCGGCAACAGAATTGAGCTTTAAGATCAACAATCCCGTTTCAGAGAGATTCGGGATGGATTTATATATAGGCCCCAATGACTTTGAGACTTTAAAGGCAATGGGGAATGACGTTTCCGATATCGTTCCCTTTGGTTGGAGTATCTTCGGAACGATTAACCGATGGATTATCCGACCTTTATTTACTTTCCTTTCCAAATATGTGGGGAGTAAAGGAGTGGTGATAATCATTCTTACAATTCTGGTAAAACTGGCTCTATTTCCACTGACCTATAAAATGCTGAAGTCGCAGACGATGATGGCAGGTCTGAAACCGGAATTGAAGAAAATAAAAGATAAATTCAAGGATGACCAGCAAGGTGCTCAGATGGAAACTATGAAGCTGTATAGAGAGTACGGTGTAAGTCCGCTGGGAGGTTGTATGCCGATGGTTATTCAGATGCCGATATGGTTTGCGTTATATCGGTTTTTCCCCGCCTCGATAGAATTCCGGCAAGCAGGATTCCTCTGGGCAACGGACTTGTCGTCCTATGATGTTTTCTTAAGTCTACCCTTTAACATACCGATGTATGGCTCGCATGTGAGTCTTTTCACACTCTTATGGGCTGTGTCGCTTCTAGGTTATACGCACTATAACATGAAGATCAACCCTCAGATGAGTGGCGAAGGAATGGCTGGAGGAATGAATATGAAGATGATGAGAAATATGCAGTACTTCATGCCGTTGATGTTTCTGTTCTTCCTGAACAGTTATGCAGCGGGATTGACTTGCTACCTGCTATTCTCCAATCTGACTAACATTATCCAGACTGTTGCTACTAAGGAGTTTGTACTGCATGATGAAAAGATCCAGCAGAAGCTTGCCAAGAGTAAAGAAAAAGCTAAGGATAAGCCAAGAAGCAAGTGGGCTGAGCGTTTTGAGGAAGCAATGAAAGAACAGCAAAACAAAGCAGGAAAATAAGATTTCCGATTAATCACTTTGTTTTATGTATCTTGTGTCTTCTTGACGATACTCTATGGCAGATAAAGAAAAGAAAATAATAGGTGTTATCGGCTCAGGTTCCTTTGGGACGACTATTGCTAAGCTACTGAGTATAAATAACCGGGTGCTTCTATATACAAGACGCCAGGAAGTCGTCGATGATGTAAACATCAACCACAGACATCGCGGAATAGAATTAAGTCCCGACATCAGAGCCACACTCGATAGAGAAGAGATATGCAACACTTGTACACTTATCTTTATAGCAATTCCATCTCGCTCATTTGCCCCGATGATCGATGGCTTCAAAAGGTATTTTAAACCATCTCATATTCTCGTTCATTGCACTAAGGGATTTGATCTGGTGGGTGTAGAGGAAAAAGATCTCGCCGACACTAAAATCTCGCGGGATAATGTCCGCACGATGAGTGAATTAATCATCGAGGAGACCAATGTCCGCAGAGTAGGTTGTCTCGCCGGCCCCAATCTAGCTAAAGAAATTCTCGAGGGCTACCCAACAGCCGCCGTGATCGCAAGTCAATATGATGAAGTTATAAAAGTGAGTCAGCAGGCACTGGACAGCGATAAATTTATCGTCTTTGGTTCTCATGATATTATAGGTGCAGAACTTGCAGGCGCATTGAAAAACATCATTGCACTGGGTTCCGGAATCCTCGGAGGTCTCGGTATGGGAAAAAATATTCAGGCGATGCTGATAACTCGCGGGTTACGGGAGATGATATACTTTGGGAAAGCTATGGGTTCTGAAAGTCGTGCTTTTCTCGGAACAGCAGGAATCGGTGACTTGATAGCAACAGCAACCAGCGATAAAAGCCGGAATTATTCAGTAGGAACCCGCCTTGCCAAAGGAGAGAAACTCGACGAAATTATCGCCTCCATGGATGAAGTCGCTGAAGGAGTAAGAACTCTGCGCATTGCTCAACAACTTGCCAAGCATTATTCCATTCACGTACCGATTACTTTAATGCTGTATAAAATCGTTTATGAGGATTATGATATTCAGCGAGCAATCAATTTCCTGATGCGCTACCCTTATGCACCGGATGTGGATTTCTTGTAGACATTAGTAGTAGGGAAACATTCCCGGTGCATCATTTGCGGAAGCAAAAAAGCAAAACAAATCAGCGTAATTTCAACCTTTTTCAATCTTTACTGCATCAAAGTTGTTATGACCTCGTATCTTAAAATTAAAGTTGATAAATCGGTACAGTTTCTGCATTGGTTAATCTTTATAAATACATTCAAAATTGTGTATATTTAACTGATGTAATCAGAAAAGAATAAAACAGTGATAATATGACCGCGAAAGTAGAAATATACAAACCTAAAAATCATATCAGAATTGTGACAGCCGGTTCCCTCTTTGACGGGCACGATGTCGCGATTAATATCATGCGGAGAATCATGCAAAGTACGGGAGCCGAGGTTATTCACCTGGGTCATAATCGTTCTGTGCAGGAAATCGTGGAAACGGCAATTAATGAGGATGTTCAAGCTATAGCCATCACCTCCTACCAGGGAGGACATAATGAATTCTTCAAATATATGTACGACCTTCTCCAGCAAAGACATGCAGGGCACATTAAAATTTTCGGTGGTGGTGGTGGAACCATTCTTCCTACAGAAATAGCCGATCTTGAGGAATACGGGATTGAGCGTATATACAGTCCCGATGATGGTAGAGAAATGGGCTTGCAGGGTATGATTAACGACCTGATGAAACGCTCGGACTTTGCTCTGGGTACTTCTCTCAACGGTGAATATCAAGCTCTGGATAAGACAAAGCCGGAAACAGTTGCACGACTGATTACCGTTATTGAAAATGCAGGTGATAAGTACAGCAATGAAATTGAGCAGATCAATAAAAAAGCAGAAGAAATTAAAACACCCATCTTTGGGATAACAGGAACCGGAGGAGCAGGAAAGTCCAGTATTATTGACGAAATTCTGCGACGATTCACTATGGATTTCAGTGATAAGTATATCGCGGTGCTATCTGTGGATCCTTCCAAAAGGAAAACCGGTGGTGCACTTCTAGGTGATAGAATCAGAATGAATGCGGCCAATCACGATCATGTATTTGTGCGTTCGCTCGCTACGAGAGAAGCACACGTTTCCGTTTCAAGAGACATTCCAGACGCCTTAAATGTATTGAAGGTCGCAGGATATGATTTCATCATCCTGGAATCTTCCGGTATCGGCCAGAGCGACTCTTCCATTACAGATTTCTCTGATATCACAATGTATGTGATGACACCTGAATATGGCGCCAGCACTCAACTCGAGAAAATCGATATGCTGGACTTTGCAGATATTATTGCCATCAATAAATTTGATAAGAAGGGTGCACAGGATGCACTGAGAGATGTAAAGAAGCAGTATAAGCGTAATCATCTTCTCTTTGAAACTGCTGATGAAGATTTACCTGTATTCGGAACGATTGCGTCCCAGTATAATGATCCGGGAATGAATCGACTGTATCTGGGCATTCTCGATACAATCAATGAAAAAGCTACAACCGACTTTCAGTCAAAATTAAAAATCAGTGAATCTAGCAGTGAGAAGATATACATCATCCCGCCGCGTAGAGAACGTTATCTGTCAGAGATATCCGATAATAACCGGAATTACGACAGTGAAGTAGAAAAGCAGGAAAAACTTGCGCGCAGTCTATATACCCTGAAAGCAAGTATGGAGACTATTGACGATAAAGATGCAATTGCCGTTCTGCAAGCAAAATATGATGAATTAGACAGGCATTTGACTGCTGACAGCCGCGAAGTCATAGAAAAATGGGAAGCTAAACGCCAGTCCTATAAAGAAGATACTTTCACTTATAAAGTCCGCGGCAGGGACATCGTTGCTCCCACCTATTCGGAGACGCTCGCACATACAAAGATTCCACGTGTTATCATGCCTAGGTTTAAAGACTGGGGCGAACAGGTTCGCTGGTCCCATCAGGAAAACGTGCCGGGGGAATTTCCATATACTGCGGGAGTATATCCATTTAAGAGATTGGGTGAAGATCCGACGAGGATGTTTGCGGGAGAAGGTGGGCCTGAAAGAACCAATAAACGCTTTCACTATCTTTCACTGGGCATGCCTGCAAAGCGACTTTCAACGGCCTTTGACTCGGTGACCTTATACGGTGAAGATCCCGACAAACGACCGGACATTTACGGAAAAATCGGAAACTCCGGCGTATCAATATGCTCGCTGGATGATGCCAAGAAATTGTACAGTGGCTTTGACCTGTGCAATCCCAAGACTTCAGTTTCCATGACGATTAACGGGCCTGCGGCAACAATGACTGCTTTCTTTATGAATGCTGCAATCGATCAGCAGTGTGAAATTTATATCAAGGAAAACGGGCTTGAAGACAAGGTTGAGGAAGTTAAGAAAAGGAAATTTGATGATAGAGGACTCCCCCGCCCTGCCTACGACGGAGATTTGCCGGAAGGCAATGATGGCCTGGGATTAATGATGCTGGGAATTACCGGTGATGAAGTCCTTGAACCTGAAATCTATAATGAGCTTAAAGCAAAAGCTTTATCTTCTGTGAGAGGTACGGTACAGGCAGATATACTCAAAGAGGATCAGGCGCAGAACACCTGCATTTTCAGTACAGAATTCTCTCTTAAACTGATGGGAGACGTACAGCAGTATTTCACCGATAATAATATCCGTAACTTCTACTCAGTATCCATATCGGGTTATCACATTGCGGAAGCCGGAGCCAATCCTATTACGCAACTGGCATTTACACTAGCCAACGGCTTTACCATCGTGGAATACTATCTATCGAGAGGAATGGATATCAATGAATTCGCTCCGAATCTGTCTTTCTTCTTCTCCAATGGCGTAGATGCAGAATACGCTGTCATCGGAAGAGTAGCACGTCGTATCTGGTCGAAGGCAATGAGAGATAAATACGGTGCCAATGAGCGTTCACAGATGCTGAAATATCATATTCAGACGTCGGGCCGTTCATTGCACGCACAGGAGATTACATTTAATGATATAAGAACGACATTGCAAGCTTTATATGCGATTTACGACAACTGTAATTCGCTGCATACCAATGCCTATGATGAAGCTATTACAACGCCTACAGAAGAGTCTGTAAGACGAGCAGTAGCTATTCAGTTGATTATAAACCACGAACTCGGACTCGCCAAGAACGAGAACCCAATGCAGGGAAGCTTCATCATTGAAGAATTGACAGACCTGGTTGAAGAAGCCGTACTCCAGGAATTTGATAGAATCACAGACCGCGGCGGCGTTCTAGGTGCGATGGAATCCATGTATCAAAGAGGTAAGATTCAAGAAGAAAGTTTGTATTATGAATCGCTGAAACACAATGGAAAGCTTCCGATAATCGGAGTAAATACCTTCTTGTCAGATGATGGCTCTCCCACGATTATCCCCAAAGAAGTTATACGTGCTACTGAAGAGGAAAAGCAACTGCAGATCGACAATCTGCATGCATTGCATAAAGTGCAGGAAGAGGTAAGTGATGAACAGCTTAAAGTACTTCAGCAAGCCGCGATGAACAATAAAAACATGTTTGCATATCTTATGGAAGCTGTAAAATACTGTTCACTGGGGCAGATTACCCATGCACTTTACAAAGTCGGCGGGCAGTATAGAAGAAATATGTAATATTTACATGTAAACTGAAAAGTAAAAGATTATGATTGCTATTATTTCACCGGCCAAAAGATTGGACTTCGGAGAGACTTCGTTTTCTACATATACAAGGTCGGCCTTTGAGAACAAAACCTGGCAACTGGTAAAGAAGTTAAAATCCATGACTAAGTCGGAGCTGAAGTCACTTCTATCCGTGTCAGACAATCTTACTAAGCTGAATTATGAACGCTTCAAGGAGTTTTCAGAAGAATATAATTTCAATCAAAATGCCAAGCAGGCTATCCTTGCATACCAGGGAGATGTTTACGTGGGATTTGAAGCGAGCAGCCTGAATAAAGAGCAGCTCGACCGGGCACAGGAAAGGCTTAGAATCATTTCAGGACTTTATGGAGTTCTGAGGCCTTATGATTTAATACAGCCATATCGTCTCGAGATGGATAATCCATTAAAAGTCAGACAGAATAAAAATCTCTATGAGTTCTGGGGAAATTCACTGACGGAAAACCTCAACAGGGAATTGCTGAAAGAAGATAATCCCCTACTGGTAAATCTCGCCTCCAATCCCTACTATAAAGCGATAGACAGCGAGGCTATCAAAGCTCCGATACTCGACATCACTTTCAACGAAAGAAAAAACGGGGAACTCAAGTTCATAAGCTTTAATGCTAAAAAAGCAAGAGGCATGATGGCGAGATTTATCGTGGCGGAAGATATCAGAAAAAAGGAACATCTACAGGCATTTGATTATGACGGATATGTTTTCAGTGAAGAAAACAGTAGCGAAAACAGCTATTTTTATATCCGGGAATGATACCTTAGATTTACACAAGGTAAAAAGAGCTTAAATTGACATTCTTAATTTGGAAAGTAGTATGCGTTACATCACTCTATTCATAGTTGCAGTACTTGGAGGGCTTTTCATTTACTTTGGAGAGAATTCTCTGAAGCTAGGTGATAGCACCTTGCCTCCGATAGGCAAATTTATAAACCCTTATTACGGCTTCTGGGCCAATGCTGACCCTATCAATCCTATAGGCCACAGCACCCGCAATATACCGGGACTGGAAGGAAAGGCGGAAGTGCATTTTGATGAAAATCTCGTACCGCATATATATGCAGAAAGCACGCTGGATATGGTACGAGTACAGGGATATATCCACGCGAGCCAGAGGCTGTGGCAAATGGATATGATTTCCAGAGCTGCAGGTGGAAGATTGGCGGAAGTTGTAGGTCCCGGCGCATTGAACCACGATAAATATCAGAGGAAACTCGGGATGGCTTACGCAGCCGAAAACGCACTTAAAGGAGTAAAAGAACATCCTGAGACATTGAAATATGCACAGGCTTACTGTGATGGTGCCAACACTTATATTTCACAGCTAAAGAAAAAAGACTACCCTATTGAGTTCAAGTTATTAAACTACAGTCCCAGCAGCTGGGAATTGATAGATATGATGATGTTGTTCAAGCAGTTGTCCTATGACCTCTGCATACATAACAGGGATCTTGAATCCACCTATACTCGCAAGTTTATGGGTGCCGAAGCTTATGACAGCCTTTTTGTTATCGCCGATTACGTAGATCCGGTAATTCCCAGTCAACCTGAATGGCAGAGTACAATCCGCCATGTAATTCCCGACTCGGTGATTTATCAACCGGACTTTAGGAAATTTGATGATTTTGTAGCACCGGAATTTGATTCTGATAATGGGAGTAACAACTGGGCTGTAAGCGGTGTGAAGACAGCTACAGGCAGTCCTATGCTTGCAAGTGATCCTCACCTTACGATGCGACTTCCTTCCATTTGGTTTGAGAATCATCTGCACAGTGCAGACATGAATACTTATGGAGTGAGCTTTCCGGGAATGTTTGCAATACTTATCGGCTTCAACGATGCGATTGCCTGGGGCGAGACCAATGTGGGACACGATGTTGCGGAATGGCGTAAACTCAACTGGAAAGGCGATGATTTTTCCACTTATATCCTGGACGGGAAAGAACATAAAACGAGTTTAAGAACTGAGAAGATTGCAGTTAAAGGAGAAGATGATGTCGAGGTAAACATATATATTACCGAGGCAGGAATCGTATCATATACAGAGGATAAGGATGATCCGCGATATGGGCTGGCATTTGACTGGCTTGCCCACAGATACAATCCGGATGATGAGCTTTCTACCTTTATCGAGTTAAATAAGGCGCAGAATATTGATGAATACCGAGCGGCAATCCGCAATTTCACAACTCCGGCGCAGAACTTTGCATTTGCCAGTGCCAGTGGAGATATCGCATTGACCGTCCAGGGCAAGTTCCCATTAAAAGACGACAGATCGGGTGAATTTATTGAAATCATCTCTGAATCAGGTCAGTTATATGATAGCTTTGTTCCCAATGAGCTGATTCCCAGACAGATTAATCCGGAAAGGAATTATGTAGCTTCCGCAAATCAGGTATCAACCTCAGAAGATTATCCATTCTACTATAACAGTGTCACATTCAGGCATTTCAGAAATCGATATATAAACTCTGTTCTGGATACAACGGATAATCTGACTGCAAAGAACTTTGAAGAATTGCAGATGAACGATTACTCTAAGGAAGCAGAATATGCGCTTAACACTTTCATTCCTATTCTGGAGGAAGTGAATCTAGATGGAGAGCAATCCAGGATGAAAGATCTTCTTAAAAACTGGAATAAGGAGTTTAACAAAGATGCTCAGGAGCCTATTCTCTACACATATTTTATGGATAAACTGATGTCCAATGCATGGGATGAATGGGAGCAACCCGGTTATGATGAAATCCTGCGTTATCCTTCAATTTATAATACTATCTGGATTATAGAGCATGGAGTTAACCTCTCCTTTATGTTGAATAAAGTGGATGGTTCTTCTTATACGGGTATAGAAGACCTCCTGAAATCGAGTTTTGCGGAAGCGGTAACAACATTTGCGGAAGCGATAAAAGAAAATCCCGAGTATAAATGGTCGGACGAGAAAGGAACCGTAATTAATCACATGGCAGGAATCCCGGCATTCTCTACCAAGGTCTTAAACTCCGGTGGGCATTATTCTGCTTTAAATGCGCAAAAGGCAGATCACGGGCCATCCTGGCGAATGGTAGTTTCTATGGAAACACCGGTAAAGGCTTATGGCATTTATCCGGGCGGACAAAGTGGGAATCCCGGCTCCTATTACTACGACAATATGGTGGATGACTGGGTGGAAGGCAGATATCATGAAATCAGTTTCCCCAGAAATCCTGCGGACTTGCAGAACAAAGTTAAAACGTGGACTTTTCAAGGTAAATAAGCTATGAACAAAATAATTTATAAGATTACGGTATTTGTCACATTGATTGTAGCCAATCATATTGCACTCCTTTGGTTGCCCTGGTATATGATTCTACCGGTAACGGCTGTGGTTGTTTTCATCTTTGGTTTAAAGCCTGCAACCGGTCTTCTTTACGGATTTCTAGCTCTGTTTTCATTATGGACAGTTCTGCCTATCCTCACCGATGTTTCCAATAATTATATTCTAAGTAATCGGATTGGGGAACTTTTTGGAGGCCTAAATTCGTATATGCTATGGATTGTGACGGGGATTATCGGCGGAATCGGTGGCTTGATCGGTGGATGGTTTGGAGGGCTTCTAGCATCCATAACGAGTAAAAAAAGCTAGTGTATCACAATCTGTTCATGTAAACACTATGTAGTTAAAGTATATTATCTCGGAGAGACGATATGGAGGAATTAAGAAAGGAAGCAGAAAAGCGCATTAAAGAGAAGAAAGAACTAAGGGGTAATATTGCTACCTTTATAGTTATCTCCATTGTGCTACTCTATTTCAACTTCAGAAAAGGCTTCGATAGATTCCCTTGGTCTTTAATTGCAATTGGCGTCCTGGCTATCAGCGTCATCGATGATATAATCAAATTTTATAAACCTTTCGGTTCTAAGGAAGATCAGATAGAAAAGGAAATGCGGAGATTGCGTAAAGCACATAAAGAGCCTTCTCAGGAACTGCCTTCCGGCAAAAATAAAGAGAAAGATCTGGACCTCGAGGAATTTAAACAGGCTGTAGAGTCGAGAAAGAAACAAGCTAAGAAGCTGTGGAGGGATCAGGATCTGGTGTAGCTCTTCGCTACCCTTCGAGTGCTCATCGTTTCACTCAGGCTACCTCAGGGACTAGTTCGTCACCCTCAGGGACCGCTCAGGAGCTAAGGCTGAGAAGAGAACTACGTTTATATGGAAACCACGCACAGTTTCCGGGATTGTCTAAGTAATTGAGCAAGTCCACTCTTTAACTAAATAACTTTATCACTAAATCGCAAAATCACTAGATTCTGCAGCACGCG